>CAIKWZ010000044.1 GCA_903831255.1 uncultured Alphaproteobacteria bacterium
GAGGAAGCGAAGTTCTCTTACAAATGGCAGTGGCCTTATCACAAGCCGTTTCGTGAAGCCGGACTGATGGCGGTTCTCGGGTGCGGCTTCGATCCGGGTCAGTCCAACATCTACTGCGCCTATGCGCAGGAGCACCTGTTTGACGAGATAGAGACGATCGACATCATCGACTGCAATGCAGGCGATCATGGCAAGGGGTTCGCAACGAACTTCAACCCGGAGATCAACCTGCGCGAAGTCACCCAGCGAGGTAAGTATTGGAAGGACGGAAAGTGGATCGAGATCGATCCGCTCTCGATCTCCTGCATGATCGACTATCCCGAGGTCGGGCCTCGCAAGAGCTATCTGATTTATCACGAGGAAGAGGAAAGCCTCGTGAAACACATAAAGGGATTAAAGCAGATCCGTTTCTGGATGACGTTTGGAGACAACTACATCAAGCATCTCGACGTCCTCGTTGGGGTCGGCATGACCAGGATCGATCCGGTGATGTACAAGGGACATCCGGTCATTCCGATCGAATTTCTCAAAGAGCTCTTGCCCCCGCCATCGTCTCTCGGGGAGAACTATCACGGCAAGACATCCATCGGCGTCATCTTCAAGGGCGTGAAGAACGGCCGTACCAAGCGGTCCATGATCTGGAATGTGTGTGATCATGCGGAAGCCTACAAGGAAGTGAAGGCGCAGGCCGTCTCCTACACCACCGGAGTGCCGCCCGTGGTTGGAGCCATGATGATGTTCAAGGGGCTCTGGAAGGGCAAGGGCGTCTTCAACGTCGAGCAGCTTCCGTCCGCCCCCTTCATGGAAGAGATTGGTCGCCAGGGGCTGCCGTGGCAGGTGCAGGACATTCGTGTCGCGGATCAGAAAGATCTGTTTGCAGTGAAGTCCTGAGCCCATGGTCCCCGCCATCCCGCAAGGAGTCCCGACGCCGGCTTACGTTGTGGATCTTCGCAAGCTCAGATCCAACCTCGAGACGGCGGACCGGTTAAGGAAGGAAGCGGGCTGCAAGGTCCTTCTTGCGACCAAGGCGTTCGCCCTCCCGGCGGTCTTTCCGATGATGCGTCCATACCTTGATGGTACGACCGCAAGCGGCGTGTTCGAGGCCCGCATGGGAGCTGACGCGTTCGGCAAGGAGGTTCATGTCTATTCGCCAGCCTATACGGCATCGGAGATGGCTGAGCTCTCAAACGTCGCTGGCCATGTCTACTTCAACTCCGCCCGGCAGCTTCATCTTCATCAGGCTCAGGCTCTCGGGCAGGGCCATGCCATCGGCCTCAGGCTGAACCCGGGATATTCCAACGCAACCCTGGGCGGCGCACTTTATGATCCCTGTGCGCCGAACTCCCGTTTTGGAGAGACGCAGGACGGGCTTTCCTCCGTGGACTGGACGAGCGTTCACACGCTTCATGTTCATGCCCTCTGCGAGTCGGGACATGACGGCTCAATCGGATTGATTGAGCATGTTGCGAACCGCTTCAGGGAGTATGTCCGACGAGTGAAGGCGGTCAATTTTGGAGGCGGGCATTTCCTGAACAAGCCTGGGTATGACCTTCACGCCCTGATCCGTGCAGTGAGAGCCTTTCGTACCGAGTTCGGTGTCGACGTCTACTTCGAACCTGGAGCAGGCTTGGTCGTGGATGCGGGCTATATGATTTCGACAGTGGTCGACCTTCATCGGAACGGATCAGACCTTGCGATCATGGACGCGTCCGCCAGCTGTCACATGCCGGATGTTCTTGAGGTGCCCTATCGTCCCGGTATCGTCGGGTCGGGCGGGAGCGGCGAGAAGGCGCATACCTACGTTCTGGGCGGCAAGACCTGCATGACCGGAGATGTGATCGGAACCTACTCCTTCGACAGGCCGCTTGAGCCAGGCGATCGACTGATCTTCGAGGACATGGCCCAGTACTCGTTCGTGAAGAACAACACCTTCAACGGAGCGCCATTGCCTGACCTCGCCGTTCTGCATGAGGACGGTCGATATGAAGTCGTAAGGCGGTTCACCTACGCTGACTTTATCGGAAAGCTCGCCTAAGCCGGGTCCAGCTCCAACGCTTGGAGATCAGGCGCTCGCCGGCCTCGGTTCGAGGCCGGCGAGGCTTTTCAGGTGCCTTTTCTGAGCCGCTTCTGCCGCGGGAAGGCGAGGACGCGGCCCGTTGAAGCGGGAAGCTGTCCGTACATCGAGGTCCATGGAGCGTCCTTGACCTCGGCTGTATCTGTCTCTCCGCATCCGTTGAAGCGGGTCGCCATGGCGACGCCGTACGCGCCGATCATGCCGATTTCGACATAATCGCCCTCCCGTATGTCGGAAGGGAGGATGTAGGGGCCCTCCATGACGTCGATGGAATCGCACGTGGGACCGTAGAGTTTGAACTCTGACGTTTCCTCTGCGAATTCCCCGTTTGCTCTCAACGCCTTGACCGGAAAGGGCCACTTGCAGTGAGCGGCATCGAACAGGTTTCCATAGGCCCCGTCATTGAGGTACAGCGCCCCGGGCTTTGCGAGCTCGACGCGGGCGAGAATGGAACTCGATTCCGCTACCAGAGCCCGCCCGGGTTCACACCACAGATCCGCGTTCATCAACACCGGCATGTCCTCGAAGCACTCATCGATCACATCGACGAACGCTGACAGGTCCGGCGGGGACATTCCCGGATAGGCGCTCGGAAAGCCTCCGCCGACATCGACAACATCAATCGTCACGGCCGCTCTCAGAATCACCCGGGAGGCCAGAGCCATCGCGTCCCGATAGGCGGACGGGCTCATGCATTGCGACCCGACGTGAAACGACACGCCCAGGCAATCCGCGAACCGACGGGTTTTCTGCAGCAGGACACCTGCGTCTCTCTCGGTTGCGCCGAATTTGTCTGTGAGGGCGTATCCGGCGTCCGAGTTGGAAACCGCCAGCCTGACCACCAGGGTCAGATCCTGCGCTCCGCCGGTGGCCGCCACGATCTTTTCAAGCTCCGCGAGGCAATCCAGCGCGAAGATCCTGACCCCACGGTCGAAATACGCCCGCTCAATAGCCTTCCGGGATTTGACCGGATGCATGAACGCCAGCGTCGCATCCGGATAGCGGGATGCGATGAGGTCCACCTCTGCTTCGGAGGCGACGTCGAACCATCTCACGCCTGCAGCGTAGACAGCGTCGAGAACCCAGGGGGAAGGATTCGCCTTGACGGCGTAGAGCACTTCACCCGGGAAGTTTTCCTGGAACCATGAGGCCGCTAATGACACCCTTTCCGGACGCACGCATGCGACCGGCTTTTCTGGGAGTCGTTCCCGGACCAGGTCCAGGGGCGTATGAAACGTGAGCAATTCACGTAAACCCCTGTTAGTTGTTAAACCCAATCCGGCGTTAGTACGGGCCTCTAGCTCGTTGAAGTCTGCCCCTCAACCCGCACACGTCATCCAAACCCCAAACGGGAAGTTCAGACGCCACGTGGAATCAGGGCGCAGAGCCTCGAGCCGATGTCCGCCGGCAAAGCGCGTATAGGGCGATAGGGGGGACGTGTAAATATTTTCTTTCCGCTCCGTCGGGGGCTTCTGGAAGTCCTGGCCAGGACGGGGTGCGAGCGTTCGCCCGAGAGGGGTGGCGATCACCGGATCCGCATGTCCTTCAGGGCCTCAAGGTGACGGTTTGAAAGGGGTCTGACACTCTGCGACTGAGCGCTCTCCTCGAGCGCAATCGAAGTTGTCGCCGTCGTTCTGGTCGTGTCTAATGGCGTCAAGGTTCGTTGCCTCTGGGGACCTCTGCGCGCCAGTCCGATGTGGACGTCGAGGCGTGCCGAGCCATCTCCGGTGCGACGCCGAAAAGGAGAAGGCAGATGTCGTCAGCTGGGTTTGGGGTGATGGTTCAGGGCGCAAGGGGTCTGATCCTCGCGGGTCTCGCTGCTGGAATGGCGTCCTGCGTCACAGGGCCTGCCTCGACGCCGGCTGCCGAAGAGGGCTTGCCTGTCCAGTCGACGCAAGCGGCCGCTCCGGTGAATCCCCTGGCTGCAATGAAGCTGGACATTCCCTACACGAAATACGTTCTCGCCAATGGTCTGACCCTTCTGGTTCACCAGGACGCCCGCACGCCCACAGTGACATTCCATCTCTGGTACCATGTCGGATCCAAGAACGAGCCGGAGGGTCGCTCCGGATTTGCTCACCTCTTTGAGCATTTGATGTTCAACGGTTCTGAGAACTTCAATGACGATTTCTTCAAGGCCACCCAGAAGATCGGCGCCACGAACCAGAACGGAACAACGAGCACGGACCGGACCAACTATTTCCAGACCGTACCGAAGGAGGCTCTGGATACGATTCTCTGGCTGGAGTCCGACCGGATGGGGCATCTGCTGGGGGCCGTCGACCAGGCGCGCCTCAACGAACAGAGAGGGGTTGTCCAGAACGAAAAGCGTCAGGGGGAAAATCAACCCTACGGCCAGGTCAACAACAAGATCGTCTCAGCGACCTATCCGAAGGAGCATCCCTACGGACATACCGTGATCGGATCCATGGACGATCTTAACGCCGCGACCCTCAACGATGTCAGGGACTGGTTCAAGACCTGGTATGGGCCCGCCAATGCGGTGCTGGTTCTCGCTGGCGACATCTCTCCTGAGGAAGCCAAGGCGAGGGTGGAGAAGTATTTCGGGGAGATACCCCCCGGCCCGCCGCCCTCGCACCCGAAGGCGTGGACGCCCAGACTGGCTGAAGATCAGCGAGAGGTGATGTTTGATCGGGTTGCGGCTCCGCGGATCTATCGGGTCTGGAATGTGCCGGAGCTCGGTCATTCGGAAGGCGAGCTTCTCGACGTGGCGGCCTATGCGCTTGCGGGCGACAAGAATGCTCGCCTGACGCGACGCCTGGTCCATGACGAGCAGATCGCTACCAGCGTTGCGGCGTCAAACGGTCAAAGTGAGATCTCCGGTCAGTTCCGGATTGTCGTGACCGCAAAGCCCGATGCCGATCTTGCCTATATCGAGCGGGTCATCGACGAGGAGCTCGGACGGCTGGTTGAAGCGGGGCCCACAGCTGCAGAGATTTCGAAACTGCAGGTTCAGTCTGTGGCTGACATTGTGCGGCAGATGGAACGGGCTTCGTCCAAGGCTAGTCTTCTGGCGACATGGGAGACCTATCTTGGGGATGCCGGCGCGTGGAAGGCGTCATTGGCGCGCCTCGAGGCTGCGACCTCGCCTGCGGTCTCGGGCGCCGTTCGAAAGTGGCTGGATGCGGCTTCGTACACTCTCATCGTGCGTCCGTTCCCTGACTATCGGGCGTTCGGGGAAACCGTCGATCGATCCGCGCCTCCTGTGCCCGGTCCCGTTGCAGACGCAGACTTCCCTGACTATCGCACGGCTGTCCTGTCCAATGGCGTCAAGGTGATGGTCGCCGAGAGGGGTGACGTGCCGCTTCTTTCTGTAAGAATGCTGCTTGATACCGGGCATCCTCAGGACTTCGAAGCGGTCACTGAGGGAGTGGGGTCGCTGGCGGTCAGTCTTCTGGATGAAGGGACGACCACGCGGACAGGACTGGAGATCGCCGAGGCGCTCGACAGGTTGGGGGCCGGTCTGTTTGTCGGGGGAGGAGGGGAGACCTCCGTCGTCGAGATGTCGACCCTCAAGGCGACGCTGGATCCGGTGCTTGAGATCTTTGCGGATGTCGTCCGGAACCCATCCTTCAGCGAGGCCGATGTTGCTCGTTTGCGCGATCAGCAGGTTCAGTCCGTTCGTCAGGCCCTGCGGGACCCGAACGCAATCGCCGGACGTGTCCTCTCGAAGATCGTGTGGGGCCCCGGCCATCCCTATGGCCGCAATCCGACCCCGGAAAGCGTGGCGTCGATCACTCGGGAGGATCTTGCCCGGTTTCACCGACGCTGGTTCGGTCCCAACAACGCCACGCTCGTTGTAGTGGGCGACACAACTCTTGAGGAGATCGTGCCGAAGCTGGAGGCCGCCTTCTCCTCGTGGGCGCCGGCCGAGGGACGGCGGATGGATGTTCCCCAGACCGCCAGACCCAGTCGTCCGACGGTCTATCTCGTGGACCGTCCCGGGTCTCTGCAGTCGGTCATTCTGGTCGGATCGACTCAGGCGAAGAGGCGTCCGCAGGACGACTTCCGTCTCGGCGTGTTCAATTCATTGTTCGGCGGCGTCTTCACCAGTCGCGTGAATATGAACCTCCGCGAGGACAAGGGCTGGTCCTACGGCGCTCGTTCTTCGCTGGGAGGGGGGCGCGGTCCGAGGACCTTCGTCATTCAGGCCCCCGTTCAGACCGATGCGACAAAAGGCGCCCTGATCGAGATCCGGCGCGAGCTGTCCGAGGTTGTGGGCGCTCGTCCTCCATCAGCCGCCGAGGTGGAGACGGCGAAAACCAACTTCATCCTCGGTCTTTCCAGCCGTTGGGAAACCAATGCCGCTGTTTCCGATTCTCTTGCCGATATCGCTCAGTTTTCTCTGCCGGCCGATCACTACGATCGTTATGCAGCGGGTTTCCGGTCCGTGGACCTGCAGGGCGTTCGACAGGCCGCGCGGGAGCTTATCCCCGACGAGGGCCAGGTGTGGGTGGTTGTCGGTGATCGCGCGAAGATTGAAGCGGGTGTCCGCGAGGCGGGGATCGGAGACATCGTTATCGTGGATGTCAACGGCGACCCTGTGAAGTGACGGATCGGCCCCGTAGGGTCGCTGGAATAGGCGGAAGGAGAGATTGATGAACAGCCGGTGGATCGTCCCCTCCCTGGCGGGCCTCGCTCTGGCGGCCTGTGCGTCACTGCCTGCCGGAGGAGGGGCCGGAGGTCTTTCGGCGGAGGTGACACGCACCGCCTACGGCGTGCCTCACATCAAGGCTGATGGGTTCGCCGGTCTGGGCTACGGGTTCGGTCTTGCCAGCGCCGAAGACAACATCTGTGAGATCGCCGATCGCATGGTCACTGTATCGGGCGAACGGGCCCGGTTTTTCGGGCCGGGTGAAAAGGATGCGAACATCCTCAGCGACATATACCACAAGGCTGTCAATCAGTCGGGTCAGGTCGAGGCTCTCCTGAGCGGTCCGGCGTCCTCGCCTGATACGCCGTCAAAAGACGCCCGGGACCTGGTTCGGGGATATGTCGCGGGGGTTAATCGATATCTTCGCGATACAGGTGCGGCGGGCATCACTGACCCAAGGTGTTCGGGCGCGCCCTGGGTGCGGGAGTTGTCTGACACGGACTTCTGGAGGCACATGTTCGTCGGTCAGACGATCGACAGTTTCATTGCCCCTGTCGCGGGAGCATCGCCTCCTGGCAGCGCTGGGCCGCTCGCCTTTGTCGCGCCAGATCCCCGCGAAGTCGACGAGGGTCTCGGCTCGAACGCCTATGGCATCGGCCGGGAAGCGACCAAGGGCGGTCGTGGCGTTCTGCTCGGCAACCCTCATTATCCGTGGGAGGGGCCCAATCGGTTTTATAGGGCGCATTTTATCATTCCCGGAAAACTGAATGTGGTGGGCGTCAGTTATATCGGCATGCCCCTCATTCGGATGGGGCACACTCAGACCCTCGCCTGGAGCAATACAGTTTCCACGGCGCGGCGCTTTGGATACTTTGAGCTATCCCTCGATCCATCTGATCCGACACGTTATCTTTATGAGGGAGCATATGAGCCCATGACGCGCACGAGCGTGAGCGTCGAGGTAAAAGACAGCGCGCCTGTGACCCGCACGTTGTTCTCGTCCCGCTATGGTCCCGTCGTGTCGACCCGCACCTTCCCGTGGACGACCTCGACGGCCTTTGCTCTCAGGACGCCCCGGGTTGGATTACGCGATGTGGATCAGTACATGGCGGTATGGAGCTCCCGCAACGTGCGGGAGATGAAGGCGGCGCTTGGCCGATATCAGTCCTATCGGTTCAACACGACGGCTGTCGATGCAGGCGGAGAGGCGCTCTATGGCGACCTCGGAATGATCCCCAACGTGACGCCTGAACTCGTCGAGGCCTGCTCGGTTTCTGATCTTGCCCGGGAACAGTGGCGGCTCAATCGCACGCCGGTTCTCGACGGATCGAGAGCAGCCTGCAACTGGCGAACCGATCAGGATTCGACGGCTCCTGGCGTTTTCGGTCCAGCTGCAAGTCCGCATCTCTTCCGCACGGATTATGTGACCCAGAGCAACGACAGTTTCTGGCTCACCAATCCTCAGCGCCCTCTTGAGGGGTTCAGCCCCATTTGGGGGGATGAGCGAACTCAACGCAGCCTTCGCACCCGTCTGGGACTGGACCAGGTTGCGCGCCGAGTGACCGGCGTGGACGGATTGGAGGGGCGGGGCTTCGATCTTCCATCCTTGCAGAAGGTGATGCTGGGAAACAGGCACTTCGGCGCTGAGCTTGTGCGTGACGATCTGGTCGCGGCATGCCGTATGTCGGGACAGCCGAAGCTGAAGCCCGCATGCGAGACGCTGGCGGTCTGGGATCTGAAGGTCGACCTCGACAGTCGGGGGGCTCATCTTTTCCATCTGTTTGCCGAAGGCGGCGGACTGAAGTTCAGAAACCGCTTCGACCCGACCGATCCGGTGCGTACCCCCAACACTCTGGATGTGGCTGATCCCGCCGTGCTTGCCGCTCTCGAAGCCGCTGTTGATCGGCTCGGAGATCTGTCGATTCCGCTGGACGCCAGATTAGGGGATGTGCAGGTCGAAACGCGCGGGGAGGAACGTATCCCGATCCATGGAGGCGCCGGGCCCGAAGGCGTGTTCAACGTCATCACGGTTGAAGATCTGGAGGCCCGAAAGGGCTGGACCAGCATCGCCCACGGGGCCAGCTGGATCTTTGGAGTGGAGTTCACTGACTCAGGGCCGATCAGTCAGGGGGTGCTGACATACTCTCAGTCGACCAATTCGGCCTCTGACCACTCCTCCGATCAGACACGGCTTTACTCGGCGAAGGGTTGGGACGATCTGCGTTTTACTGAGGCGGCGGTGATCGCGGGCGCAGTCTCTCGCCGGGTGGTTTCCGAGTAGTGGGTGCGGTCATGACCCCGAGAGGTCACATAACTGTCGCGATCGCCCGCTAAACGGGCCAGGGTCTCCATCGCGTGGCGAGGTTGGACAATGAAACGTCTGCAAACGTGGACCATTTGGCTGACGACGATGTTGGCCTTGTCTGCCGCGGCTGAGGCCCGGGAGATCCGGATTGTGGGATCCTCGACGGTTTTTCCATTCTCGACCACGGTCGCTGAGCAGTTCGGCGCCAACTCCCGCTTTCCCACGCCGATCGTCGAGGCGACAGGCTCGGGGTCTGGGATCAAGCTGTTCTGCGAAGGGGTGGGGCCGAACTCGCCGGATATCGCCAATTCGTCGAGGCCGATGAAGGGGTCCGAGTGGGACCTGTGCCGTTCCAACGGCGTGACTGACATCGTCGAGGTCGTCATCGGATATGACGGCATCGTTCTCGCTAACGCCAAGCGCGCAGAAGCTTTCAATGTGACCCTAGAGCAGATTTTTCTGGCGCTGGCGCGCGAGGTGCCGGTCAATGGCCGGCTGACGCCAAATCCCTATCAGCGCTGGTCAGACATCTCCTCTGATCTTCCTGATCTGCCGATTCAGGTATTTGGTCCTCCTCCGTCGTCTGGAACACGCGATGCGTTTCTGGAGCTCGTCATGACACCGGGCGCGAGGAAGTTTCCTTCCCTGGTCGCCATCGAGGAGGATGATGCAGGCCTCTTCACGGAAATTGCGCACGCCATTCGTGAAGACGGAAAGTGGATCGATGCCGGGGAGAATGACGGGGCCATCGTCCAGCGGCTCACGAAAAATCCCGAGGCTCTTGGCGTTTTCGGCTTCTCGTTTCTGATCCAGAATGAGGATCGCATCCGGGGCGCGCTCGTTGATGACATTCCGCCGACCTTCGAAGAGATCGCATCCGGCCGTTACGAGATTTCGAGATCGCTTTTCTTCTATCTGAAGAAGGCGCACCTGGGGATGATCCCGGGCCTGGCGGAATTTCTCAACACCTTCACCAGCGAGAAGGCGTGGGGCGATGAGGGCTATCTGATCGACAAGGGGCTGATACCCTTGCCGCTGGAGACCAGACGCGCCGCCACTGCCCGCGTGCGTGCTCTTGAGGTCATGAAGGACCGACCCAAATAGCGGGCGTCGTATTGTTCTGGATGCCGCATGTCGTCTTGCGCAAGGACCGACCGATCAGGTTTCCGGCGGAACCTGGGGGGACGACGGGAACTTAGGAGCTCTCAGGCGGATGTTCCGCAGCTTTCGAAACCGTTTCCAGAACCGGCGTCGCTCCGGAACCGGCAGCGGCTCGAGATTGTTGATGAATTGCTCTGCGCAGGCTCTCCAGGAGAAGGTTTCGGCGTAGGCTCTGGTGTCATCTCGTGACATTTTCAGGGTTTCGAGGCAGGCCTCAAGAAGATCCTCGCTGACCACCCCTGACTTTGATCCCGGTATGAGGTCGCGCGGGCCCGGAGCGTTGAAGGCGGCCACGGGCGTACCTGCGGCCATGGCCTCAAGGATGACGAGGCCGAAGGTGTCCGTCAGGCTGGGGAACACAAAGACATCTGCGTTGGCGAAGCATTCGGCGAGTTCTGTTCCGAACTTCACCCCTGCGAAAACCGCCTCAGGATGCTGCTGACGAAGGCTTTCCAGTTGAGGGCCCTCTCCCACGACGACCTTTGTCCCGGGCAAATCAAGCTGGAGAAAGGCCTCAATGTTCTTTTCGACCGCGACGCGCCCGACATTGAGCCAGATCGGTCTTGCGAGGCCTGCGAAAGGCCCGCCGTCCTGTCGCCGCAGGGAGGGATGAAAGAGATCGGTGTCCACGCCGCGGGTCCAGGGCGCGACGTTTCGGAACCCCTTCTGGTCGAGCTCCTCACGCATTGATTGTGTCGCCACCATCACGCGCCCCGAGTACTTGTGAAACTCTCCGACGTAAGCATAGCCCATCCAGGTCGGGATGAAGGGGAAGCGTGCGTGGACATACTCAGGGAAGCGGGTGTGGTAGCTCGTTGTGTATGGGAAGCGGTGTTTCAGGCAGATGGCGCGGGCGGCCCACCCGAGGGTGCCTTCCGTCGCGATGTGAACGGCGTCGGGTTCGTATTCAAGAAACCGCTCCTCGATCGGCTTTTTCGCCCCGAGGGCGAGACGAATCTCCGAATAAGTGGGGAGGGGGATGGTTCTAAATCCGTCCGACGGAGACACGATGTTCCATTCGTGACCCATCGCCTCGCACTCGGTGATGACCCGCTTCATTGTTCTCACAACGCCGTTGACCTGCGGGTCCCAGGCGTCCGTCACGAGCATGATGCGCATGGTTGGCCTCTCCAGAGCTAGCCGCAGTCGCGTCCCGGGACTGATCCTTAGCCGTCGCCGGCCTCCGTCGTCCATGGCGGGACGGGAATTAACTCTCCCCCCGTTTCAAGAGCCTGTCCCAAGAGGTGGAATCGGGAGATTGAACAGGTCGGGGTGGAACGCGTATTGGTTAACGGCGGATTTATCCACGCCTTCCAGGAAGCGGTGGAAAAGAAAATATATCCCCGGCCAGGCCGTTGACCGTCCGCCTGTCCTGTGGCGACACTACATATAGCGTTGAGTTCCAGTCGATGCCCCTATCCATGGGGCGACCCGGGTCTCCAGGCGTTATCATCCGTCCGTCAAACTGAGAGTGGTCCATGTCCGCTGAAGCCGCCACCGTCGACAAGGTTTCCAAGCGTCGGGGAAAGCCCAAGGCGCCTGCGGCGTTGCGGGTCGTGTCTGGGGTGCGGATTGATCCGTCCAGAGACGCGCTCTTGACGGATTTCGGTAAAAAGACGCTCGAGGACCGCTACCTTCTTCCCGATGAGTCCTTTCAGGGGATGTTCGCGCGGGTCGCGACGGCCTATGCGGATGACGCCGACCACGCTCAGCGTATCTACGATTACATATCGCGTCTGTGGTTCATGCCCGCCACACCGGTGCTGTCCAACGGCGGGGCGGATCGCGGTCTTCCCATTTCGTGTTTTCTCAACAACGTCTCCGACTCGCTCGACGGTATTGTGGAGACATGGAACGAGAACGTCTGGCTTGCCTCCAATGGCGGCGGTATCGGCACCTATTGGGGCGATGTGCGCTCGATCGGTGAGAAGGTCGGACAGAACGGACAGACGTCAGGGATCATTCCCTTTATACGCGTGATGGATTCCTTGACGCTCGCAATCAGTCAGGGCTCGCTGCGTCGGGGTTCGGCCGCCTGCTATCTGGATATTCACCACCCTGAGATCGAGGAATTCCTCGAGATTCGGAAGGCGGCCGGCGACTTCAATCGTAAATCGCTCAACCTTCATCATGGCATCAACATCACCGATGAATTCATGGAGGCTGTGCGCAACGATCGTCCCTTTGGTCTGCGCTCCCCGAAGACCAGGGAGGTCATCAAGGAAGTCAGCGCTCGTAAGCTCTGGCAGAAGATTCTTGATATCCGGATGGCGACAGGTGAGCCCTATCTGATTTTCGCCGACACGGTGAACAACGCTATGCCGGCGCACCAGCGCCAGCTTGGGTTCAAAGTTCGTCAGTCCAATCTCTGCTCGGAGATCATGCTGCACACGGGACCAGATCATCTCGGCGTCGATCGGACGGCCGTCTGCTGTCTGTCGTCAGTGAACGCCGAAAGCTTCCTCGAATGGAAGAACAATGAGCGTTTCCTCGAGGATGTGTTCCGCTTCCTGGATAACGTGCTGGAAGATTTCATCCGTCGGGCGCCGAAGGAAATGGAACGTGCGGTCTACTCGGCTCAGCGCGAGCGTTCCGTCGGTCTGGGATTGATGGGGTTCCATTCTTTCCTGCAGGGCCAGAACGTATCTCTGGAATCTGCGACGGCGAAAGCGTGGAACAATGCGATGTTCAAGCACATCCGTCGTGGAGCCGATGCAGCGAGCGTGAAGCTCGCCAAGGAGCGCGGGGCGTGTCCGGATGCGGCGGATTGCGGCGTCATGGCCCGCTTCAGCCACAAGCTGGCGATCGCACCGACCGCCTCCATCTCGATCATTTGCGGAGGCACATCTGCGGGTGTCGAGCCGATTCCTGCGAATATCTACACGCACAAAACGCTTTCAGGGTCCTTCTCTGTCAAGAACCCCTACCTTGAGAAGGTTCTTGAAGGCCTTGGCCGCAACACCCCCCAGGTCTGGACCTCTATTCTCGAACACGAGGGATCGGTGCAGCATCTGCCCTTCCTCGGCGAGCATGAGAAAATGGTGTTCCGTACGGCTTTTGAAATTGACCAGCGATGGATCATTGAGCTGGCCGCGGATCGCACGCCCTATATCTGCCAGTCCCAGTCCCTCAACCTCTTCCTGCCTGCTGATATCGACAAGTGGGATCTGCACATGCTGCATTGGACAGCATGGGAGAAGGGGCTGAAATCGCTCTATTATTGCCGGTCTAAGTCGGTCCAGCGTGCGGCGTTTGCAGGCTCGGACAAGGAACGGGCTGTAGACCTCGTTCGGGCGGAAAAGACTGACTATGAGGAATGCCTAGCCTGCCAGTAAGGCGTCGAGAGAGTCATTCGAGGGGGCTCGCCCTCTCTTTGAGTTTCCTTCGGTCCGTCCTGGCGTTCACTTCAGCTTCGGGGTGCTTCGCGTCGAGGCGGATAGGCTGGATGCACACGGCGGATTGAGGTTTCGGGTTAGCCGGGCTTCGCATCTTCGAAGATCCGGCGGGCGGCTGCAGATTGTCAGTAGCTCGTGAACTTGTCGTATATTTGTAGCCCATGATCTGTCGCCTTTTTTGCATTTTTACCAGGTGAGCGAAAGGCGTGGACACTCGCCTGGGGTTGCTCCTACGACGCGGC
>CAIKWZ010000045.1 GCA_903831255.1 uncultured Alphaproteobacteria bacterium
GAATCTTTCCGTCTTTCCCGATCACGTAGGATGTGCGGTCGCTCAGCTCGGTTCTCTGGGGCATCACGACATTGTATTTTGAAATGGTGTCTGCCGACACGGCTGCAATAGGAAAGCGGTCGCGACAGTGCTCTTTCGAAAACTCTGCAAGGCGCGTCAGGTTTTCACTTGCGCTGGCCATGGATCCATCTGCGAGCTTGGCTCCGCCCGTGACGCCGATAAGGGTTGCTCCCGCCGCCTTGAACTGGTCGGCGGCATCCGCGAACAGCTGCGTTTCGAGAGTGCAGCCCGGCGTATAAGCGGCCGGGAAGAAGTAGACGACCACGGGCCCTTTCTTGAGGGCGTCCGATAGTTTGAAGGTGAACTCTTTCCCGCCAAGCATACCTTTCGCTGAAAACTCAGGCGCGCTGGCTCCGATTGTCAGGGCCGCGAAAGCCGGTCCTGCCGTGAGAGCAGCTGCGGTGATGGACGTAAGGCCAACGGCGGCCGCGAGGAGAATACGTTTCATGGTTCAGTCTCCCGATGTTGCGAGGATCGTGAGGAGCCGATCTGCGCTGATTGACGGGGCATAACACGACGTCGACCTGGCTCACAGACCCCGAACCGCCGGCATTTAGGGGCCTTCTGATTTTTTTGCAGATGGGCCGGGGGGGTAGTGCGGCATAGATGTTCACTTTTTGTTCTAATCGTGCTAATCAGAGGCATGCTCACAGCGCTCTCGATCAGAAATTTCGGGCTTATCAGTGATCTGGACCTTGATATCGGCGGCGGCTTTACGGCCGTCACCGGTGAGACAGGGTCGGGAAAGTCGATGTTGGTTTCGGCGCTGGGGTTTGTCCTCGGTGGGCGGGCCCGAAGAGACTGTGTTCGCGCGGGATGCGCCCGTATGAGCGTTACAGCGACATTCGACCCGGACGAGGCTCACCCTGTTCGTACCCTGTGTGCGGAGTTCGGGGTTCACGTCGGGAAGGAAGAACCTCTGGTCCTGTCGAGGACGCTTCTGCGTGGCGGCGCCGGAAGAGCGGTTTTAAACGGACGATGTCTTTCCCTCGGACAGCTGAGCGCAGTGGGCGCGCTTCTCGCCGATATTCATGGTCAGAACGAAAACCGAGGGCTGCTGTCCTGTTCGGTTCATCGCGCGCTGCTTGATGATTTTGGGGAGCATGGTCCGTTGCTGGCGAGCGTCGCTGAGGCCTGGTTCCAATGGCGTTCGGCTTTGGCGGCGCTGGAAGAGGCAAAGCATTTGTCTGATATCGCGGCTGACGAGATTTCGTATCTGCGGTCATGCGTACAGGATCTGGAGGATCTCAAGCCGGTTGTTGGCGATGAAGAGCGGCTCGTCTCGGAACGGTCGCGTCTTCAGCTCAGTGAGCGAAGTTCTGAAACTGTTCGGGTCGGTCTGGAGCTCATGGAGAGCGCCCAGGTCGAGGCGACGCTTGGGCGTTTATCGAAGGTTCTCCATCGCGGGCGAACGACGCAGCAAGTCGCGGACGAGAGAGAGCTCGACCGCCTCGTCGAAACCGCTTTTGAAGGCGTTGAGAAGGCGCTGATCGAGATGGAGGAAGCTCGCCGGTGTCTTGAGAGCGCTTCGTCTCATCTTGGGGCCGGCCCCGAGGCCCTTGAAGCGGTTGAGTCGCGGTTGTTTGCGATCAGGGGTGCTGCGCGGCGTTATGGGGTTGCGGCGGATCGCCTCCTCGATGTTCTTGAATCCATGAGGGCCCGCCTGGCGCGTATTGACGATGCGGCGCTTGAGGTGCGGGATTGTATGAAGGCCGAGGCTCTTGCGCAGCGCCGTTATCAGGACCTTGCCTCGGCGTTGTCAGAGGCGCGGCGTTCTTCCGGCCTGGCCCTGATGAGTGCTGTGACCTCAGAGCTGGGTCCGTTAAAGCTTGGGACTATGCGGTTTCGTGTCCTCATTGCGGCTCGCACAGAAGGCGACTGGGGTGAATTCGGGCAGGATGATGTGATCTTTCAGATCGCATCAGCTCCGGCGGCTGATTTCGTCCCCCTGAACCGGGTAGCCTCTGGCGGAGAACTGGCCAGACTGTCTCTGGCGATCAGCGTCTGTCTCTCTCGGTCCTCCTTAAGTGGAACGCTGGTTTTTGATGAGGCGGATGTAGGGGTAGGTGGAGCGGTGGCGGCGGCGATTGGGGATCGTCTCGCGCGTCTTGGTTGTGATCGTCAGGTTCTTGCGATCACACATTCTCCACAGGTTGCAGCCGCTGCAGTGGGACACTGGCGGATTTCCCGCCTGGATGGCGATGCCGAAGCGAACGCATCCATTGATGTTCTTGATCCGCTCGCCCGACGAGAGGAGATTGCGAGGATGCTTGCAGGCGAGCATGTGACGCGTGAGGCACGGGCTGCGGCCGGGCGTCTGCTGATGAGAGCCTGAAGGGCGGATTTTGGCTGACAGATGTTTGGCTGGACGAGATCTAGTCCTGATCGCGGACATCTCATATAGCTTTCACATGCCTGTCCTACGTTCAATTGATGATTTGTCGTCTGCTGAAGCCGAGCTCGAGTTGGAGCGAGTGACGGCCCTGATCCGTCGTGCGGATGAGGCCTATTATGGGAATGATGCTCCGTTCCTATCGGATGCTGACTATGATGAGCTTCGAGCCCGACTGAATGACATAGAGACGCGTTTTCCAATCCTGCGTCGATCCGACAGTCCGAGCCTCAGCGTCGGCGCAGCGCCGTCTTCCGGATTTGGCAAGATCGAGCATCGCAAGCCGATGCTCTCGCTCGACAACATTTTTCTTGATTCTGATATTGATGAGTTCCTGAAGCGGGTTCGTCGCTTTCTGTCGCTGAGCGACAGTGAGCCGGTGGGCGTGACCGCTGAGCCTAAAATCGATGGCCTCTCCTGCAGTCTTCTTTACATCGATGGTCGTCTCCAGTCTGCAGCGACGCGGGGGGATGGCCGCATCGGTGAGGATGTGACGGCCAATGTTCGCACTGTGAGAGGTGTCCCTTTCGAACTTTCGGGTTCCGGGTGGCCGGATCTGATCGAAATTCGCGGTGAGATTTTCATGTCTCATGCTGACTTCTCTCAGCTGAATGTAAGGGAGCAGGCTGCCGGGCGTCGCACATTCGCGAACCCTCGTAACGCCGCCGCCGGATCTCTCCGGCAACTGGACGTCGAGATCACCCGCTCGCGTCCGCTCAGGTTTTTCGCGTATACTTGGGGGGAGGCCAGCGGCCCCTTTGCCCGCACTCAGTTTGAGGCGATGGCGGCTTTCAAGTCCTGGGGACTTCCAGTCAATTCCGAGATGGTTCGGGTCGAGACGCCCGAACGACTTGCCGCCTTTTTTCATGACCTTGAAGGACGACGCAGCGCACTCGGCTATGATATCGACGGTGTCGTCTACAAGATCGACAGACTCGATTTCCAGTATCGTCTGGGTTTCGTGTCTCGCAGCCCGCGATGGGCAGTTGCTCATAAGTTTCCAGCTGAGCAGGCGATCACACAGCTTATTGGAATAGACGTTCAGGTGGGACGAACTGGAAAACTCGCTCCTGTCGCTCGCCTGAAACCCGTAAGTGTCGGCGGTGTTGTCGTCTCTAACGCCACTTTGCACAACGAGGACGAAATCGAGAGAAAGGGCGTGTGGATAGGCGACTATGTGGTGGTCCAGCGGGCGGGCGATGTCATCCCGCAAATCGTCCGTGTCCTGGGGGAGAGACGTCCTGCGGACGCGAGAGCCTTCGAGTTCCCTGAAGTCTGTCCTGCCTGCGGTTCCCGCGCCGTTCGCGGGGTTCGTGGCGGGCAAACCGATGTCGATCGTCGCTGCACGGGCGGGCTCACCTGTCCGGCGCAGGCTGTCGAGCGACTGAAGCATTTCGTGTCTCGCCGGGCGTTGGATATCGACGGACTGGGAACCAAGCAGATCGAACTGTTCTTTCAGATCGGAGTTGTCACCGCACCCCAGCACATTTTTCGGTTGGCGGATCGCATAGCCGAGAAGGGCCTGCTTCCTCTCTCGACATGGGAGGGTTTTGGAGACCTTTCCGCGACCAATCTTTTCATGGCGATCGAGCGCGCGCGTCGCCCGACATTCTCGCGATTTTTACATGCGCTCGGAGTGCGGCATGTCGGCGAGACCGGCGCTTCGTTGATTGCGAAGCATTTCGGTCGCTTCGAGGTCTTCAGACAGGCGATGAGCCGCGCCGGACAGGGGAGAGCAAGCGATTCCTTCTGGCGCTTGCGGGATACGCCCCGGCTGGGGAAGGCGGCGTTTTCCGCCCTCCTGGATGCCGCCGGCCACATTCCGGAAGGTGTCCGAACGACAGGCAAGGACGCGCTTGAGGAGGCAATCCTTTCGCTGGGCATCAAGGGTGTTGGGAAAGTCGCTGCTTCAGCGCTTGCAGGCGAATACTCGGACTGGGAACGATTTCGGTCAGATGTCCGCTCGGCTGCTCTTCATCCTCCCGGCGAGGGTTTTTCGGAGATCGCGGCGATCGACGGATTGGGCGAGGTTGCAGCTCAGTCGCTGGTCGAGTTCTTCACCGAAGCCCATAATGTCGACATGCTTGAAGCATTGCTGCGCGAGCTTCAGGTCGTCGATGAGCCCGTCGCCGTCCGTGAGGGAGCGGTTGCAGGCAAGACGGTTGTGTTCACGGGAACTTTAGAGCGGGTGACCCGTGATGAGGCGAAGAGCCATGCCCAGTCCCTTGGGGCGAAAGTATCCAGTTCGGTCTCCAAGAAAACGGATTTTGTCATTGCTGGTCCGGGAGCGGGCTCAAAGCTCACAGAGGCGGAGGCCCTCGGTGTCAGGGTCCTGACGGAAGATGAGTGGTTCGATATGGTCGGTCGACCCTAGCGCTCTGTTGCGTCGTTGGGCCCCGGATTTCAGAGGCGACGAAACGGTTTCGGAGCCTGCGTGGCGCTCGCCTTGGCCACCATCTCTCCTGCCGGGTTGAAAAGTTCTGCTTCGATAAAGCAGATCGATTTTCCCCATCGCAGTATCTTTGCCCTTGCCTCGGCTCGACCCGGAAAAAGCGGTCGGAGGAAGGACACCTTCATTTCCAGGGTCGGAGCGTTCATCGTCACATTTGAGGCGATGATCGCGCATGTGCTGGTCGCTTCATCGAGCATGGCGGCCAGAAACCCGCCCTGAATCGCCCCGCTGGGGTTGGCGAAGGCGGGTGAGGCCTCGAACTCCATTGTAATCTGCATGTTCACCTGGTCGACCGCGATCAGGCGCATGCCAAGCGTGTCGGAACAGGCCGGCCGCTTCTTTGAATTCTGAAATCTCGCCAGCATCTCCTCGTCGCTCATCTTCGGAGGCGTCTGAGCGTCGGGCTCTGAGGTCGTACCCGAGGTCATTTGCGTCGAAATGCGTCCAACGAGACCACGGTCCCTGCCGCTTCCTGAGACGAGCTCGAGGCGGCTGGGCTGGCCTGGCCCGATTCCGGATCCAGAATTTCCCGGGTTTCGGGACCTTCTTCGAACTGGAGGCCGAAATTGACCGAAGGATCGACAAATCGCGTCACTGCCGCGAACGGCACGCGAAGATGCTGAGGTACGCCGGAAAACTTCAGGATGATTTCGAACCGATCGTCATGAACCTCGAAGTCCCAATACTGGTGCTGGATCACGATGGTCATTTCATCCGGAAAACGATCTTTAAGATGATCGGCCATCTGCACGCCCGACATGCGGGTCTTGAATGTAAGATAGAAGTGATGGTCGCCTGGCAGCGCTTTTTGCGCAGAGACCTTTCGCAGCGTTGCGCGCAGCACGCCTCGCATCGCCGCCTGCGTCAGGGCGTGATAGCCGATCTGGTCTTTGTGAGATGCGCCGCGCTCCAACGTGTCCTCCTGAAACGCCCGCCGTTCGTCTAGTCCCGGTGGCGTATGAGGTAAATCACGTTCTAGTCGGGAGCGAAAGAAAGGTTGCGTTGAATGCCCTCAAAGCGACGAAGAGTTCGGAAAAGATCCGCTGGGAAAGCCCAAGAGGCGAACAAACCTGCCAGGGTCGACAAAGCGAAGGCGCGTCCTAGATGGGAGATCAAGTGGGGGCTTCTGTTGCCAGGCGCCCCCGGGCCCCGCCTCAGCTTGCTACAGCTGAGGACTTAGGTTCGGTTAGACCCGCACTGCATTACGCTGCGAGAGCCTGACCTTCAGCAAAGTTGTCGTTGGCAACTATTGCGTATCGGGCTTCTGTCGGGGCCCAGTCGAGCGAAGTCATCGCCTTTACACGTCCGTCGATGCTATTTCGGCCCCTTGCCGTCCGGCCACGACCGGAGAGTTATGGTGGAGCCGCCGGGTACCGCCCCCGGGTCCGAGCCGCTTATTACGCGCGGGTTTATCGCCATAGTTCCGAGGAACTCTCTTTATATAGCTGTTCGTGCTGCCGAAGTGAAGGCGTCATGAAACGGCTCTGGCTCAAAAAGGCTCTGGCGGCTGCGCGTTGGAATAGGCAGAGTGGCGACACATTACAATTTGCCGTGAAGGTAATGGTCCTGAGGGAGGATGCCGTGAAGAAACTTGGTGCTGAATTCATTGGGACGTTGACGCTGGTCTTGTTCGGATGCGGGGCCGCTGTTCTGGCGGGACCCGGGGTTGTAGGACAGCTTGGAATTGCGTTCGCATTCGGGCTTGCGATCGTGGCCATGGCCTACGGCATCGGACCGGTATCAGGATGCCATGTGAACCCAGCAGTCTCCTTTGGGGCGTTCCTTTCCGGTCGAATGTCGCTCAACGAAATGGTCCAGTACTGGATCGCCCAGTTTCTCGGAGCGCTCGCTGGCGCAGGATTGCTTTATCTGATCGCTTCGGGAGCTCCGTCCTTTTCGATGGGGCCGTATGCTCTGGGCGCCAATGGCTGGGGGGCGGGGTATCTCGGAGAGTACTCCATAGCGGCGGCCTTTCTGTTCGAGACGGTTGCGACCTTTATCTTTGTGGTGGTCATTCTGGGGTCGACCCAGTCCAAGGCGCCGACTCAGTTTGCGGGCCTTGCGATAGGTCTGACGCTCACCGTCATTCACATCGTGGGAATTCAGGTAACGGGCGTATCGGTCAATCCGGCCCGAAGCTTCGGACCGGCGCTGCTTGCTCAGGGCGCCGCCCTTTCCCAACTCTGGTTGTTCATTATCGCGCCGCTCCTCGGGGCGGGACTGGCCGGTCTCGCTTTCAGGCATCGTCTTCTCAGCGCCGACTGACGCCGCTCTCTGCTCTCGTGGGAATATTGAGCGAACGGACGGCGCCTCTTCTTGCTTCGAAAGAGAGGTTATGCACAGGGCGACCGTCCTCGCCTCCCTTGCCTTGGGTCAAGCCTCGTCGCATGTCTGGGGGATCGGACTGGGTCTTGCCTCTGGGGGATACGGGTCTTGTTGCAGTATCATGAGCTCCTTCGAGACATCCTCACTCATGGTGTCGACCGGCCCGATCGCACGGGTACGGGAACGCGGGGCTTGTTCGGCCGCCAGATCAGGTTTGACCTCTCCGAGGGGTTTCCCCTTGTCACCACCAAGCGCCTGCACGTGAAATCCATTATTGTCGAACTGCTCTGGTTTCTGCGGGGGGACACCAACGTCAAATGGCTTCAGGATCGCGGCGTCACCATCTGGGATGAATGGGCGGATGAGGCTGGCGAACTCGGGCCTGTCTATGGCAAGCAGTGGAGATCCTGGGCGACCGCTTCAGGTCAGACCATCGATCAGATCTCCTGGGTTCGTGATGAGATCCTCAGAAATCCCAATTCGCGGCGGCTGATCGTTTCCGCCTGGAATCCTGGCGAAGTGAACGACATGGCGCTTCCTCCATGTCACTGCCTCTTTCAATTCTCAGTCATGGACGGGCGTCTCAGCTGCCAGCTTTATCAGCGTTCGGCAGATGTGTTTCTTGGCGTTCCCTTCAATATCGCATCCTACGCCCTTCTGACGTTGCTGATGGCGCGAGCCACAGGCCTCGCGCCCGGAGAGTTCGTTCACTCATTTGGTGACGTTCATCTTTATTCGAATCACTTCGATCAGGCTCGTCTGCAGTTGACGAGAACTCCCGGTCCGCTGCCTGAAATCGTGCTCAATCCGTCAAAAACCGATCTTTTTGCGTGGGATTACGAAGATTTCACGCTCCTTAATTACGCGCCGGATCCGGCCATTCGAGCCCCGGTTGCTGTCTGAGCGCGCGCATCCGATTTCGCGGATCACTCCCCTTGATCACGAGTACGTGTCCAACATTTGAATGGATTCAAGGCCCTTGGAGCGGGGCTTGCATGGTCGGCAGATGCTGAACGGTTGCTCGACGCTTTCAGGTGAAGCCAATGGAGGGCCTGGAGCGAGGCTCTCGATCGGCAAAGCTGTATAAAACGCAATGATTCAACCACTTGAAATTTTTCGTCCAATGGTGATGAAACGCAGGCCGCCCGGGGAATGTCTTGTCCGAGGCGGATTATGGTCCGTCGGAGGGATCTTCCACATGTCGTTCAAACTCGTTGTCGTCGCGGCCGCTTCGGTCGCAGCTCTCGCTCTCGCCGCCTGCACCCAGGAAGAAGCCGCAGCTCCTGCTGCTGAGCCCGCACCTGCTGCTGAAGAAGCTCCTGCTGCTGAGCCTGCTCCGGCTGCTGAGCCGGCCGCCGTTGACCCGGCTGCCGCTCCTGTTGATCCGGCTGCAGCTCCGGCTGAAGCTCCTGCGGCTCCCGCTGAGCAGCACTAATCCGTTTCGCCCACAACGGGCGTCGGAAGATGGGGCGACCTCACAAGAGGTCGCCCCATTCTGTTTTAGAAGGGCCCACAGGGAGCACCGTCCTGGTGCGCCAGTGGTCAAGCTCTTTGGCTTGCTCTTTGGCTTGCCCTTTTCTGTTTCAGGTGTTCAGGCCGCTGCCGGGTCGACCTCTCCCCTGATTTCGCGTCGTCGGATGGCTGCAGACACAATCACGGCTCCGATCATCTTTCCGAGAATGAAAAAGATCCAGTTCGGAACATTCAGCATCGTTCCTGCTGGATCGCCGTTCATCTGCAGGGCCAGGTCTGCGCCATAGAGAAACACTGTTGTGTCCACGGGGGAGGCGACGGCGCTGGAGAGCAGAATTCGCGTCGAGAGGCGATAGCGGGTGAAGGTGTAGATCATCCAGTCGACCGACTCAGATATGGCGAAGGCGGCCGCTGAAGCGATCGCGATCACTGGCCAGGAGTAATAAAACGACCAGCCGATCGCGAGGGCCATGAGGATCAGGACCCGGTGCCCCATCTCGCGTTGCACGAAATCGCGCACCACAAACACAAGGCCTGTCAGAACTGTCAGCGGCTGAAAGATCACCGCCGCGCCCGGCTGCCCGCCCAGCAGGCCGCTCAGGGTCGACGACAAGTCGATCTCGAGAAGATCGCCGCGCCCGAAAGTCCAGTTCAGAAACGGTATCAGCGCGACATAGATGAAGGCCCAGACCCGGCCTTTGAGCGCCCAGATCAAAGCTGCGGTTGCGATCAGTCCGGCCATCACCCAGGGAAGATCTGACGAATTACGGTAGGCAATGGCATTCAGAATCTCCCGTCCCGCGTCGGAGATCATGTTCATCGTTTCCTCTTTCGCTGATAGCTATGCACATGCCCGGTCTGGCGGCCGGCTTTTCTCTCGGCGTTTCCGAGCCGCCACTCTATACAAAGAAGGCGTTTAGCGGAGTCTCATTTAATGACCATGGCTGGGGCGGTTCAGGTCAGTCTTGTCGCCGCCATCGGACGTCGCGGAGAGCTCGGCAGAGAGGGGCGGCTCCTGTTTCGTCTCTCTTCAGATCTGGCTCATTTCAAAAAGGTAACGCTGGGTAAGCCGGTCGTTATGGGCCGCAGGACGTGGGAAAGTCTTCCACGCAGGCCTCTGCCTGGACGTCCCAATATCGTCGTAACCCGTAACACGTCCTTTTTCGCTCCGGATGCTCACGTCTATTCCAATCCAGAAGCAGCCCTCGCGGCTGCCGGAGCGATGGCGGCTTCCGCTGGAGGCGATGAAGTCTGCGTCATCGGAGGCGCAGAGGTCTACGCTGCGGCAATGGCCTATGCGGATCGTCTTATTCTCAGCGAGGTCGATGCGGAAGCGGATGCGGACGTCTGGTTTCCGACTTTTGATCGAGCGCGATGGCGTGAAGCGCACAGCGAGCGCCACGAGGTTGGGCCTGGCGATGATTACGCTTTCGTGGTTCGCACTCTGGTTCGCGACGGTATTCAGGAGCTTTGATGTTTGGGGGCGCAAATGGATTTCGAGGTAATCGCTGAGGGGCTCTCGTTTCCCGAGGGGCCTGTCGTGATGGCGGATGGCTCAGTGATCGTGGTCGAGATTCGTCGCGGCGCGGTGACCCGTTGCTGGGGGCAGGGTAAAACTGAAATCATCGCTGAGGTTGGAGGCGGTCCCAATGGCGCGGCACTCGGGCCGGATGGGGCGCTTTACATCTGCAACAATGGCGGTTTCGGCTGGAACGCGACGCATCCGATGCAGATGGGTGAGGGATACTCCGGCGGTCGGATCGAGCGTTTGAATCTTTCGACCGGCAAGGTCGAAAGACTTTATGACCGTTGCGGAGACTATCCCCTGCGCGGGCCGAATGATCTCGTCTTCGATCGCCAGGGCGGGTTCTGGTTTACTGATTACGGCAAGGAGATGGGGCGCGTTCGCGACAAGGGCGGTCTGTATTATGCGACGCCGGACGGGCGCGAGATTCGTGAGATCGATTTTGGTAATTCAGGTTCAAACGGGGTTGGACTGTCGCCTGACGAGCGCACCGTCTATGTGGCGGAGACCAGCGCCAGCCGGCTCTGGGCCTATGACCTCGAGGCGCCTGGGGTGATCCGTCGACAGAAAGGCCCATACGCAGGACGGGTCGTTGGCGCCGTGCCAAGGCTTCAGTTCTTCGACAGTCTCGCGGTCACCGCCTCTGGGCGCATCTGTGTCGCCACGGTGCTTGAAGGCGCAATCGTATCGTTCTCGCCAAATGGCGATTATGTCCAGTTTCCCACTCCGGACCGCTACACGACGAATATCTGTTTTGGAGGGCGCGAGATGACGGACGCCTATATAACCTTTTCGAAGGCCGGGCAGCTTGTGAAGACGCATTGGCCCGAGCCGGGTCTCCGGCTTAATTTCAGCGACGTCGTCTAGTTAGACTGAGGCGTTGTCTGTTCAAGGGGCCGGATGCGAAACTCATTTCCCGGTCGCCCCGGTTCGATAAGAGAGAAGAACCCTTCGATCTCCAGACGAATGATCACCGGATCCTCCTCGTGATTCCGAAAGTACCAGCCATGAATCCCCTCAAACGGAGCGGTTAGGGCGCCGGTTGCTGAAACGCTCTTCGACTTGAGATACTCCGCCACGGTCATGGTCTTCCCGTCTTCAACCGTGTGACCATGAAATTCGAATTCGACAGGTTTCGTCATGGGGGCGTTATCCTGGCGGGTCGCCGTCCAGGAGTAGAGAAAGGTTTGCCCGGGCGACATGGCGACCTTGTACTCCAGCGCTGCTTCCGGCCAGCTGGCGGCGCCTAGCGGTATCTCGATCACATGTCTTGCAATCGGAGCCTTCGAAGCATGGGCCGGCTCCATCGCGCCAGCCTTCCACTCGTTTTCCTCCGGCGCCCATAATCGCGAAAGTCCGGATAGCCGTCCCAAGCCAAGGGGATCGACATTATACTCCGCCGGCAGGATGGCGCCGAGGACGATCAGCGTTCCGGCTACAAGGCCCCCCGCGGTGATCATAAAAAGGCTTCGTGGGCTGGCGTCCTGGCGATCAGGCGGGGTCTGTGGGCTCGTCATGTCATATCTCCGGAGAGAAAATAGCCCGCCAACTGCTCTCCTGTCAGAATGACGCCGGCGAGGAAAAGCAGGGCGTTTGCGGTGATCGCCCATCGACCGAAGGTCTGGGTCGTGCGCCAGAATACCACAAGAGCCAGAATGACCGACAGAGCGATCACCTGTCCAACTTCGACCCCGATGTTGAAGGCGATCAGGTTTTCGATGAGGCCATCCTTGTTGAGATTGAGCTCCTGAAGCTTTGTGGCGAGGCCAAGGCCGTGGACCAGGCCGAAACCACCCACGACCAGGCGATTATCCGGAGCGACGTTCATGCGCCTGAAGCCGCCCAGATTCTCAAAGGCCTTGTAGCAAACCGACAGACCGATCACTGCGTCCACCAGGTAGGCGGATACATCCAGCTCAAGAAGCACGCCAGCCAGAAGCGTGGTGGAGTGTCCCAGCGAGAACAGCGAGACGTAAAGAAGCACATCTCTCAGGCGATAGAGAAAGAAAATGACGCCGAACAGAAAGAGCAAATGATCGTATCCGGTGACCATGTGCTTTGCGCCGAGATACATGAACGGAAAAGGGTCAGGTCCCTGTGCCGCCGCAACGAAGGCTGCGTCCGAACCGCCGATTGCATGGGCGAATGCAGGCGACGACGCAACACAAAGCGTCAGCAGCAGCGCCAGGCACGTCTTGATCGCCATGACAATCCTTCAGAAACGACGCTCAAGTGTATCGGCGTGCAGCCTTCTGCGCCAGCGCACGATGTGGTGACTTTGCATCCTCGGGTCGGTAAGTTGTCAGAGGTAAGTGCGCTAGCGGAAGGGCGATCATGAAAACGGGCGTCAGACGGGCCGTGTTGTTGGTCGTTTTTGGACTTGCGGCGTGCGCCACGGCGTCTACGCCGGGGGCGCCGTCGCCGCGGCTCGGGTTGGTCGGCGTCTCCGTGGAGGACACCCTTCGGGCTCTCGACCAGATGTGCCGAGCCGAAGGGCTTTCGGGGCGGAGTCCTGCGGTCATGGATCGTCCGCTTCCTGGTATGGGGTCTGGCGGATTTCCCGCCGATACGCGGAGTGTTGAGGCGCAGGCCTGGTTCGACTACGGCCTCCAACTCTCTCACGCCTTCTATCATGAGGACGCGAAGTCAGCGATGGCGCGTGCGATGGAGCTCGATCCGCAATGCTCCCTATGCGCCTGGGGGCGCGCGTGGGTTCTCGGGCCCACGCTGAACTATCCGATTGATGAGGCCCAGCGGCTCGAGGCCCTTCGCGTGGCTCACGCCGCCAGGGACCTGGCCAAGCCGGGAGACCGACTGGCCCTCGAACTCGCAGACGCGATCGTCTCTCGTTACGCCCCGGGCGAGCCTGGGGCGAGTGAGCCCGCTTACGGACGGGCCATGGAGGCCATCGCCAGACGATATTCAGACCTGCCTGAGCTGGCGGTTCTGGCGTCGCACAGTCTCCTGATACCGGTTCGTGCCGATGATCGGTCGGGACTGAAGCCCGCGCTCGCGCTCCTCGACAAGGTTCTCGCCAGCCATCCTTCCGATACAGGCGCCATTCATTACTTTATTCATGCGACGGAGTTCGATGGTCGAGCCGAAGACGCCATCGCCTATGCCGAACGTCTTGGAGGGCTCGCGCCCGCTGCCAGCCATCTCGTTCACATGCCGGCTCATACCTTCTTTCATGCTGGGCGCTATCAGGAAGCGGCGGTTGTGAATGCCGAGGCTATCGGGGCTGACAGTCAGTGGATGAGCGAGGGCGGCGATCGGGGTAAGGACGGAACGCCGATGTATTACGCTCACAACCTCGCCTTCGGCATCGCGGGCGCTATGATGTCTGGGGACGCTGAACTTGCTCTCAAGTTTGCCGATCATGCCGCGCGCGTGTGGCCCGAGAGCGTTTCCATATCGGATAGATCCTATCCGATTTCTCGCACCTATGCGGTTCTGGGGCGATATGCTCCTGAAGAAGCCCTGAAGCTTCAACCTGCGGCCGAGTTCAATCCAAGACTCGACACCTATCGTCATTACGCCCGAGGCGAGGCGTTTTTGGCGGCAGGCGATCTTGTATCGGCTCGTCAGGAAGCGCGGGAGCTCGGCAGGCTCCTGGTCCGTATGGCCTCCAAGCCCCTTCCCGAAGCCCAGGTCGCCAAGGGAGTGTTAGACGGACGCATCGCCATGAGGTCCGGTCGGCATAGAGAGGCAGTCCGTCACTTTACCGCAGCAGCGCGCGTTCAGGAGAGCCGTTTGTCAGATATCTGGGATCCGCCCCTCTGGTGGTATCCGGTTCGACGCAGCGTCGCTGCAGCTTATCTGAAATCCGGCGATACTGATCGGGCGGAGATCGAAGCGCGCGCAAGCCTGTTGCAATGGAAGCACGACCCGCTGGCGCTTTATGTTCTCGGTGAAGCGTTAAGACTTAAGGGCAACGAGTTGGACGCACGAGATAGTCTGGAGCAGAGCCGCAAGCTGTGGCGCGGCGACTTCTCCGCCGTGTCACTCGATATCATTTAAGTTCCAGACGTTGTCTCAGGCTTTTAGTCGTTCGCGCCTCTGGGGGTTGTTCGCATTCAGCCAAGCGTCCGTCAGCGGGCTCATCCAGCGGCTTGCATTGTCGATAAAGGTCAACACCCTCAAACGGTCCATCGAAGGACGGGTCGCCATCCTGTAGGCGTCCTTCATATCCTGAGCGCGTGACGGATAATTGAGGATGAACAGGTCGCGCTGAAGATCTAGATCTTCCGTGTAGACCTGCTCCCGTTCAATCACGAGGGCGAACGCCGCTGCAATCACTGCGTGTCCGGCTTCGATCGCTGCGTTGCGAATATTGTCGTCTCCGTCATCGAGAGATACGCGCCGCGTGGCGCTCAGCATGCGCTGCCTGAACGCCAGAATGTCACCGTTCATCGCCGCCGCGTCGAGACGCTGCGGAGCAATCATGCGGTTCATGTTTCGGCCGGCGACGCAGATTGAATTTACAGCGAGTCGGAATCGCGCGGGTGAAAACGCTCCGTCCGTCGTGAAGACGTCTTTCCATCCGAATACTGACACTTCTACCCTCCCGAGCGCGGGGTGGAGACGCTGCAGTCTGGCGGCTGCGACAGTCTCCCAAGCGTCATTGGCGCGGGCGTCAGGTGTGGAGAAGGGCGCCCCGAGCCTGAGGAGAATGAAGAACGCTGCCCCGCCAGGGCGTCCGCGCGCCGCCTGACCCGCGAGATAGACGGAGTGAAGGCGGTCTCCGAACCGGTGGAGGGCAAGATCGGTCGCCTCGTCAGCTCCGGCCTTTGCAAACGGTTCAACCAGGTCTGCATCGATCGCCGCATTGGTGACCCGTCCCCAATGGTCCTGAGGCCAGAACGCTCCGCGTGGTCCTCGTGCGTTCGACATACTCCTACTCCTTCTCACTCAACGCCTGTGAGGTCGGCTCAACGCCCTTCACTCAGTGCGACCGGCTCTCGCAGCCGGCCGACCAATCTAGGTAAATGAAACGTTAAGCCGCCTGAGGCGTCTTGCAAGTCGAATTGTCCGTTAACGGCTGGCCTTTTTACGGTTCGCTCAAAAGCTGCGCCCTGTGCCTGTCGGTCAGCCGACCCTGCCGTGGCCTCAAAGGAACTCTATAACCGGAGGCGGCTTGCCGGCGGCTGTCGCCGCCGTGCTGAGCACGGCTTCCGCCAGAAGAGAGAAGGCCCGGGCGGAAACCCCATCCCCGGCTGCAGCCGGAAGGCCGGCGTCTCCGCCTTCGCGAAGCTCCGGCAGGATTGGAATCGCTCCCAGGAAGGGCGTTTCAAGCTCTGTGGCGGTTCTTTGAGCGCCGCCCTCGCCAAAAATATAAGCCCGCGAGCCGTCGGCCTGCTCGAACCACGCCATGTTCT
This sequence comes from uncultured Alphaproteobacteria bacterium, assembly GCA_903831255.1. Taxonomy (GTDB): domain Bacteria; phylum Pseudomonadota; class Alphaproteobacteria; order Caulobacterales; family Hyphomonadaceae; genus UBA7672. The sequence continues at coordinate 15,606 of CAIKWZ010000045.1, forward strand.
CTATAATTCCAAGCACCGGTACGGCGGTCTTGCGGAACATGGCGACCCCTCTGCGTACATCGACCAAGGCGACTTCCTGCGGGGTTGAGACGATCACCACGCCGTCCATGGGCAGTCTCTGGGCCAGGGTCAGCTGAACTTCGCCGGTTCCGGGAGGCGTATCGATGAAGAGGACATCAAGATCTCCCCAGTCCGTGTCGTTGATCAGCTGTACGAGTGCGGACATGACCATCGGTCCGCGCCAGACGATTGGATTGTCCGGGCTGATCAGGTAACCGATCGACATTCCCGAAACGCCGTGAAGTCCGAGGGGGATCATCCGACGGTCAGCGGTCAGCTCGGGCTTCCGGCCCGTTGCGCCCATCATTGTCGGCAGAGACGGACCGAAGATATCGGCGTCCAGCAGTCCAACGCGGAGCCCTGATCGTGCGGCGGCGACCGCCAGGTTTACGGCGACCGTCGACTTGCCCACCCCTCCTTTCGCGGACGCCACGGCGATGATTGTTCGTGCGGGCCGCGTCGCTTCCTTTCGCGCGTCCAAAGGAGGCGGGGCGGGCTTCTGGGGTGGAGGGACTGCGCGTGGCGGCGGTGCGCCATGCGCAGTCAGAACGGCTGTGACCCCCGTCACCCCGCTCACAGACGCTGCGGCAGACTCCGCCTTCGCTCTTAAGGGTTCATCTGTCGGACCTCGATCCGTTTCCAGAACGAACCCGATCCGCCCGTCCGGGCGGATCACGAGCCCTGAGATCCGGCCAGAATCGATCAGCCCTTTCCCGCTTACCGGATCGGGTATGCGGTTGAGGGCGTCACGAACTAACGTTTCCAGCGTGGGTTGAGACATCTGGCGGCGCTCCGGTTCAGGCGTGCGCCGCTTCCTCTCCATGATGCGAGGCCGCTTGCCCAAACCGCCTCGCGGCGATCTTGAAAAGGCCAGTCATGATGTGGATCGCGCAACGCGGTCTTCCTAGCACGATCAACGTCGCACGTGGCAATCGTCGCGCCTTGATTGCATCCATGAAGTCAATCCATGCGATCTTGCACTGAGTTGAATGCAGTCGCCGCATCATCAGACTGCGAGCGGATCGGGAAAGGTTCGAATTCAAGAGGAGCCGCCTGTCGCCTGTCTCGCATGCGAGGAGGTCCTTGCGGCTGTGGCGGTCAGACAGGCTTCCTCGTCGCATCACGGCCACATAGCCCGAGGCCCGAACCATTTGAAACCGGGCGCCGGCGATCAGCGCCTCGGCATAGAGCTGATAATCTTCGCCCAGGCGCATGGACTCGTCGTACCGCAAGGCGTGGCGATCGAGGAAGTCCCGTTTCATGACAGGTTTCAGGAAGCCAAGCTCTGTACGCGGTCGGGCTGGGTCTGGAATGTTTCCCGCCAGAAAAGCCTCAAGTGTCAGTTTTTGTGAGGGGTGGCCCTCCGGCAAGCGCATGGTGCGCCGATCACCGGCCTCATCGTTTTCGTTTATCTGATAGAGGTCGTCAGCGAGGATATCGAATGGCCCTTCGGCGAAGCTGAACATTCTCCGGAAGCGATCTCGTTCCATGAAGTCGTCGCTGTCCAGGATGCTGATCCATGGGCTGCGGCTTGCGGCGATTCCACGATTTCGTGCATAGGCCGGCCCTTTATTGCTTGTCAGCGCAATTGTGACGAGACGACCCGTTCCATCATCGGCCCGTCGAGCGGCCTCAAGGGTGGCGCCATTGTCTGCGGAGGCGTCGTCGACAACAATCACTTCGCGGGTTTCGGGTTGCTCGAGGGCGCTTGCCACGGCGCGTCCGATCCGTTCCGCCGCCCGGAAAGCCGCTATGATAACCGCCACTTCGGCTGATGGCGCGGTCGCGGCAGGCGAGTTGTCCAGATCGTTCACGGGGCTTCTCAATCTTCAGTTTCCCGCCGAACATTCAAGAAGCCTGCCACCGTCTCGTACGGCTGTTTTGATCTGGATCGCGAGACTCTCCAGCCCACTGCGGCGCCTTGGCGTGTTTCGGGAGGTCCCGTCAGCGCTGGCGAGACTTCGCGGTCTCTTTTGACTATGGCCTTGAAATCGCTTTAACGCGGCCGCAAGTACTAGGATCCATATCTAGACTGTCTCCAATTCGAACCGAACACAGGAGGGGCTGATGCCCTGGAACGACCAGAAAGGCGGCGGCCCCTGGGGCGGCGGCCCGGCCGGAGGCGGCGGTTCGGGAGGAGGAGATAGTCCCTGGGGTAAGCCCAAGGCGCCGGGGGGCGGAGGCCAGGCGTCGGAGAAGCCTGATCTTGAGGAGAGCCTCAAGAGGATGCAGGAGCGCTTCAAGCGTCGCGGCGGCTCGGGCGGCGGCAACGGCGGCGGCGGCGGCGGCGCTTCGCCGCGCGGGATGGGGTCTACGGGCCTCGCTATTCTGCTGGGCGTCGGCCTCGTGGGCTGGCTGATGACTGGGATCTATCAGGTCAACGAACAGGAAAGCGCAGTTGTCCTTCGGTTCGGAAAGGTTCACCGAACGGAAGGCCCCGGTGTACGTTTCAGATTTCCGAACCCGATTGAAATCGCCCGTATCGTGCCGATCAACCGCATCACGGAGACGGCGATTGGCGAACGCGAAGAAGAAAGTCTCATGCTGACGGGCGATGAGAATATCGTCGACATCGATTTCTCCATCAACTGGAAGGTCAACGTTCCAGAGCAGTATCTGTTCAATGTCGCTGAACCGGGAGAGCTGATCCGGCAGGTCGGTGAGAGCGCCATGCGGGAAGTGGTCGGTACGAGCCAGTTCGAGCCGATTACGACCGGGGATCGCACCGGGGTCGAGACGCGGGTGCGTGATCTCATGCAGTCGACTCTCAACACCTATCAGTCAGGCATAGAGATCGTGTCGATCTCTCTGAAGGGGGCCACTGCTCCGGCCGAAGTTGTCGATGTCCAGAGAGATGTGAGCAACGCAGAGCAGGACCGCGCCAAGCGGATCAACGAGGCGACGGCCTATCGCAACAAGGTTGTTCCGGAGGCTCGCGGTCAGGCTCAGAGGATGATCCAGGAGGCGGAAGCCTACAGAGAGTCCTCTGTCGCCAACGCAGAAGGTGAGGCGGCGCGCTTCAGTCTTGTCTACACTCAGTATCAGAAGGCTCCGCGAGTCACGAGGGAGCGCATGTTCCTTGAGACCATGGAAGGCGTTCTCGGCAAGACGGACAAGATCATCCTCGACAGCAAGGCGGGCGCCGTTCCTTACCTCCCGCTTGACCAGCTCCGCGGCCGAAAGAAGGAGGCCCAGTGATGCAAAAGTATTTCGTTCCGGGAGGCGTCGTCGCAGCGATCGCACTGATCCTGCTCTCGAGCTGCTTTTATATCATTCGCGTCGACCAGCAGGCGATCGTCCTGCAGTTCGGACAGCAACGCGACGTGGTCAACGCGGGAGAAGTTGATCAGGCCGGACTTCACATGAAGTGGCCGCTGATTCAGAACGTGGTGATCTACGACAAGAGAAATCTGGGTTTCGACCTGGCGGAGCAGGAAATTATCGCGGGCGATCAGCAGCGTCTGATCGTGGATGCAATTGCCCGCTACCGGATCAAGGATCCTCTTCAGTTCTTCCGGTCCGCACAGACTGAGGCCAATGGCGAGAATCAGCTTCGTCAGCGAATGATCGCCGCCCTTCGGGGTGAGCTCGGCAAGGTGCCGACGCCGGACATCATATCCGGCCAGCGGGCGCAGCTCATGCAACGCATCAAGGCGTCTCTCAACGCCAGTATGGCGAGCTTCGGCGTGGATATCATTGATGTTCGTATCCGTCGTGCGGATCTGCCTCCCGCCAACTCGGAACGCGTCTACGAGCGAATGAAGGCCGAGCTTAACCAGAAGGCGGCGCTTTATCGCGCAGAAGGGGAAGAGCAGTACCTTTCTATCGTCGGCGACGCGGATAAGCAGGTCTCCGTCATCCTGGCGGAAGCAAATGAGGCGTCGCAGAAGCTTCGTGGTGAGGGCGACTCTCTGAGAAACGCCATCTACGCCAGCGCTTACGGTAAGGATCCGGAGTTCTTCTCCTTTTATCGATCGATGCAGGCCTATGAGCGGTCAATCAAGGAAGGCACTCCTCTGGTGATTTCTCCGGATTCCGAGTTCTTCCGCTACTTCGGCGACAAGGATGGTCGTTGAGGCTGACTGAAGCCGGAGATCTGGCCTCGCTTCTTGCGGTTTCTCCGCAATGGCGTCAGTGTCAGGCCGTGAGACGGTCTTGATACTGGGAGAATGGTGGAATGCTGGCGTATGGGCTCAGGGCGTGGCGCACTTTCGGGTGTGCGCTTGCAGTGTTTGCGGGCGCCGCCTCGCTTACGCCTCTCGCGTCTGCTCAGTCCGCTCCGCGTGCGATTGATCGACCTGGCTTCAGCGGTGAGGATTTTTCGGCCCTCGCGAAGCGTTTGATGCCGTCAGTCGTCAATATCTCCACCCGGCAGACTGTTGCGCGGGGCGATGGTCTGCCGAGTTTTCCTCCCGGCTCTCCGCTGAACGAGTTCAACGATTTTTTTGGCCGCGGCGACCAGGGCGGGATGCGACGCCAATCTGCTCTCGGATCGGGGTTTATCATCGATTCGCAGGGACACGTGGTCACCAATAATCATGTGATCGAAGAGGCGGACGAGATTGATGTCGTTCTCTCGGATGGGACGGTGCTGAGCGCTAAACTTGTCGGTCGGGATGAAGAGACAGATCTGGCGTTGCTCAAGGTGGATAATAAGGTTGTTCTTGTCCCTGCCGTGTTCGGCAATTCGGATACGGCGCAGGTCGGCGAGTGGGTCGTGGCGATCGGCAATCCATTCGGTCTTGGAGGAACAGTGACGGCGGGCATCATTTCGGCCCGTAACCGAGACATCAGCGCGGGGTCGTTTGACGATTTCATCCAGACGGACGCCGCCATCAACCGTGGGAATTCCGGTGGTCCGCTCTTCAACCTGAAGGGCGAGGTGATCGGCATCAATACGGCGATATTCTCCCCGGGCGACAGCGGTGGATCGGTCGGCGTGGGCTTCTCCGTGCCTTCAAATCTGACGAAGTCGGTTGTCGCTCAGCTTAAACGGTATGGGTCCACCCGCCGCGGTTCGCTGGGTGTTATGGTTCGTGCGGTCGATCAGCAGATCGCGGAGGCTTACGGTCTCAAGCGCCCGGAGGGCGCAATCATAACCGGGTTGACCAAGGGCGGGCCTGCTGAAGGCGCGGGGCTGAAGGTTGGAGATCTCATCACCGCTTTCAACAATCAGCCGATCCGCGAGAGTCGTGACCTCTCACGGATCATTGGTGTCGCTCAGGTTGGCGCTCAGATCAGCGTACGGTACATTCGGGGTGGGAAACCAGCTGCAACCACCGTACGACTCGCGGCTCAGCCGTCGCTTGCGGCGCCTGAGGAGACGGCGGAGCGGGAGGCTGCCCGGGAGCTGTCCAATATTCTTGGAGTGACGTTCGGGGTCATTGAAGACGCTGACCGGCGCAGGAACGGGATCCCAGCGTCGGTTCGCGGAGTGATTGTCCGTCAGATAGAGACCGGGTCTGACGCGCTGGGAAAACTGAGGCTGGGATCTGTTGTGACAGAGGTGAATTTCCAACCTGTCTCCAACCCTGAGCAGGCGATCGCCGCCGCAGAAAATGCGGATCAGGCCGGCAAACCTGTCCTGCTGCAGGTTTGGGGCGTCAATGAAGCGTCCTTCGTGTCCGTCAAGACGAGATAGGCGGGCTGATATCGGGGTCGACGAATTCGTCTTCGGCGTACCCCTGAAAAAACAGCGCTGCTGAGAGGTCGGTGAATGCGATCCTCGCCCGGGTTTCTGCCGCGACTACGGGTTTGGCCTTGAAAGCGACTCCGAGGCCGGCGGCTCTGATCATGGCGAGGTCGTTTGCTCCATCCCCGATGGCGATCGCATCCGAGGCGGACAGGCCGCGTGCGGCGGTCTCTTCCAGCAATGCTGTCAGTTTGGCCTCTCTGCCCAGGATCGGACGGGCCACCTCACCCGTCAGCGAGGCGCCGTCATGAATGAGAGTGTTGGCCCGGTCTGCGTCAAAACCGGCGGAGGCGCTGACTTTCGAGGTGAAGAACCCGAATCCGCCCGACACCAGAACGCACCGGGCTCCGTTCGCACGCATTGTTGCCACGAGCGTCCTGGCTCCCGGGTTGAGCGTGATCCGCGATGCGTGACAGGCTTCAAGAGCGGCTAAGGGTAGCCCACGAAGCATGGCGACACGGGTTGTCAGGGCTGCTTCGAAATCCAGTTCGCCTCGCATTGCCTTTTCTGTGATCGCGGACACTTCCGCCTTGAGCCCGGCGAAATCGGCCAGTTCGTCAAGGCACTCCTGACCGATGATCGTGGAGTCCATATCGGAGATCAGGAGGCCCTTGCGTCGGTGGGGCGTAGAGGTCAGCGCCCAGTCCGTCTCCCCCGCCGCAGCCTCGACGTCCAGAAATTCCTCTAGCTCGCTCAGAGCAGTCCGGTCTATGATCACCTCGGTCGCCGACCACCGTCTCCCGCCAAGTTGCTTCATCGGACCGATCGCTCCGGGGGAGCGTCGTGCGATATCTCGCGCGGCGTCAGTTTTCAGGGAGGAGACGGTTGTGAGGCACAGGGTCATGAAACGGGAAGTCGGCAATGGAGCAGGCTGCAGCGTCGAGACCGATCCGCGCCGCCGCGCCGGAGGAAAGCCCAGAGGACCGATCAGCGGCAGCTATCCTCATTCATGGGCCGACTGCAAGCGGCAAGACCCGACTGGCCATTGAGCTCGCTTGTCGTTTCGACGGAGAGATCGTCAACGCCGACGCGATGCAGGTTTATGCCGATCTTCGGATCCTGACGGCGCGTCCCGACGAGCGAGAGGCCTCTGAGGCTCAGCATCATTTGTTCGGGCATGTCGATGCGGCCGAGCGCTATTCGGTCGGCCGATGGATGAAGGAAGCGGCTGAGCGGATCGAAGGCATTCGCGCTGCGGGGCGCATCCCGGTCGTCGTCGGAGGCACCGGCCTTTACCTTCAGGCTCTTGTCGAAGGTCTGTCGGATGTTCCTCCTGTTCCGGACGTCGCACGGCGGGAGGCGAGGCGTCTTGTGGCAGAGGACAGAGAGGCGGCCTGGGCGATGCTGGTTGAACGCGACCCTCTCGCCGTTGAGCGGATGGATGAGAGGGACAGACAACGGATCGCCCGGGCGCTCGAGGTCCTGCTGTCCACAGGCCGGCCGATTTCGGATTATCATGGGGCGGCGGCGCCTGTGTTGAAAAGTGGGAAGTGGATAGGCGTCGCGCTGACCCCGCCACGGGAAGACACGTACCGTACCATCGATCAGCGTGTCTCCCGGATGATCGGGCAGGGCGCTTTGGACGAAGCAAGAAGCCTCTGGACACGAAGGCTCGATCGGGAGCTTCCCGTCATGCGGGCGCATGGAATGCCCGGCTTTTGCGCCTTTTTCGAGGGAGAGGCGTCTCTCGAAGAAGCCATTGACCGGTGTCGACGCGACACGAGGCGGTATGCGAAGAGGCAAATGACCTGGATCACTCATCAGTTCACGCGCTGGCCGCGAATTCCCTCTCAATCGACGGATACGCGTGTTAAGGTCATTTCTGCCCTTGTTGCGGAGATTGACGCGGTCAGTTTGAAACGCTAAGGCAGGTTTTCGGGTTTCAAAGGGCGATTTAATCCTTACGGACGGCGAGACGTATGTTTTTGACACCAAGCCTTGTACTCGTAAGCGGCTCGCCGCGGGTTCCCTGAGAGAGGAACCTGCAGGCGAGGTTGTAGGACAAGGGCCCGATGTGGCCCTTTTTCTTTTCCCGGAGAGCGTTGAGGCGTCAGGATGAGCCAGATGGACGGACACACAGGACGAGACGGGACCCAGGCGGAAATGCTCACCGGCGCCGAGATCGTGCTCCGCGCCCTGACGGATCAGGGCGTCGATACGATTTTCGGCTATCCGGGCGGAGCTGTTCTTCCCATTTATGACGCCATTCATGCTCAGGACCGTGTCCGTCACATTCTTGTCCGCCATGAGCAGGGCGCCGGCCATATGGCGGAGGGGTACGCCCGTTCTACGGGGAAGTGCGGGGTTGCTCTCGCCACATCCGGCCCCGGGGCGACGAACATGGTCACCCCAATCGCCGACGCCCTCATGGATTCGATTCCGATGGTCGTGATTACGGGGCAGGTCCCGACACATCTGATCGGTTCAGATGCTTTCCAGGAGGCCGATACCGTCGGGATCACCCGCGCATGCACAAAGCATAATTATCTGGTGCGGGATGTGAATGATCTGGCCCGCATCATTCATGAAGCTTTTTATATTGCTACGTCCGGGCGTCCTGGTCCGGTCGTCATCGACATACCAAAAAACGTTCAGTTTGCGCGAGGTCCTTATGTTGGTCCGGGCGCCATCGAGCATCGGACCTACAGGCCGAGAACCGTTCCGGTCGATCACAGGATTGAGGAAGCTGTCGCACTGATGGCGAAGGCGGAGCGGCCGATCATCTATTCGGGCGGCGGGGTCATCAATTCCGGTCCGAAGGCTTCTGAAGCCCTTCGCGAACTGGCTCGCGTCACCGGATTTCCCGTGACATCGACCCTCATGGGCCTTGGCGCTTTTCCCGCGTCCTCGCCGCAATGGCTCGGCATGCTAGGCATGCACGGGAGTTTTGAGGCGAATAACGCCATGCACGACTGCGACGTCATGATCTGCGTGGGCGCGCGGTTTGACGATCGGGTCACCGGGCGGCTGGACGCCTTTTCCCCGGGGTCCAAGAAGATTCATATCGATATCGATCCGTCATCGATCAATAAGAATGTGCGGGCGGATGTCCCTATCGTCGCAGATTGCGGGGAGGCGCTTTCCGCGCTGGTGGCGGCCTGGGGCGCGCGCGGCCGTCAGAAGGGGCCGGATTTATCCGCCTGGCGTGAACAGATCGAACAATGGCGGGCTCGCAAGTGCTTCGCCTATCCCGGCTCGGAAGCTATCATCAAGCCTCAGTACGCGATCGAACGCCTCTATGCCCTGACACGAGATCGCGATGTTTACATCACGACTGAAGTTGGTCAGCACCAGATGTGGGCCGCCCAGTTCTTTCATTTTGATCAACCCAATCGCTGGATGACTTCAGGCGGCCTCGGCACAATGGGATATGGGCTGCCCGCGGCAGTCGGCGTCCAGGCCGCTCATCCCTCAGCCCTGGTCATCGACATCGCCGGAGACGCCTCGGTTCAGATGACGATGCAGGAGATCTCCACAGCCATACAGCATGACCTTCCTATCAAGATCTTCATCCTCAACAATGAGTGGATGGGTATGGTCCGTCAGTGGCAGCAGCTTCTTCATGGTGAGAGATATTCACATTCCTACTCCGACAGTCTTCCTGACTTCGTGAAGCTGGCTGAGGCCTATGGCGCTCACGGGATCCGTTGCGATTCTCCGGCGGGCCTCGACGACGCCATCCTTGAAATGATCAATACGCCTCGTCCGGTGATCTTCGACTGTCGGGTCGAGAAAGCTGAAAACTGTTTTCCGATGATCCCCTCCGGGGCGGCGCATAACGAGATGATTCTCGGCGCCATTACCGGCAACGAGATCGGCGAGGCGGGGAAGGTGCTTGTTTGATGGTCAGCCTAATGCGCACGATTTTCACAACTGATCATGGCGGTTCGTTTTCCGCATTGCCGCCTCATGACAGGCATTTTGCTTACGGGGGGCTGGTATGACGAAAGCCCCTAAGTCTCCGAGAGCCCAGAAATCGACGGCTCGAAGCGGGGTGCGCGAGGATCCCGCTTCGGCCTATGACATGACCGACGCCAAGGAGCAGATCGAGCACAGGACGCTCGCGTGCATCGTCGATAATGAGCCCGGGGTCCTGGCGCGCGTCGTCGGTCTCTTTTCGGCACGTGGCTACAACATCGAAAGCCTCACGGTTGCTGAGATAGATCGGAACGCCCATCAGTCCCGGATCACCATCGTCACCTCAGGTACAAACCATATCCTTGAGCAGATTGAACAACAGCTGCTTCGACTGGTGCCGGTGGCGAGGGTTATAGATGTCACTCAGTCAGGGGGTATCGAGCGTGAGCTCGCGCTTGTGAAGGTCGCCGGTCAGGGCGAGCGTCGGGTCGAGGCGTTGCGCATATCGGAAATCTTTCGAGCCCGAGTGATAGATACGACCAATGAGAGTTTCATATTCGAGGTTACCGGCGCCTCGATGAAGATCGATCAGTTCGTTGAACTGATGAGGCCGCTGGGTCTTGTCGAAGTCTCGCGAACGGGCGTTCTGAGTATTCAAAGAGGCAAGGAGAAAGGCGGCTGATCATTCCGGATCTGTGTTAATCCGGATATCAGCGCCCAAGTCGACGACGTCAGGCCGCACGAGCACTCGGCGGTCAAATCTCAAGGTGAGTGAAATGAAAGTTTTTTACGATGGCGATGCAGATCTCTCCCTGATTCAGTCAAGGAAGGTTGCTGTGGTGGGATATGGCAGCCAGGGTCACGCCCACGCTCTCAATCTTCGCGAGAGCGGAGTGAAGGATCTTGTCGTCGCGCTTCAGCCCGGCTCTCAGTCTAAGCCGAAGGCAGAGCAGGAGGGCTTGAAGGTCGTCTCTCCGTCAGAGGCTGCAAAGTGGGCCGATGTCATGATGATCCTCGTCCCGGATGAAAAACAGGCTGTCCTGTTCGCAAATGAAATCGAACCGCACATGCGCAAAGGCCAGCATCTCATGTTCGGTCATGGTTTCAACATTCACTACAATCTCATCCGCCCCCGCAAGGATGTCGACGTTTCCTTGTCGGCCCCCAAAGGGCCGGGACACACGCTCCGAAATCAATACAGTCAGGGACGCGGACTTCCTGGTCTCATCGCCATTCATAACGACGCCAGCGGAACAGCTCAGGCGGTGGCGCTCTCCTACTCGAAGGGGATCGGCAACACGCGCGCAGGCGTGATCGAGACTACTTTCCGGGAAGAAACGGAAACGGATCTTTTCGGCGAACAGGCAGTTTTGTGCGGCGGCGTCGTCGAGCTCATCAAGGCCGGATACGAGACTCTGGTCGAGGCGGGCTACGCTCCGGAGATGGCCTATTTCGAGTGTCTGCATGAAGTGAAGCTTATCGTGGACCTCATCTACGAAGGCGGCATCGCCAACATGAATTACTCGATTTCAAACACGGCCGAGTACGGGGAGTATGTGTCGGGGCCCCGGGTTATTACCGCTGAAACCAAGGCCGCGATGAAAAAGGTCCTCGAGGATATTCAAACCGGGCGTTTTGCGCGGGACTGGGTTCTCGAGAATCAGGCAGGCGCTCCGAGCTTCCAGGCCATGAGGGCCCGTATGAACGCCCACAATATCGAGGATGTGGGCGAAAAACTCCGCGCCATGATGCAGTGGTCAAAGTCCAATCGGCTTGTTGATCGAAGCCGTAATTGACCTGGGTTTGGTCGGGACGCCCCGAATAGGCGTAACGCTATCGCCTCTGGTCCGGTCGTCCCGGATGGTCTTGCGACAGCTTAAGGGTATCGCTTTTGCGACGCCCTGAGGCTTCGCCTGACCCGTGGTAGGTCGATGCGCTCTCACGGACGGTTGATGGCTGGGCGGTGAGGCGCCATTTAGTCGAAGATGGACATTCAAGAGCCCGCTTCGCCCAGAGAACCTCTCATCAACGCCCCTGGCGTCGTTGTCGTCGTCAGTCTGCTTCTTCTTCTGGCGCATCTTGCTTTCACGATCTCGCCAGCTGCGATGCAGGCGATCATTATCGAGCGCTTCGCGCTGATACCGGAAAAACTCAGGAGCACAGATCTCTGGGGGGGCGGGTATGAGGGGCCTTTGGCCTCAGCTACGCCCTTTCTGTCATCTGCGCTCCTGCATGCCGACTGGCTGCATGTGAGTGTAAACGCCGGCTTCCTCCTTGCGTTCGGATCTCCAGTCGCCCGCAAGTTGGGTGACGATTTTCGCGGTGTCAGCCTCTGGTTGCTTCTTGTCGCCTTATCTGTCGTCGCGGGGTCTTTGGCCTTCGTCATTCTAAATCCTGACTTCCCAGGCGTGGTGGTCGGAGCGTCAGGCGGCACATCGGGTCTTATGGCGGCTGCGCTGCTCGCTGGTCGCAATTCGTCCGACGGGTTGAAGCTCCCGCCAGAGTTCTGGGGGTTCACACTGTTGTTCGCTGTCTCAAATCTTGTCCTCACTCTCATTGGCCCCGCCCTTCTTGGGGGCGGCCTGGCGTGGGAGGCCCACCTTGGCGGCTACGTCGCCGGCGCCTGTCTGATGCTTGGGCTTGACCGACGCCGCTCGTCTGGGGTCTCGTGACGGGGATGATCGGCTTTCGTCGTCGTTCGGGTCACGTTCATGAAGGCTGTGGCCTCATGAACGTCACGGGGTGATCCGTGCGGCGGACACGCAGGAGGATGACATGAGACGTTTATGGCCTGCAGCCTTGGCGGCGTTTGTGGTTTCGGCCGCCGTGGCCGACACGCAGAAGGACGCCAATTTCAATGTCAATGCCGGCCTATGGTCATGGAAGCAGGAAACCAGCGTCGCGGGCATCCCTATCCGAGAGACCAACACCGAGTGTCTTGATGCGGAAAAGGCGCGAATGACGCTGAGGGCATTGGCCTACGACCTCGATGAGTCCTGTACTGTCGATAATGTCTCACCGGCTCCGGGGGGATACAATTTCAAGCTGATCTGTAGTGGAGACATTCCCGGCACCGCCCAGGCTGTTCTGACCTACACGGCCCGAACGATGTCCATTACCGCTCGTGGGAAAGCTCGGGTCATCGGCATCCCGACGGGGTTCTCCATGAGAGCGGATGCGACCTATCTCGGCGCCTGTCCTCCATCCAGTCCCTGACAGGGGATAGGCCCTTGCCGGGGCTGTTTATCCTGATCGTTAACCCTGTTTCAGTGCGGTTTTCCTAGCCCGGGGACCGCCTCGTCTCTTCCTTCATCAAGGATGTTGCGCCGGGCGGCCAATATTGGCATGGTCCGGCCAACCGTCGGCCGGGGGGCTGGGCGTTCGCGTGCGCGCAGTGTCCGGTCTGTTAACTAATCTCGATTGAGAGGATCGTTCATGAGTTTGTCGCTGTGGCTGCCCATCGTGGCGGGCGCTATCGCCGTTTTCTACGGCGTCTTCACGACCCAGCGGTTGATGAAGATGCCGTCCGGCAACGCCAAAATGCAGGAAATCGCCGCCGCCATTCAGGAGGGGGCGAACGCCTACCTGAAGCGTCAGTATCAGACAATCGCCATCGTGGGCGTGCTCGTGACGGTGGTTATCGCCTTCTTCTTTAAAAACTGGCAGGCGCCGCTCGGGTTTGTCCTCGGCGCCGTTCTGTCTGGCGCTGCGGGCTTCATCGGGATGAAGGTTTCCGTGCAGGCCAACGTTCGCACAACCGAGGCGTCTTCGAAGGGACTGGCTCAGGGGTTGAACGTGGCCTTTCTCTCGGGCGCGGTTACCGGCCTCTACGTGGTCGGTCTCGCGCTTCTGGGGCTTGCGGGATACTTCGCCTTCCTGACGACGGGCATGGGTCTGGAGCCCAGCGACCGGACCGTAGTCGACGCGCTCGTCGCGCTGGGTCTTGGCGCATCGCTCATCTCAATTTTTGCTCGTCTGGGCGGCGGCATCTTCACCAAAGGTGCGGACGTCGGGGGCGACATGGTGGGCAAGGTCGAGGCCGGCATCCCGGAGGATGATCCGCGGAATCCTGCGACGATTGCTGACAATGTGGGCGACAATGTCGGCGATTGCGCCGGGATGGCCGCCGACCTTTTCGAAACCTATGCTGTGACCATCGTGGCCACGATGGTGCTTGCCTCCATCTATTTCGCGGGAACCAACGCAGTTACGCCGATGATGCTTCTGCCGCTGGTCATTGCGGGCGTCTGCATCGTCACATCGATTATCGGAACCTTCTTTGTGCGACTGAGCAAGGGGTCGAGAAATGTCATGGGCGCCCTCTATAAGGGGTTCATTGCATCGGCCGTTCTCTCTATTCCTGCACTCGCTGCGGCGATCGAGATCGTCCTCGGAGACAGTGGGGCTCAGCTTGGGGGCTTAGGGGCGACGCTTCAGACCTTCGATGGGACCGTGATCACGGGGCAGAATCTCTTCCTCTGCGGAATCGCCGGTCTGGTGGTTACGGGTCTCATTGTCTGGATTACCGAGTACTATACGGGCGTCGGCTACCGCCCGGTCCGGTCGATTGCTCAGGCGTCCGTTTCCGGTCACGGGACCAACGTCATTCAGGGTCTGGCTGTTTCGCTCGAGGCGACGGCGATTCCCGCCCTGATCATCATCGGGGGCATCATCTTTACCCACACGCTCGCAGGGCTCATCGGCGTCGCCATTGCGGTGACGACCATGCTGGCTCTCGCGGGGATGGTGGTGGCGCTCGACGCCTTCGGTCCGGTGACCGACAATGCGGGCGGGATCGCCGAGATGTCGTCTCTTGACGACAGCGTTCGGGAGACGACGGATACGCTTGATGCGGTCGGAAACACCACCAAGGCGGTGACCAAGGGTTATGCGATCGGCTCGGCCGGTCTCGGAGCCCTGGTTCTTTTCGCAGCTTTCACAGCGGATCTTGACTACTTCTCGAGCCAGGCTGTGGAGGGATCCTTCCTCTATGGCGTCTCGGCTGATTTCTCGTTGTCGAACCCCTACGTCGTCGTCGGTCTTCTGTTCGGCGGTCTTCTGCCATTCCTCTTCGGGGGGATGTCAATGATGGCGGTCGGACGGGCTGCTCAGGCTGTTGTCGAGGAAGTTCGTCGTCAGTTCCGGGAAATTCCCGGCATCATGACCTACGCCGCCAAGCCGGACTATGGCCGCGCCGTGGACATGCTCACCAAGGCGGCTATCCGGGAAATGATCGTCCCGTCGCTGCTGCCGGTTCTCTCTCCGATCGTTCTGTTCTTCGCGATCTGGGGCATTGGCGGTTTCGGGGATGAGGGTAAGAGCGCAGCTCTCTCCGCGGTCGGCGCCATGCTTCTCGGCGTTATCGTGACCGGGCTTTTCGTGGCGATTTCGATGACCGCCGGCGGCGGCGCATGGGACAACGCCAAGAAGTCCTTTGAAGACGGCTTCCGTGACAAGGATGGCGTGGTGCACAAGAAGGGATCCGAGGCTCACAAGGCCGCCGTCACCGGCGACACAGTCGGCGATCCCTACAAGGACACGGCGGGTCCGGCCGTCAACCCGATGATCAAGATCACCAACATCGTCGCTCTGCTCATGCTGGCGGCAATGGCTGGCGCGCACTGATCGTTGTCAGTCTTCTTCTTCGCGATAGGGCCCTGGCGGAGACGCCGGGGCCTTTTTCGTTGGGCGTTCTGCCTCAGAGTGAACCTGCTGCAGATCTCTTGCCCATGCCTTGATCATTCGCCTCCGACTCAGATCTCAACCGATCCTGTGCAGGTGGTGGAAGCCGGGACAGCGCGCGTTCTCAGCTGATGGAGCCAATTTCCAAACGCAGCGTGACGTAAGGCTCCCCCGTTGAGAGGCCATGTCCGCGGAATGATTGCTTAAGTCACGTCCTTACGGTTCTACAGCCCGCCGATCTTCCCGCAGCCTCGTCCTGTGCCTCTGGTCAGCCTCCGGCGTCCCCTATGGCTGGAGCCTTTCGGGAGACGCAGCCGAGGAGATACGTCGGGCCTGCCTCCCGGCTCGACGTTTGGCATGGCGAACCTTCGATCAGGTCCATGTCTGGTCGGGTCTAGCTTGGGTCGCTGAAGCGACCCGGGGTCATTTCACGAACCACGCGTCTGGCGGTCGCCGGGAAGTCTGCAAAAAGACCGTCGGCGCCTAGCTTCAGCGCCTTACTCATTGAGTCCTCGATCGGTTCCGATCCGAACGGAGCATCGTCGCGATAGGTCCAGACGTGCACAGGGATCCCCGCGGCATGAGAGGCTTCGATCACACCTGAACTTTCGCCGGCTTCATTGAAGAGCATCCGATGGGTGACCCCGAGCCCATCCCAATAGGGCGCCCCCGGCTTGCTCATGGCTTCTGACAGGGCGTTCATGTCTCCTGCGAGCATCACAACAGGTAGCTTGGTTCTGGAGTTCATTTCCCTGACGAAATCAGGTTCAAATGACTGAATGAAGACAGGGGCCCCTGGCTTGTCCAACCCTTTGTTTTTCAGAAGTCGAAGGATTTCCCCTCCCATGTCAAATCCGAGCGAGGCGTGCAGAGACGGCGCCTTCGCCTCCGGATAAACGCAGATCTTGGACCCGGTGATGGTGGTGCGCGAGGCGGCGAGGTCCAGGACCTCCTCAAATGTCGGGACCTCGTAAAGACCGTCGAAGGACTTTGACCGAGTGTCGAAGGGCTGCCGGGCGCGAAGCGTGCGGATTTCTGCAAGGGTGAAATCACTGGCGAACCAGTCCTCACGGCCTTCATGGTCCTTATCTGTGGCGAGACGCTTGCGTGAGGCGAACTCCGGTCGGTCCGCAACATCTGTCGTGGTGGACAGATAGATGTCATGGCGGTCGATCAAGACGCCGTCTTTGGTCATGACCAGATCCGGTTCGATGCAGTCGGCGCCATGGACGATCGCTCGTTCATAGGCGGCGAGGGTATGCTCGGGCAGTTCTCCCGACGCGCCGCGGTGAGCGATCACGAGGGGCTGCCGTCCGCCCAGCGACGGCGCCGGCCAGTCGCCCTTGATTTCCGGGACCGCGACGCAGGATGCAGCGGTCAGAGCCGCCGTCAGCACAAGTGAGGATCTCAGGTTCATCCGCAACTCCCCGATGTCAGTCCGGGCGTTTCCCGGCGGCAGGAGAGACCATACCTCTCCACGAGGCTGCTTTCGAGGCCTCCGATGAAGGTTTGCTCTTGCGTTCGTCCAGTAACGGCGAGCCGGCTGGACGACTATGGTCTCCTCTGCCACACTTTTCTGTCAACTTTTCAGATCAGGACATCATTATGACCGTTCAGGCGCCGATCGGCTCGGGCTTCGGTATGCGTTCAACGGCGCGGGAAGTGCTGTTGGGACGATCCCTTTCAGGGGTCAATGCGATCGTCACGGGCGGCTATTCGGGTCTTGGCCATGAAATCGTTCGCGCCCTTTCCGCTGCTGGTGCGCTGGTCACTGTCCCCGCGAGGCGCCCCGAGATCGCAAGGGATGTGCTGATCGACCTTCCGGGCGTGGAAGTGGCCGGTCTGGACCTCGCCGATCTTCGTTCGATCGACGAGTTCTCGCGTTGGTTCGTCGGGTCCGGACGCCCGCTGCACATTCTGATCAACAATGCGGCGATTATGGCCAATCCCGAGACCCGTGTCGCGGGCGGCTTTGAATCCCAATTCGCGACCAATCATCTTGGACATTATGCGCTCGTCTGCGGGCTTGAGCCCGCGCTCCGGGCGGCCGGACACGCGAGGGTCATCAGCGTTTCCTCGGTCGGACACAAGCTGTCCCCGGTCGTTTTCGATGATGTTCACTTTGAGCGCCGCCCCTATGACAAATGGAAGGCCTATGGGCAGGCGAAGACAGCCAACTCTCTGTTCGCCGTGGAGCTTGATCGGCGTGCTGCGGGAGCCGGAATCCGGGCGTTCGCCGTTCATCCGGGCGGTATCATGACGCCTCTTCAACGTTACCTGCCCAAAGACGAGATGATCGCTTTTGGATGGATCGATGCGGAGGGACGGATCAATGAACGTTTCAAGACAGCGGAGCAGGGCGCTTCCACGGCGGTCTGGTGCTCGACTGCCGATAGCCTTGAGGGGACGGGCGGCGTTTACTGTGAAGACTGCGATATCGCGACGCTGACGCCTTCGGGCACGTCTCGATACTCGGGTGTCGACCCCCATGCCGTCGATCCCGAGGCTGCCGATCGTCTGTGGGCCCTTTCCGCCCGCATGACCGGACTGTCCTCATTCACCTGATTTCTGGCCTGTCGGCGCAGGTCAGTGTCTGTCGAGGGGCGCCAGGCGTTCTTGACGAGGGCCTTTCAAGAGCGCACAGGGTCGCGGTCCGGCTGTTGGCGGTCATGAGCAAGTTCCTGTCTTTCTTCACTCATATGGATGTCCGCGCGTGGCGGACGATTGTCGTGTCCGTCAGCCTGTTGGCTGTTGTGATTGCTATGATCATCCTTGGAAAGACCGGAGTGCTGGGATTATCGGAAGATCTTGAGGCGCTTCTCTCAGACCTTCGAGCCGGCCCCTGGGGGTTGCCCGCGACTATTCTGCTGTTCTGTGCGACCGCCTATATTGCGGCTCCTCAGTTCGTATTGATCGGGGCGTGCGTGGTGGCGTTCGGGCCGCTCAACGGGTTCCTGTTCTCCTGGATTGGCACCATCGTTTCGGGAGCGCTTACGTTTTATACCGGGCGCTGGGCCGGAGCCGAGGTGGTGCGGCGGTATGGCGGCGACACGGTCAATCGGCTGTCACGTTTCATCGGTCGGAATGATTTTCTCGCCAGCGCCATCGTCCGGAACGTTCCCACTGCGCCGTTCATCGTCGTCAACATGGCCTTCGGGGTCAGTCACGCCAATTTCTGGCGTTATATGGCGGGTCTGATCTTGGGGGTCATTCCAAAGACCGCCATCGTCGCCCTTCTGGGTCATTCAGCCCTGTCAGCCATGGGCGGAGCCCCTTTTCTGGCCGTCGGGCTTGCCGTGTCGGTGGTTGGGTTATGGCTGACGGTTGCACTGGCCGCGCGCAAGGCTGTCGGCGCGGTTGTAAGCCCCGCTGAGACCCAACCATCGGATGAGACTCGCTGAGGTATTCGGGACGGACGATGGGAAGGCAGTGGGCCGACGGCTTGACGAGGCCGTCCAAGGTGCGGGATACAGCGTTTATGCGAACGTCTTTCGTCCTTCAGCGCGATCTGGCGCTTCTTCCCTGTCAGGGGCTTCTTAGAAGCCCCTGGACGCGTCTTTGACGCCTGCGCATTCAGGTCGTCTTGCGTGTTCAGGGGATCAAGTCTGCCCCGCCCTTAAATGACATTCCGCCAGGACGCGACTTCAATGACCCAGACCGTTTCCGCTAATGCTCCCGAGGCCTCCCGGGTACTCATTTTCGACACCACCATGCGCGATGGTGAACAGAGCCCCGGGGCATCCATGACGCTCCGTGAAAAGCTTGAGCTCGCTGAGCTGCTCGAAGAGATGAAGGTCGATATCTGCGAGGCGGGCTTCGCCGCCTCGTCAGAGGGGGATTTTCAGTGCGTCAGTCAGATCGCGGAGCGATCCAGGGACATGGTGGTCTGCTCCTTGGCGCGTTCCACCCTGACCGATATCGATCGTGCCGGTGAGGCTCTTCGGAAGGCGGCCCGTCCGCGAATTCACACGTTCATTTCCACCAGCCCCGTGCACATGAAGCACAAGCTTCGGATGGGAGAAAATGCGGTCCTCGAGGCGATCGGGGCTTCGGTGACGCACGCGAGAAATTATGTCGCCGATGTGGAGTGGTCTGCAGAAGATGCGACCCGAACCGAGTTTGACTTTCTGTGCCGCGCAATTGATGTGGCGATCCGCTCCGGGGCCACCACGATCAATGTTCCCGATACTGTGGGATACTCGCATCCGGCGGAGTACGGTGCGCTGATCCGTCGTCTGATCGAAACCGTGCCCTCTTCGGATCGTGTTGTGTGGTCGACCCACTGCCATAATGATCTGGGGCTGGCGGTTGCGAACTCTCTTGCGGGGGTCGCGAACGGCGCCCGACAGGTCGAGTGCGCCATAAACGGCATGGGCGAGCGCGCCGGGAATGCGGCCCTCGAAGAAATTGTCATGGCTCTGCGAGTCAGGCGGGATTCCCTTCCGTACGAGACGAGAGTGGATTCGCGTAAGCTTTCGCGGGCCTCGAAGATGGTGTCGTCCATCACCGGCTTCCCTGTTCAGTACAACAAGGCCATTGTTGGAAAGAACGCCTTCGCCCACGAGAGCGGTATCCATCAGGATGGCATGCTCAAGAATTCCCAAACCTATGAAATCATGAACCCTGAAGATGTCGGGGTGCCATCGACATCGTTGATCATGGGGAAGCTTTCCGGACGAAACGCCTTTCGCGACAAGCTCAAGTCTCTGGGGTACGAGCTCGAGCAGGCG
Source organism: uncultured Alphaproteobacteria bacterium (assembly GCA_903831255.1). Classification (GTDB taxonomy): domain Bacteria; phylum Pseudomonadota; class Alphaproteobacteria; order Caulobacterales; family Hyphomonadaceae; genus UBA7672. Next base: position 35,628 of record CAIKWZ010000045.1, read on the forward strand.
TCCCTCAATGACGCATTCCGGCGCTTCAAGGATCTGGCGGATCGCAAGAAGCATGTCTTTGATGAGGATATCATAGCCCTTGTTGATGATCAGCTTGCAGGCGCGCAGGAGCGTATGTCCCTGAGGCGTCTCAAGGTGGTTGCGGGGACCGATGGTCCTCAGACAGCTGAGATTGAGCTTGTGATAGATGGTCAGCCCTCGGCTGCCCAGTCGACAGGAAATGGTCCTGTCGATGCAGTTTTCAACGCCATACGATCCTTATCCCCTCACGCCGCTGTGCTTGAGCTTTATCAGGTGAATGCGGTGACAGAGGGAACCGATGCTCAGGCGACTGTCTCCGTGCGGCTGTCGGAGGCTGGCCTCGTGGCGACGGGCAAAGCTTCTGATCCCGATACTCTCGTGGCCTCTGCAAGGGCGTATGTTCACGCGCTCAACAAGCTTGAGGTGCGGAGATCGAAGGCGCTTCCAGCGGATTGAAGCGCTGGTCTTTGCGAACGCTGGAGCGCGCCCGGCCGTCCAAGCGGCGGGGCGCGTCCTCAGGCCGGCAGGCCGCTGAGTTGTTGAACTCGACGCCACTGATCCTCTGTGACCGGTTGGACCGATAGTCGGGAGAGTTTTATCAGGGCCATGTCCTGAAGATCAGGATCCTGCCTGATCCTGTCCAGAGGCAATGGGGTGGGCAGAGCCGCTTCGGCCCGGACATCGACGCATACCCAGGGCCCTTCGGTCGCCGTCGGATCCGGATAGGCCTCCCGAATGACAGTGACGATCCCTACAATCTCCTTTCCGATATTGGAGTGATAGAAGAACGCCTTGTCTCCAGTTTTCATGGCCATGAGATTGAGCTTGGCTGAGTGATTGCGAACGCCGGTCCAGGGTTCCCCGGAATGACCCCTGAGCACCTGATCCTGCCATGAAAAGACGTTCGGTTCGGATTTCAGAAGCCAGTATCTCATGGACGGTCCTTCAATTCCGCGGGAGAGACGTTGTCGTCTTAGGCGTCGTGCCCTTTTAGCTCGTGGCCCGGCCCTTCCGCCATCTCATATCGTCATCCTTGGGCCTGCGTCCTATCCGTCCAACCGGGTCTGTTGATGTCGGGAGGCAGGTCGCGCCTTTTCGAAAATTTAGCATAAAACAATAACTTAAATGAAAGTAATTTTCATTAATATTGATATAAAATTTATTTTGCGTTCTTATTACTGCATCAATGACTCATGGTCACAGATCGATCCATTGGCGGAATTCCCGTCAATCGCGATCAAAACGATCGCATCTGTGTCCAGAATGGAGTTATTGAGTAATGCTAAGCGTTAATTCAAATTATGGGGCGTCTGTCGCGCTTCAGGCCCTCTCGTCAACAAACAGAGAGCTCGAAAACGTCCAGAACCGGATCAATACCGGCCTTAAGGTCTCGACTGCAAAAGACAACGGCGCCGTGTTCGCCATTGCGCAGGGGCAGCGTGGTCGCCTGACCTCTCTGACATCGGTGAAGGACGGCATCGACCGGGCCGGATCTTCCATCGATGTGGCCCTGGCAGCTGGAACGGCCATAGGAGAGATCCTGCAGCAGCTTAAAGCCAAGGCGGTCAACGCCCAGGCGGAAGACCTGACGACGGATCAGCGAAGCGCGCTGCAGGCTGATTATGACGCCTATCGGGCTCAGATCTCGCAGATCGTGGGTTCTGCGCAGTTCAATGGCCTCAACCTGATCAACACAGGCGGCACAAACCTCAATGTCGCCATCTCCGACGTCTCCTCCGGCACCACCGGACGCCAGGTGACCTCGACGGCTGTTGCTGGAACGGTTCCAGGTCTTTCAGCCTATGTCGTCGGCAATGGCAGCGTCGCTGTGGCTGACGGCACGACATTCCGTCTCAACAGTGTCGATATCGGTACTGTGACGCTCACAGCGACGATGACGATACAGGGCTATGTGGATGCGGTTTCGACAGCGACCGGCGGCCGGGTGACGGCGTCTTATGATCAGTCGAACGGCACCTTCACCTACCGGGCGCCTGAAGCCGTTGTGACAACGAACGAACTTGCAGTCGCCGTGAAAACGGGCGGCGTGGCGCGGACCTGGCTGGGTCATGGCGGCACCGCAGGCGCTGTTACGGGCGGGGCCTCGACGATGCAGATTACCGACCGTGACTGGACGGCGGGTGGAACCGGCGCACTCTCGACGGTCTCCACGGCCGCCAGCCTGTTGTCGACTGCCGCCTCCGCTCTCACGACGGCGGGTAACATTGATACCGCAATCAATGCTCTCAACGTCCAGCTCGCTCAGATGGGTGCGCAGAATAAGGGGCTGGATGTTCAGTCCAGCTTTGTCTCGAAGCTCAAGGATGCCGTCGAGCAGGGGATTTCGAACCTCGTTGATGCGGATCTTGCGAAGGAAAGCGCCCGCCTTCAGTCCCTTCAGGTGAAACAGCAGCTTGGCGCAGAGGCTCTCTCGATCGCCAACAAGGCGCCTTCGCTGATTCTCTCTTTCTTCCGCTGATCGCCAGACCTAGGGCGACGCGGTTCACGGTCGCGCCTGAAGACAATACCGATGTCCCCGCCCTTAACAAGGGCGGGGACATCCTCTGGTTGCGCTGACGGCTTGCAGTCTCTCTGAACGACCTTACCGCGAGGGCGCCCGTCCGTTCATCCTGGCTTTTTCTTCGAAAACGCGTGAGCCGGCCAGAATCCCTGGAACTGAATAGTTCCCCTCATGGCATGCATACTCGTAGATCGGTCCGTCTTTTGCCTTGAACGCAATCTCCCCGCCCCAAGCTTCAGTATAGAACTGGGGATCTTCGACCCGAAACTCGTGGACGATTTCTGTCGGTGAGGTCCTGGTGAAGCGTTCCGTGACCTTGCCTTCCGAGCTCAGGAAGATCGGCCCGGACACCGCCTGTTCGGGGTGAAGGTTGCGAGTTTCAACCACCAGCGTATCGCCCTCATACCATCCGATCGAATCGCCGAGCCATGGCCGCATGACATCCGGTCGATGTTGTCCATTTATCGGAATGATCCGGGCGTCATGAACCATCTCCGCCATGATCATGACGTGGCTCTGTGTCTGAACGATCTGATAATTCGAGTTGTATATGGGGTTCAGCATCACCGGACCTCCCGTTCCGGAAAACCCTATCAGGCAGCGCTCTGAGATCGGGAGCTCCTCAGGATCGGAGAAGTTCCCGCCCTCCATGTAACTGGTTCCTGCGCGCCGCGCCTGATATGCGCCGATCTGTCGACGCGCTTCGGCGGACAAGGGGATCTGCCCCGACTTGGGATAGGTGATCCATGACGTCCGCAGTTCTCCTTTGATCCGCGCAAGGGACTGACCCGGGTCCAGCCAGAATGAGTTGTATCCCTGATCGCCAAATCGGGCGTCGCCCTCTTCGGGCGGCTTGTCGGTCGGCGCCGGTTCGCTTTGTCCTTCTCCCGCGCGGATCCAGAAATCACTGGCGACGATCTTTTCAGCCTGTTCGTCGCTTACGACCAGGGAGGCTACTCCTGGCGGTCTCGTCAATCCCGTGATCGACTGGTTCGTCCAGACGCCCTGCAGGTCGGGATACCCAAAGGCTGTCTTGGGCGGAACAAAGGCCGGCGAGGACTGGGCGATCGCCGGCGCCGTCAAAAACGCGGCGATCAGGCTCAACCATATCGCCGTCTGCTGGGGCCTGAACGTCATGGCGCCTCTCCTTAGCTTGGACCTCATCGACGCTACGCACTGCGCCGGGCCAGAGACTAGATATCCTGCACGCACAGGCAAGAGCGGGGATGGTTCAGGTTTTGGCATCCAGTCGTCTGGCGTCTCGTAAGCCGGGAAACATCCATGCCCAGAGGCCTGACACGATGACCGCCCCAACGCCTCCGATCACAGCTGCAGGCACTGCTCCGGCCGCTGCCGGCCCGATTGCTGCGGCCATGAACCCTGCGCGAAACTCGCCAAGTTCGTTTGACGCTCCCACGAAAACCGAATTGACCGCGTTCACCCGGCCGCGAACTTCGTCCGGGGTCCACAATTGCAGAAGCGTTTCGCGCACAACCACGCTCACCATGTCCGCCGCCCCCAGCAGGGCGAGGGCGAGGATCGACAGCCATGCGACGGTCGAAAGTCCGAAAATGACCGTGAAGACGCCAAAAAGGCCCACGCAAACGAACATGATGCGGCCTGCATGATCGCGGATCGGAAAGGCGGCGAGGGCGGCGGCTGTGAGTAATGCTCCAATGCCAGGGGCGGCTCGAAGCATGCCGAGTCCGTCCGGTCCCAGGTGGAGCACGTCCCTCGCGTAGACCGGAAGAAGAGCGACGACCCCCCCCAACAGCACGGCAAACAGGTCGAGCGATATCGCCCCCAGAACCACTTTCTCTTTCCAGATGAAGGTGAAGCCAGCGAGCATGTCCTGAAGGGAGCGGCCGGCGGCGGATGGATCCCGTTTAGGAATTGCGGGTATCAGGCACACCAGCAACGTGCCGAGCGCCATGCATACGAAGGCCGTTCCATAGGCGATTTCCGGTCCGTGCCCTGTCAGAACGCCGTCTGCTCCCGCGCCTGTCTCTCCCAATCCGTACAACAGCCCTCCGGCTACCGGGCCGATGATTGTCGCCGCCTGCCAGGCCGATGAGTTCCATGTAACGGCGTTTGAGAAATCTCTCGTGGGAACAAGGCTGACCACCAGGGATGCGGAAGCCGGACCTAGAAACGCTCGAGCGACGCCAAACAAGGTCAGCACGGCGAGCATCAGAACCGGTATCTGGAAGCCGCTGGCGCTCAGGGCCGCCATAATGAGGCCGCAGAGGGCCGCCAGAGCCGTCGCAAGACCCATGATCAGTCGACGGCCATAACGATCCGCCACGCTTCCGGTCACGAGAACGAGCAACAGGGCGGGAGCAAACTGAACAAGACCGACAAGCCCGAGATAGGCGGTGCTGCGGGTCAGATCATAGATCTGCCATAGCACCGCCACCGAGAGGATTTGCGTTCCAAAGGTCGTGAGGAGCCTCGCGCTCCAGTAGAGACGGAAGGACGGGTGAGCAAACGCGCTAAAGCGGCCCCCGGCGTCTGATCGGCCTTCGATTACCGTCATGATATGTCTCGTTCGCGCCCATCCTCATGAGAGGGCCTTTGTTCAGTCTGCTCCAACTCGGTCAAGTCTCCTAGTGTCATTGAGTCTGTGTCGGGCAAGGGCGCCGCATCCGCCGAATGCTTCAGCGAAATGATTATGGAACGCCGCGTTCTTTCTGGGTGAGGTCGCCGGGTTGTCTCCGCGATGGCTTTTTCAAGCGCGGTGGTTGCGGCGTCTTCCGCAAAGAGAAGACATCTTTCAAAGGCGGGGATGGACCAATTAGATGGATCGCCTCGTTCCGTTTGTAACGTTCTGTTTCTGTTGAGACGGCTTGCGTTAGCAATTTCGAAACTGCAAAGAGATTGGCTGGGGAGCGAAACATGCGCCGATTCGCGACGGTGCGTACGGAGCCCTGACATCATGTTTGGCAAACTCTTCAGTCTCATGTCGACGGACCTGGCGATCGATCTGGGGACCGCAAACACGCTGATCTATGTCAAGGGGCATGGGGTTCAGCTCGATGAGCCCTCCGTGGTTGCGTACGTCAATCAAAACGGCCGTAAGGTTGTGCACGCCGTTGGCAAAGAAGCCAAAGCGATGTTGGGGAAGACGCCTATCTACATGGAAGCTGTCCGGCCGATGCGGGATGGCGTCATCGCTGACTTCGAAGTCGCTGAGGAGATGATCAAGCGCTTTATTCAGAAAGTGCAGGTCAGACGCTCCTTCATTTCTCCCGTCATCATCATTTGCGTGCCGACCGGGGCGACCCCTGTTGAAAGGCGCGCGATCCATCAGTCGGCGCAGATGGCCGGGGCGCGCACCGTCCACCTGATCGATGAACCGATGGCGGCGGCGATCGGGGCGGGTCTGCCGATTGACGAGCCTTCCGGTTCGATGATCGTCGATATAGGCGGCGGAACGACCGAGGTTGCTGTGCTCTCGCTGGGGGGGATCGTTTATTCCCGGTCCGTGCGGGTCGGCGGCGATAAGATGGACGAGGCGATCGTTAATTATCTCCGTCGGGAGGAAAATCTCCTCATCGGCGAAAACGCAGCCGAACGCATCAAGAAGGAAATCGGGACCGCGAAGGGTCCCGAAAACTCGAAAGGCATGTCGCTCGATATTCGTGGGCGGGATCTCATGAACGGCGTTCCGAAGGAAACCGAGATCACGGAGTCCATGGTTGCGAGAGCGCTGGCCGATCCTGTTCAACAGATCGTCGATGCGGTGAAGACGGCCCTTGAGGCGATGCCGCCCGAGCTTGCCGCCGATATTGTCGACAAGGGCATCGTGATGACTGGAGGCGGCGCCCTGCTGCGCAATCTTGACGTGGTTCTCCGGGAGCGTACGGGTCTGCCCGTTACCGTGGCCGAAGATCCGCTTAAGTGCGTGGTCCTTGGTTCCGGCAAGGTTCTTGAGAACCTGGACAAGATGAAAGGCGTTCTCGCGCCGGATGTCTGAGAGAGCGATCATCGGGATCGCGCCTGGGCGCCGGCGTCGGTCTGCTGGGAGCTGACGGATGGCCTGGTATGGTCGCAGACGGTCCGGAGAACCGCGCATCGCCGCGCGGGCCGCTGTTGTCGGCATGGGCCTCGCAATGGTCGGCGTGCTGGCTGTTCAGACTTCCTCCGCGGTGAGATCCGCCTTTTCCGCCCCTCGCAAGTCTATGGACGCCGCGACCGCCACGGTTGCTTCCTATGCGTCTGGCGCAACCGGGGCGTTCAGGGGCTTCGTGATCCGGTTTGGACCGGATCGCGCGGCTGAGGCGCGAATCGCGGAGCTTGAAGCGGAGGTGAGAGATCTCATCCGCTGGAGAGAAGCGGCGGAGACCATGGCGCTCAGAATGGATCGCTATGAACGGCTTCTCGATCTCGTAGGTGAAACACAGGGACAGTCCGTTACGGCGCGCGTTGTCGCCGAGGCGGAAAGTCCGTTTGCTGCAAGTCGCATTATCAACGCCGGGGCGGCTAATGGCATTCGCGAAGGATATGCGGCGATCAATGAGAACGGACTCGTCGGCCGGGTGGTTCGCGTCGGCGAGTATACCTCGCGGGTCCTTCTCGTGACCGACTTCAGCAGTCGCATTCCAGTCATGGGTTCGAACTCCCAGGACCGGGCCTTGCTGGTGGGCGATCGCGGGGAGGGGGCGAGGCTGATCGAGCCTGAGACGCCCGACAAGATCACGGACGGAGAAATCTGGGTCACCTCCGGCGATGACGGACAGACCCCTATGGGGCTCAAGGTTGGGCGCGCCCGCCGCGTGGATGGGGACTGGCGTATTGACCTAACGATGATGGACAATCCGGTGGATTTTGTGCGCCTCGTGCCGCCGCCTGACTTCGCCAAACCGGAGCTTGTTCCTCCGATCGAGACCGATGAGGCCGCCTCCCCGAATGTCGGAACAGAGCTTATCAGCCGTCCGGCGGCCGCCGGCCCGTCTGCTTCGCCCGTGGCTCCGGTTCGACCAGCGCCTCAGCGAACTGCGCCTTCCTCAGGCGGGGGCGCGCCATGACGATTCCCTGGCGTATCTGGCTGGTGATGTGCGCTCTGGCGTCGGTCGCGATCACATCGGTGGGTCTTCAGCCTGGAATGAGCGGCGTCTGGTGGCCGATTCCCTCTCTCTGGCTGGCGGCCGTATGGGCTTCGTTTGGCCTGTCGGTCTGGGCGTCCGCCTGTCTCATTATTCTCGGCGTCCTGACGGACTTCATTACGGAGGCTCCGGTCGGCGCCTGGCCTCTGGCGCTCCTGTGCGCCTATGGGGTCGGTCTTGTGGCGTGGGACCGACAACCGCCTGTGCCGGTGGTGTTTGCAGAGCTCATCGCCGTGGGCGGCGGCGCCATCGCCGCTGGTCTCGCGCTATCGGCCGCCGGCAGTATTGCAGGCCAGGCCGGATTTGCCCGCGAGGGCCTGATCTTTGACGCTCTGACGACACTTCTTCTCTACCCCGTCGTTCGTTATATTCTTTTGCCGCGCGATATTCGGGAGGCAAGGCGATGAGCCGGGACTGGTCGCGGAACTTTCCTTCCCGGCGCAATATCTTCCTGATCGGCGGCGGGGTGATGTGGGGCGCGCTGACCGTTCGTCTTGCGGAACTGCAGCTCCTCAGAGGTCGCGAGTTTGAGACGAAGGCTACGGAAAATCGTATTCGTCTCGATCCTGCGCCTCCGCATCGCGGCACGATTTATGATCGCGCAGGACGCATTCTTGCAGGCAACAAGAGAAATTTCTACGTCACGCTGCGGCCCGAACTTGCGGGAAGTCTTCAGGATGTCGCCAAGGTCGTCGATCAGCTGGGTCGCCTGTTGCCGATCTCTGAGTCCAAGAAGCGTACGATTCTTCAGGACGCTCAGACACGAGCGCGGTTCCTGGATATTCTGGTGGCGGATGATCTGACCTGGGAAGACTTCGCCAGGATCAATGTCATGGCGCCTGAGCTTGCCGGGGTCACTGCCGAGGTGGGCGAGCTGAGATCCTATCCTTATTACGCGGCTTTTTATCATACCGTCGGATATGTTCAGAGGGCTAACGACAAGGACGTGACGCGTATGATTCAAGCCGATCTCGATTCGATCGGCGAACAACCCGACACGCCTGCCGGACAGGCGCGAGCCCGCGCCATACGACGTCTCTACAAGCATCCCCAGATGAGGGTCGGCAAGCAGGGCGTCGAGGCCTTCGCAGAAATCGGTCTGAAGGGCGAGCCGGGGAAGACACGGGTTCTGGTGAACGCATCCGGACGGGTCATCGATCGTCTGCCAAGCGACGACATATCAGGTCGCCCTGGCGATGACATGGTTCTCACAATCGACGCGGAGCTTCAAAACTTCGCGATACAGAGGTTCGGAACCGAGTCGGGCAGCTGCGTTGTCATGGATGTGCAGTCCGGCGAAATCATTGTGATGATGTCGACCCCCGCGCCGGATCCAAACCAGTTTGTCAGCGGCATTTCGCAGACCGCCTATGATCAGCTGCTCAAGGACGAGAAGAACCCTCTGTATCACAAGGCCTATGACGGAACTTATCCTCCGGGCTCCACATTCAAGGTCGTTGTAGGCGCCGCAGCGCTGGAGTCGGGCGCCGTGGACCCCGATTTCAGTGTGAGGTGTACCGGGCGAACCTGGTTCGGAGGTCGCTTCTTTCACTGCTGGGAGAAGCGCGGTCATGGAACCGTCAATCTGCACACCGCTTTGCAGAAGTCGTGCGACATTTACTTTTACGAAGCGGCCAGGCGGGCCGGGATCGAAAATGTTGCGGCGATGGCCAGAAAGTTCGGCCTGGGGCATCGCTACGAGTTGGGATTGACCGGCGGTAAGGCGGGCGTTGTCCCGAATGACGCCTGGAAGAGATCGAACATGAATGAACAGTGGTTCGAGGGGGAGACCCTCAGCGTCGGTATCGGCCAGGGTTACATGTCGGCGACCCCTCTCCAGCTCGCAGTCATGGCGGCGAGGGTTGCAGGCGGCCCAGGCGCTGGCAATTCCAGGCTCATTGCTTCGGGGGCCAAAGTTGCCGATCAGACGATTGCGCCTCTGGAGGGGGTATCTGAAGACACGATGCAGCGCCTGCGAGCCGGAATGTTCGCAGTGACGTCAGAGGCTGGCGGGACGGCGGTTCGCGCTGGAGACCTCGACCCGCAGGGGCTTTTGCCCGCTCCATTCACGCATGCCAGAATGGCGGGAAAGTCGGGTACGGCTCAGGTCCGGGTGATCTCTGCGGCTGAACGAGCCTCGGGCGTTATCAGCAATGCGGATCTGGCCTGGCGGCTCAGGGATCACGCCCTGTTTGTCGCCTTCGCGCCGGCCGAGGCGCCGCGCTACGCCTGCGCTGTGGTCGTCGAACACGGAGATAGCGGCTCCAGGGTGGCTGCCCCGATCGTGCGCGATGTTCTGGCTGCGACCTTAAAGGCTGATCCGGGGTCGAAGCCGGCATACTCGCCAGCCAGGCAGGTTGCCTCCGCCCCCGGGGATGGCGAGCCGACATGATCCGTCGAGAGAGCATACTGGGCAAGCTCACCAGTCTTCACTGGTTCCTTCTTCTGACGATCGTGGCGATCGCCGTGTTCGGCACAGCGATCCTGTTCTCCGCCGCTTCGAGCGCCCATAATCTTCAGACAGGTAAGCCTGATATCCATGCTGATCTTGCATTCAACCACGCAGCGCGGTTTGCGTTTATGCTCGTGGTTGCGATTGCTCTATCTCTTGCGCCGCTTCGTCTTTGGGCGAGCCTCGCCTATCCGGTTTATATCACGGGCGTGGTCATGCTCGTCGCTGTTGACGTCGCTGGGGTGGTGGTCAACGGGGCGGAGCGCTGGCTCCAGCTAGGTCCTGTTCGCCTTCAGCCGTCTGAACTGATGAAGCTGGCCGTGCCGCTGGCGCTGGCCCGATTTTATCATCAGATGTTCGAGGGTGGACGAAACGGCATGTGGATACACATCCCGGCCCTTCTTGTGGTTATGGTTCCTGTCGCTCTGGTCCTCAGGCAGCCCGATCTAGGCACTGCGCTTATGATTTTGGGGACAGGTCTGGCCGTCATTTTCTTTGCGGGCATCGGTCTGCGGATTGTGGCGGCGGTGATGGCGCTGGCGATTGTCGCCGTTCCTGTCGTCTATTTCTTCGCCCTTCATGATTACCAAAGACAGCGGGTCGACACCCTGTTCAATCCTGCAGCTGACCCCCTTGGGGCAGGCTATCAGCTACAGCAGGCCATGATCGCTATCGGTTCCGGCGGACTCGCTGGAAAGGGGTATATGGAAGGCGCCCAGAAAGAACTTGATTACATTCCTGAACAGCAGACCGATTTTATCTTCACCATCATCGCGGAGGAGTTCGGTTTCGCAGGATCGATTGCTGTTCTTCTTGCCTGGGGTGTCACTCTTTTGCAGGGGATGGATATCGCTGGACGCTCGCGAAGCGCCTTCGGAACACTCGCCGGTTCCGGTTTTGTCGCAACGCTCGCGCTGTATGTCGTCATCAATATCGGTATGGTCATCGGGCTTCTGCCGGTCGTCGGCATTCCACTTCCGCTCATCTCCTATGGCGGCACGGTGATGCTGACTGTGATGGTCGGCTTCGGTCTTCTCATGTCCATCCACCTTAACAGGGATAGCAACATGTCCCTGAGAGGCGTGTTCTGATCGGCGTCGCAGCGTTTCCTGCTCCGGGTTACTGAGTTCACGCTTCGAGAGGCGGATTATGCAGACCACCGGAAGAGTGCTCAGAAAGAGCGACGCCTGGTCTTCCAGATCCGGCTTTATCCTTGCTGCGGTCGGTTCATCGATCGGTCTGGGAAACCTCTGGCGTTTCACCTACGTGACGGGCGAGGCAGGTGGGGGGATCTTTGTTCTCCTTTATCTGGCTTTTACTCTCCTGTTCGCATTGCCGCTGCTTGCTGCAGAGTTTGCGATCGGTCGACGCTCAGGACATTCGGCGATTGAGAGCGTTCAGGCCGTCGCCCGCGCCTCACGAGCTTCAGAGCTGTGGGGAGGCGCGGCGTGGCTGGGTTCGATGTCGTCGTTCTTTATTCTCACCTTCTACTGCGTCATCTCATCATGGATCCTGGCTTTTCTCGTGTTAGGACTATCTGCTGATTATTCAGCAGCTTCCGGGGGAGAGGCTGCAGTCGAGGCGGCTTCGATGCGCTTCGATCGCGTCACCAGCAATGTTCCCGTCATGCTGTCCTGCCTTGGCGGATTTGTCGGCATGGTCTCGCTGGTCGTCGGCCTCGGCGTCAAACGGGGAATCGAGCGCGTCTCTCTGGTTCTCACTCCCGTTTTCTTTATTCTTCTTATATCGCTTCTGGGTTTCGCTGCGTTGGATGGAGACTTTCCAGCAGCCTTGTCCTTCATTGTCGATATTCAGACAGAGAACTTCACCTACGCCATGATGCTTGAGGCGCTTGGGCAGTCTTTCTTCGCGACCGGCGTCGGCGCGTGCGTAATGATGACTTATGGCGCCTATCTTCCCCGAGATACCAATATCGGCGGTTCCGCGTCTCTGATCGCCGGCGCCGATACGGTTGTCGCCCTTGTTTCGGCGCTGACAGTGTTTTCTCTGGTTTTCGCCACCGGGGGCGACCCGGGAGCGGGGCCGGGACTGTTCTTCATCATGCTTCCAGTCGGCTTTGATGCCCTTCCGCTCGGCGAACTTTTTGGGAGCGTCTTCTTTCTTATTGCGCTTCTTGCTGCGCTCGCCTCCGCGATATCCCTGATGGAAGTGTCGGTTTCCTGGCTTGATGAGCGTACCGGCGTGACGCGTGGAGGCGCTGCGGCGGGTCTCGGCTTCGCCATCTTCATGATCGGGGCCGGCTATCTCTTCTCCCGCGATTATATCGTGTTCATGGATTTCCTGACGGCTTCCATCATGTTGCCTCTGGCTGGGGGCGCAACAGCCTTTTTCTGTGGCTGGGTGGTTGATCGCGCCATCATGGAGGCGGAGCTTGGGCCGCGCATTTATCGGGTCTGGTCGGTGATCGTCAGGTGGATCATTCCAACCGTCATTGCGGCGGCTATCGGGCTAGGAGTGCCGGACAAGCTTCAGAACCAAGGATGGATCGAGCTGCCTGCGGTCCTTCTCAACGTTTTCGGCCCAAACCGCTAGGCGAGACGCGCGGCAAGCATATCGCTGGCTTTCACCAGTTCGCTGACGATGCCGGGCTCGAGTGAGGAGTGCCCGGCGTCCGGAACGATCTTCAAGACAGCTTCCGGCCAAGCCCGGGAGAGATCCCAGGCTGACGAAAGGGGCGTGATCACGTCGTATCTGCCGTGAACGATCACCCCGGGGAGGTCGCCAAACCGGCTGGCGGCTTCTAGCAGCCAGCCGTCCCGTTCGAAAAACCCCTTGTGACGGAAGTAATGACACTCGATTCTGGCGAATGCGTCGAGAAAATCCCCTTCATCAAATCTGGGCGGTCTTTGCTGAGGACCCTGAATGGACAGAGTTTCACCCTCCCAACGAGCCCAGGCGGCGGCTGCTTCTGCGCGAACGGCAGGAGAATCGCCCGTGAGGCGTCTGTAAAACGCGTCCAGAAGGTCAGATCTCTCGGCCGCCGGGATTGGGGCGAGGTACCTCTCGAATGCGTCGGGGAAGATGTGGCTGGCGCCTTCCTGATAAAACCAACGGATCTCGCTTTCCCGAAGAAGGAATATTCCTCGCAGCAGAAGCCCCAGCACCCGATCTCTGTGCTTCGCAGCATAGGCCAGAGCCAGGGTCGATCCCCACGAACCGCCGAAGACGAGCCATTGATCGACGCCCAGGTGGTCTCGCAGCGCCTCGATATCGTTCACCAGATCCCAGGTCGTATTCTCCCGCAGTTCGGAATGCGGGGAGGAACGTCCGCATCCGCGCTGGTCGAAAAGGATAATCCGATACTTTCTGGGATCGAAAAAACGGCGCATCTCGGGGCTGGACCCCCCGCCTGGGCCGCCATGCAGGGCGACGACCGGAAGTCCGGCTGCGTTTCCGCATTCCTCCCAATAGAGCTCGTGAAGGTCGCTCACTTGAAGGCGGCCAACCTTGCGCGGTTCGATACGGGGGTAAAGGGTGCGCCGTGATCGTTCTTCATTCATGGGTGCTTCATCTACCGGCGCTTATCCAAAGGTCAAAGGCTATTCCTTCATCCGTCTCGCTTTTTGACGTGACCGCTTCTATAACCCTTTGCGCAGGGTGGAGACAAAAGATGTTTGCGGCGCATCTGATCCGAAGACTGGCGGTTCCCCTTGCCGCCATGGCGCTGACCGTCGGCTGCGCCACCGTCTCTGTCTACGAACCGCGATTATCCTCGGAGGCGCCTCCGGATCTCCGCCAGTCCGTCCTGCGGCAGGCTTCGGAAGCCTACTGTATTGAGACCCGAAGAAAGGGGCTCGCTGTCGGGCAGGGCGGCCTGGGATCGATCGCCGGTCTTCTGACTGGCGCTGACGAGACAGGGGCGGTTTACTCAAACCTCATTATTGACTCACGCGCGGGTCCGACTGCGACCCTTGAACGGGTTCGCGCGGACGCAGCGGATGTCACCCGTGGTCTTCAGTATCTGGACGAATTGGCGAGGGCGGTGCTCGTGCATTCCGTTCCGACAGGGTCGGATGTGACCGAGTTCGAGAAGGCGCTTATTCACGCTCGTCAGGCCAGAGAAGCGCTTTCAGATGCGCTTGCGACGGCCAACCTCGCGCTCAAAACAGACTACTCCATTGAGGGGGAGCTGGAGGCTCTGGATCGGATTTTGACGCGCGCTCGCGTGACGGCCGACGAGCTGGGGTCCGCGCTTGAGCCGGTTGGAGCTTTTGCTCAGGCCCTCGGTTGAGGGGGGCGAGCTGGCCTGATCCCTTCTACGAGCAGAACCAGCCAACCCGCTATGAATGCGGCGCCTCCAAATGGCGTGAGCGAGCTCAGACGTGTTAATGCCGGGAAGTTCTCTCCCAGAATAGCGCGAGAGATGATCCCTCCGCTGAACAGAGCAACGCCGGTCAGGAACAGCCATCCGGCGGGTCGAAACCGGCGTGAGATGCTGGGGGAGCCTCCTGCCGTCCACAGGCTCGCGAGCGTATGCGCCCACCCGAAAATCATGGCCGTGTTCCAGGTCGCGATCTTTTCAGTGTGCTCAAGCAGGACCTGACCGTCGTTCAGCTCCTTCGAGGTTAATGGAAGATAAAGCATATGAGAGCCTGCAGCTCCCGCGATGGTCAGGCCAAGTCCGAAAAGGGCTCCGGCCGCCAGCAGCCTCCTGTCCATTTCGCGAGGCATCGGTTTAACCTTTTCAGCTGGTGGGCCGGCCTGCGCAGAAGCTTCCGCCGTTGATCATCGGCCGAACTGTGTCCCAACGAGACCTTACGTACGCAACTTACACGCGAATGATGTCGTTACATGCGTCCCTTTGGTATTTGGTAGACGTTTATCGATTAAGCTTCGAACCATGACTTCGGCTGAAGCGACATTCGAGGTTTCCGAAAGGGCTGACGGAACCAAGGTTCTGGCTGTCGCGGGCGATTGGACAATCTGGACGATCGGGAGCGTTGAGGGCAGGCTGGGCCGGCTGCCGCTCTCGGCAGGCGCCCAGCTCGACGCACGCGGCCTTGGTCGGCTCGACACGTCCGGCGCTTATCTCATCGATCGCGCTCTTCGATCCAGTGCAGACGACCGATCTGATCCTGAGGGCCAGATGTTGAATGCATCCGCGGGCGCCCGGCAGCTTGTTTCCGTCGTTCGTCGAGCCTCTCCTGTCTCCTCAGCGTCCGCTCCTGAAAAGTCTGGTCTGCAAGAGATGATCGCCCGCGTCGGCCGAGGGTCGGTCGACATCTGGCATGAGTTTCTCGGAACCCTCTCCTTCATCGGTGAGGCGATGGCGACACTGGTTCGACTCCTGGCGCGGCCTCAACGAATCCGGTGGACCTCGGTTACTGCGGTCATGGAAGAGACCGGAGTCGACGCGCTGCCCATCATCAGCTTCCTGTCCTTCTTCATAGGCCTCGTGATTGCCTTCATCGGCGCCAATCTTCTGGCGATGTTCAACGCGTCAGTTTTCACCGTTGAACTTGTCGGGATCGGAATGCTTCGTGAGTTCGGGGTCGTTCTGACCGCCATTCTTCTGGCAGGTCGAACCGACAGCGCTTTTACCGCTCAGATCGGCTCCATGAAGATGCGACAGGAGATCGACGCCATGCGGGTGATGGGGCTTGATCCGATGGAGGCTCTCGTCGCTCCCCGCCTGATCGCTCTCGTTATCATGACCCCATTGCTCGCATTCGCCGCCGCGCTGGCGGGGGTGGCTGGGGGACTGATGGCGGCATGGCTCGCCATGGATATTTCTCCCTCCATGTTTATCTCTCGCTTCAGGGATGTCGTTCCGCCCCAGCATTTCTGGACCGGGATCGTGAAGGCGCCTGTCTTCGCCATCGTTGTCGCTCTTGTGGGCTGTCGGCAGGGACTTCTGGTCGAGGCGGATGTGAACTCCCTCGGCCGACGTACAACCTCCTCGGTTGTTCAGTCGATCTTTATCGTCATTGCTCTCGATGCCGTATTCGCTGTCGTCTATTATTTCATGGACGTATGATGACAGTCGCCTCGCCCTTTGCATCGATCAACTCCCCGGACCGGCAGGATCCCTCGCGGGAGATTGCTGTGCGCGTGCGCGGGCTGACCAATCAGTTCGGATCGAAGGTCGTACACAAGGATCTTGATCTTGATCTGCTCGCCGGGGAAGTTCTTGGCGTTATAGGGGGATCGGGGACAGGCAAGTCGGTTCTTCTCCGGACGATAGTTGGGCTGAACAAGCCGAAGTCCGCTGACATAGAGGTGTTTGGGCAGCGTATCGATCGTCTTGAACGGGCGTCCCGCGTGGCGCTCGAGCGCCGCTGGGGCGTGATGTTCCAGGATGGGGCTCTGTTTTCGACCCTGACGGTTCGGGAAAATGTCATGGCGCCCATGAGGGAGCATACGCATCTGTCACGCTCCCTGATGTCTGAGCTCGCAGACATGAAGATAGGACTTGCCGGACTGGAACCTGATACGGCCAATCGACTTCCGGGAGATCTCTCTGGTGGCATGCGCAAACGCGCTGCCCTTGCGCGCGCCCTCGCGCTTGATCCTGATATCCTGTTTCTGGATGAGCCTACAGCCGGTCTTGATCCTATCAGCGCAGCACGTTTTGATCAGCTGATACGATCACTGTCGGAGTCTCTGCGCCTTACCGTGTTTCTTGTGACACATGACCTCGACACTTTGGTTGCGACCTGTGACCGAGTTGCGGTTCTTAACTACGGCAAGGTTCTGGCCATAGGCACTCTGGACGAGGTGCGGGCGAACCCGGACCCCTGGATACAGGAATACTTCTCTGGCCCGCGCGGCCGGGCGGCGATGGGTTAGGATATGGAAACGCGAGCCAACTATGTGTTGATCGGAGCCTTCGTCCTCATGGGCGTGGCGGCTCTGATGCTTTTCACGGTGTGGATCTCCCGTGAACCCTTCAGTCGTGACTATGAATTGTACGATGTGGTTTTCGAGGGACCGGTCAATGGTCTTGGCGAAGGCGGCGAGGTGCGGTTCAACGGCATCAAGGTCGGCGAGGTCGACCGGTTGTCTCTCGACAGACAGGATCCAAGTCGCGTTATTGCCCGCATCAAGGTGCAGGCCCAGACCCCCGTGCGCGTTGACAGCGTGGCTCAGCTGAACTTCATGGGCATTACCGGTGTGACCTTTGTTCAGATCCTTGCGGGTTCTCCTGGCCAGCCATTGCTGACCCGGGCTGTCGGCGCTCCGCCCCCGGTTATTCGGGCTGAGCGTACAACCCTCGATGAGTTGTTCGAAGGCGGCCAGGATTTGCTGACTGTCTCCAGCCAGACGATCACGGCTTTGAATCAGGCCCTGACGGAAGACAATGTCCGGTCGATCGGACGTATTCTTCGAAATCTTGAGGCCGCGTCGGAGAAGCTTTCCTCCGATGGGGGCCTGATCGACGAGGCGTCGGCGGCAGTCAGATCTGTCGACCGGGCCGCGGTTGCGATGGAGCAGGCGGCTGTGAACGTGGATGTAGCGGCCACGGGCTTCGATTCTGATTTCAAGACATTGGCTGCCGGTGCGGAGACGTTCCTTGAGGAGGCCCGACCGGTGGTTGCTGAAGCAAGAACCGCGCTCGCAGCTGTTGCGGCGGGCGTTGATCAGATCAACACCACAGTGACGCCATCCGCTGCAGTTGCTTTAGATCAGTTGAGCCGAGCGGCCGGGGATCTTCGATCTCTGATCCTGCGGCTTGAAGGCGTCGCCGTTGACGTTGAGAACGATCCAAGTCGTTTCGTCTATCGGCAATTGCAGCCGGTCGAGTAGGAGGACGAAGACAAATGGTCCGTGTCGCGGCTCGAAAGATCGCATTCTCGCTCGTCTGCATCGGCATTGCGATGTCGGGAGGCTGTCTATCCGTGCTTCCGTCTCCGAAAGCCCCGCTAGCGCTGATTTCTATGCCTTCAGAGCGGGCTGCGGCGCCGGTCGCTGCGCTTGGTGCGGATGTTACTATTTATCCTCCGGACGCCTCGCGTTCCTTCGCCGGCTCCGATATCGCCGTGCGGTCTGACGAGGAGCTGGTCTTTCTCGCGGACGTGCGATGGGCGGACGCTGCTCCGCGTCTGTTGCAGGGGGCCGTCATGGACTCGCTCTCGAAAGCCTCTGGCGAAGGCCGCATCCTGTCTGCTCAGCAGGGCGGGGTTACGGACTATGATCTGCGCTGGCGGATCATCGAGCTAAGTGTGTCCAAGGGCGCCGGTGTGGTTCGTGCGGAGGTGGAGGCGTCCATTGTCGATTCTTCGACGCGTCGAGTTATCGCTCAGGAGCGATTTTCCGCAGATCAGAGACCTCGGAGCGGAGGGGCGCGTGAACGGGCTGAGGCGCTTGCGCTGACCTCGCAGGCTGTATGCGATCTTGTTGCGGAGTTTGTGGCGCGAACGGCCCTTCCCAAGGATCGTCAGGTCCCACCCAGAGCGGCGTCAAGCAAGAGGTAGGTCGATAAGCGCGGCGATGCGTCGTCGCGCGAGCGTTCGGATTCCGCCAAGACTCTGAGCGCGTCAGGTTCCTCTGCAGCGATAAAGCTCTTAGCGGCTGTCTTGAGGTCGCGATCGGCTTCGAGGAGCCGTGCGATTCGCAGGAGATCGCCGGCGGCGATGTCCTGAATCAGCCTACGTCTTTGTCTCGAGCCCTGGTGAGCCGCCGCCGCAATGCGTTTCACATCGGATGCTCGCAGAGACTGAGCCGGACGCATTCCGGCTTTCTCCAGCCGATTGAACAGGTTCGTCAATGTCTCGTCACGCTGTTCTGGCGTGATGTCCTCCATTCCCGTTAAAAGCTCCTTCCACGAGAGGCCTGAGGTCCTGAGGATGGCGTCTCCGGAAAATGACTGCTCCTCGCCTTCGTCAGGGGTTGCAGCTGGCTTCGCACTGACGCGGGCGAGAGATCCGACTGGCTGTGCGCCCGGCGTTAAGGACTGGGGAGGAAGAGATCTGAAGCGCTCGGGTTGATCCTGTTGCGGATTATTGGGTGTCAGATCATCGATCGAGGAGGGTTCATCGCGCATCTGATTCAGCAGAAGCGAGGCTCGTTCGATTCGCTGCCGTGCTCGTTCCAGACCGCTCTCCGCCATGGTGGTTGCGCGGCTTGCGGATTTGAAGAGGAACTCCGAGAGCTGATTGATCCGGGTCTCGGTTTCGTCCGCCTGTGCCCGGGCTGCGAGCGTTGCGGCGCGTGTCGTCGTTTCAGCCTGAACCCCTGCTTCCTTCAGCTTGATCATGGCGCGCGACGCGTCTTCAGATGCTGCAGCCGATCTTGCAGATATCAGTTCGCTGGCTTTCAGCGCTCCTTCCAGAGCGTCCGACATGGCGTCCTTCAATGCATCTGCAGTATTCTTGGAAGCGGCTGTTGCAAGTTCTCCGGCCCTGATGGCGGCGTCGACCATCCGGGTCGACTGGACGAGCTGTTCTTCCATTCGACCGAGAGACGAGGCAAGGGTCTGGGCGCGCTTACGACTCTCGGAGCTCATGATGTCGAGCTGGTCTATGCGCTCCATGAGAGTTCGAGCCGCCTCGTCAATGCTTCGGAGGCGCTGGTCCATGCCCTCGTCCGCCTTTCGCACCTCATCCTGGGCGCTCCTGGCGGCCTCGGAAAGGATCTGCGCGTGGCGCGGGACGGATCTAGAAAGACTGTCTGACTGGGATCTGAGATCGTTTGACAGTGTGACAAGGCTTTCCCGCTCAATCTCCAGTCTGTCGGCGAGGGCTGCCGCGTCTTCACGGGCGAGGAGGGCGGTCTCGCGAACCGAGGCTGCGCTGGATGCGAGATCATTTCGGAGCTCGTCCATCCGGTGACGCGCCTCGATGAGCGCTCTGTTGACGCTTTGCGTCTCTCTCGCCAGGGCTTCGGCGATGACCTCAGTTTCCTCCTGCGCGACGCTGGCGGGTGTCAGAAGTCGGCGGGCAGCCTCAAGGACGACCGCGTTGGCCTCGCTCGATTTTCTGGATTCGCGCCCCATGATCCCGGCGCAGATGAGAATTAAACCGGGGGTCAGGGCGCAAAGTCCCCCCGTGACCAGGGTCAGGGGAGGCTCGCGCAAGAGAACATCGAGGCCGACTTGCCCGTAAATCCAGGCTCCAAGCCCTGCCCAGAAAGACAGGGCGAGGCCAAGGGCTGCCCATGGCATCCACAATCCCGCCGTTCGAATGGCTTCCATTCGGGAACGAATTCCTGCGTCCGAGCGTCGATCGTAGAAGTCCGTCATACGTTCAAGCCCCAGGGCGGCCCAAGGTGCTCTCCGCCCACTGCGTAAGCTGCGGAGGCGGCTGGAGGCCACGGCCCATTGTGATGGTCCTTATCGCGATTGAAAAGACCGCGTATTCACCTCCCGCTGCAAACCTTCCACGGTCGCCCGTCGTCATCACGGATACTTCCTGCCGAAAAGTCGATGTCATGCGGATCGACCCGTCATTAACCCTCGCTTACCGCTCCGCTCGGATAGTCGGGGTTTGGCGGTCCGGGAGATAAGCGTGGCGCGAGACAGTCTCGATGTGCAGCGTCTAAAAGAAATGACGGGCGACGATCCTCTTCTGGCTGCGGAGGTTCTGGAACTTTTCTGCGATCAGGCGATTGAGTGGAGAGCCTGTCTGGACTCGGCGGCTGTTCCGCCGGGTTGGGTGGAGGTGTGTCATTCCATCAAGGGGGCGGCTGTCGGTCTCGGAGCGTTGGGTCTCGGTGAGGCCTGTTCGACTGCTGAGAAGCTTGGCCGCGCCCATGGACCAGACGCCGAGGGCGCTGCGTTGTGTCTCGACCGGGTTCGTGAGCTCCTGGTCGCTTCGACGGCCGATATGGGCGCTCTTCGTCTTATGCTCAGATCGGAAGGTGCGTTTCCGGAGACGCCCTGGGCTCGGAGCTCATGATGGCCGCTCCTCGAGACCCAATCGGATCGAAGTGAGCCAATGTAATCAACGTCAGAACCCCTGCTCGCCGGTCAGTGTTCGAAGCATGAGCTGTTCAAAGGCGGGGATCCGGCGTGCGATCCGGAGGGACAGGTTTCGGGCCGCGCCCATTCCCGGAACCGAGGACTGAAAGGCTGGCGTCAGAAGACGGGACATGATCCGTGTCCAGCGCACCAGGCGAAGTCGTGCCTTCACAAAGTTGTCCAAAGCTCTTTGCAGATCATCCGGGGCGCCTTCGAGAGCCTGCGCCAGAGCGATTCCATCCACCAGTGCGAGGTTGGCCCCCTGTCCGAGCTGAGGACTTGTCGCATGCGCTGCATCTCCGATGAGGATCGCACGTCCGTTGCGCCACCTTGTGAGACGGGTGTCGCGGTAAACCGCCATTGAAACCGCGTCCAGGTTCTCAACTTTCCGCGCCATGTCTCCGGCTTCGGGCCAGTAGTGAGAGAGCTTTGCGGACCATGCCTTAAGGCCCGCCTGCCTCCATTCCGGTTCGCTGGTAACCGGCAGAGACCAGAACAGCGCACAATGGGGAGTATGTCCGTCCTGACCCGTTCCGACCGGAAGCAGGCCGATCATCACACTCGCTGCGTCATAAACCTGCCGGAGCGCGCCGGCGCATTGGTTTTCAGGGTCTGGAATAACCGTCCACAGCGCCCCCCACCTGTAGAGGCTTGATGATCGCGTCCCGAAGAGACGCTCCCGCAGACGTGAGTGGGCTCCATCTGCTACGACAACCAGGTCATAGGGACCCATGGCGGAGCCCTGGCGATAGGAGACGAGACCCTCCATGGGGTCGACGTCGTCGACATCTGCGTCAAGAACCTGCTCGATCCCCATCGAGCAGACTTTCCTGTAGAGAGCGTTGAACAGGACCCCTCGATGGACCCCTAAGCCGTACACGTCTTTTCCCCGACGGCCGTAAGCCAGGTCGAGTATGATCCTTCCGTCCCGGTCCCGTCCGCTCAGCTTGTCAACGCGAGCGCTGACAGTTTCTATCTCTGACAGAAGGTCGAGTTCGCGCAGCGCCGCCTGCCCGGTCGGTTGCAGCAGGAGGCCCGCGCCGAGGGGCCGCGGCGTGGCGAACCGCTCGAACAGCGTGACTTTGTGTCCGTAGCGGGCGAGCGCCAGCGCACAGGACATGCCGCCCATGCCCGATCCGATGATTGCTATTCGACGTGCTGACATGACGGTCTCTTGTCGGCCCGTGAGGCGCTTTGACTATATGATGAAAGCAATGTTCCCCGTCAGGACTATCATCGCCAGCATCCGTGCACATTCCTAGAACGTCAGAAATCAAATGTCGCGGCGGAATATCCATAGACGACGTTTCCAGAGGTATCCGCATTCGGCGCGTTTCTGAGAAACGAACCCTTTGTTAGATGAGCGGCCCCAAGCTCAAGGCGCGGTCCGGACGAGGCAGGTCGCCACCGCAGTCGACCTTCCAGCTGAACCCCAACCTCCTTGCCTGAAGCGCCGGCCCGATCCCGCAGCCCGGATAGAGAGAACCCATCCCGGCTCTCGGCCAGATCGATCTGACGGAGCGACACATACGCTTCCGAAGACCCTGTGGGTCGCCAGTCGAGCCGCAGGCCCGATGATTTCAGGTTTGAGCGTGCAATAACGCCCCACAGGCTCGTTGGCCCAAATTCGAAGCTCCTGTCGCCAAAAAGCGGATCAAATCTTTCATGGAGGTCGTCTCCAGGGTCCCTGTCGCCGGATGCGAAATCATAGTGAAGGGACACTCTGGGCGAGGTCGGGATCGCGAAGGTGAGGCCTATCTCCGCGTGACTCATCGCTGCGTTTGTCGCCAGATCTGACGTGTCCGCAGGCGACGTGGTCGCCCTGGAACGGCCTGACTGATGAGCCCACTCCAGGTCGAAATCGACCTGCTTTGTTTCCGGCGCCTTGTACAGGCGCAGCCCATATGTCGTCAGCCGACGGTCACGTGAGGGAAAATCGGAAGCGTCCCGCTCATCGATTCTGAATACGTAGCCTTCGCCACTCACGCCATCCGTCAATACGCGCCGGAGGTGAGCACCCGAGAACACGCTGGCCTCGTGCGACTGATTGAGCTTCGGTTTGTTGGAGGCGGCGGCGGATGTCTCAAATGGCTGCCGGATAACCGGCGACACTCTAAAGGCGATGACTTCCCCTAACTCTCCCGACCTCCAGAGAAGTCTGAGGCCGTCGAATGATGTCTTCTGATTTTTAAAATGAGAGCGAGCGGTCAGTCTTCTCGACCCTACATCCATCGTAAACCGCCCCAGCTCAAGACCGAGCGAATCTCCTGCTTGCTCCGGGTCTGACAGAGCCCAGGACACGTAGGCCTGGATGGGTTCAAGCGTGTCCACTTCATTGGGGGCGGCGCCCGTTAAGGGACCCGATAGGCGCCGGGAATCCTGGATCTCACCCACCAGCGACATGCCGCCGAAATCTGCTTCGGCTTTCAGAAGAGTGAGAAGGCTCAGGAAGTGATCGCTCGCGGGCGCCTCACCCGACATGCGTCCCGAGAGTGTCTCCACACGGGACCGAACGGAACCTGAGACAGACACCTGAACGGGCTCCCCGGAAGCGGGCTGTTGCGCATGGGCGACCGGCGAGCCGGCGAGGAGCGTCGTCAGACAGGCGATCCAAGGTGTGGTTACGCGCACTTTTTTCATCAACACAACGAAAGCCCGGGTGGCGATCGTCGAACTGCCGAGGCGTCGCGTCAAGCTGCTCACTTCGAACATTTACTTACTCTATATGGTGAGTATAGATTTAATGGCTGTCAGGGTTTGGCTACAGTTATCGCGTCTGAAAAAGCGGAGGTTCAAGCGTGATTTCCCAGAAGGCTAAGTATGCATTGCGCGCGCTTCTGGCGTTAGCCCGAGCTCCGTACGGCTCGTCCGTTTCGATCGGGCAGATTGCAGATGAGCAGTCGATACCGAAAAAGTTTCTCGAGCAGATACTTCTCGAGCTCAAAATGCACGGTCTGGTCGAGAGTCGTCGCGGAAAGGCCGGTGGTTATTCACTTTTTCGACCCTCTGACATGATTTCGTTCGGCGATGTGCTGCGGATTGTCGATGGTCCGATAGCGCCTTTGCCCTGCCTCTCCCGGATGGCTTATCGACGCTGCGCTGACTGTGGGGACGAGACGTCGTGCGAAGTCCGACGCGTTTTCTCCCGGGTTGCGGAGGAAACCCGCGACGTCCTTGATCGGACAAGCATTGCTTCTGCTCTGGGGCGCTCGCTCTGAAATCTTTCGCTGGGTCGTCCCGGCTCTCCAACGCGTTGACAATCACTACTCACTTTGTAGTGTTTTCGTCTCAAGGAGGGCGGCGATGCGAATTCTCGTATGGGTGCTGGCGGCGGCGACAGGTCTTGCGGCGGCCTGTTCTCCTCAACCCTCGGGCCGTTCTATTCTCAATGTTTCATATGACGCGACCCGCGAGTACTTCGAGGTCTTTAACCGCGAGTTCGAGGATGCATGGTTTCGGGAGACCGGTGAGCGGATTGTTGTGAACATGTCTCACGGCGGCTCAGGGAAGCAGGCCAGGGCGGTGCGCGACGGGCTTGAGGCGGATGTGATCACCCTGGCGCTGGGCGCCGATCTGGACCTGGTCGCGCGAGACGCCGGGGCTCTTTCAGAGGCTTGGAGGGAAGAGCTTCCCGCCGGGGGCGCTCCTTTTTTTTCGACGATTGTCTTCGTTGTGCGCGAGGGCAACCCAGATAGCGTTCGGGACTGGGGCGATCTGACCCGACCTGGCGTTCAGGTTGTCACTTCGAACCCGAAGACCTCTGGCGGCGCGCGATGGGCCTATCTCGCTGCGTGGGCGTGGGCTGACGCCCACAGCGGTGGGAGAGAGGCGGAGACGATAGCGCGGCTTTCGGCTCTTTTCCGAAACGTTCCTGTCCTCGATACGGGCGCGCGAGGGGCTGTGACCACATTCGCCCAAAGAGCGCTTGGCGATGCTCTGGTGACCTGGGAGAGTGAGGCTTTGCTGATCCGGGAGGAGTTCGGAGAGCAGAAGTTTGAGATTGTTTACCCCGCCGTAACCATCCGAGCCGAGCCTGTCGCTGCTGTGGCTCGGGGTCATGCGGAGCGCCATGGCGTCGCGGATATCGCTGAGGCCTACGCCGGGGCCCTGTTTTCAGAGACTGGCCAGCGTCTCGCTGGGAGGTTCGGCTTTCGTCCCTCCTTTCCCGAACTCGTCGCTGTGAACGAACGTCAGTATTTTCCTCCCGTGGAGATGGTGTCTGTTGATGATCCTGTTTTTGGAGGGTGGGGCGAAGCGCAGCGGCGCCATTTCGCTGAAGGAGGATCATTCGATCGTGTCATCGGCGATCAGAGGTGATCCATGTCGGTTCATGCGATCATGCCTCCATTGCCGGCTCGCAGGCCCCGTCGACCGATCCCGGGGTTTGGTCTCAGTCTGGGGTATTCGATTGTCTATCTCAGCTTCGTGGTTCTTCTGCCGCTGATCGCTCTGGCGATGTCCGCCGCTCGCCTTGATTTCGACGGCTGGATGAGGGTTTTAACGGACGACCGGGTGATAGCCGCTCTGAGGCTGAGCTTCGGGTCCGCTCTCGCCGCCGCCATTGTCAACTCTGTCTTCGGTCCGATCTGCGCCTACGCTCTTGTTCGTTTCCGCTTTCCGGGACGCAGGATGCTCGACGCTCTGGTGGATGTGCCTTTCGCCCTGCCGACGGCTGTCGCCGGCATCGCCCTCGCCAGCTTGTACGCCCCATCTGGTCCCATGGGAAAAGCGATCCTCGAGGTCTTTGGCGTTCAGGTCGGATACACCTCTCTTGGCGTTACGCTCGCCCTGATTTTTGTCGGTCTTCCGTTCACAGTCCGCACACTGCAGCCCGTTCTCAGAGACCTGGAAGGAGATATGGAACAGGCAGCCGCCCTGTTGGGAGCGGATCGTTCTCGTGTCTGGAGACGCGTGATTGTCCCATCGGTCGCGCCCGCGCTGGTGACAGCTTTCACTTTGAGCTTTGCTCGGGGGGCGGGCGAATATGGATCTGTCATCTTCATCGCCGGAAATTTCCCACGCCTGTCAGAAATCGCGCCGCTACTGATCATCATCCGGCTCGAGGAGAGCAATTATGCCGGAGCATCGGCCATCGCCATGGTGATGCTCCTGGTTTCCCTCTGCTCTCTGGTCGTGATCAACCTCTTTCAGGCCTTGATGAGAGAGCGATTGGGTCATGAGTGAGGATCGGCCATCTTCCGCATGCCTCCAGGCGCATGCGAGGCGGTACGCCGGGGCAGGCGATGGGCCTGTGCTTCGGCTTCTTCTCATCCTGATCACCTGGCTCTTTTTGTCGATTGCGGTCCTGCTTCCCCTCTGCGTTGTGTTCGTGGAGGCCTTTGCTCGCGGATCGGATGTCTTCCTGTCGGCTCTTGTCTCCCGCGAGACGCTTCAGGCTCTCAGCCTGACCCTGACGGTGACTGCCCTTGTTGTCCCTGCAAACATGATTTTCGGTTTGTCGGCCGCCTGGGCGCTGACGAAGTTCGAGTTTCCGGGAAAGCCCGTTCTCCTCTCGCTGATCGATCTGCCGTTCGCTGTGTCTCCAGTGATCGCCGGCTACGTCCTTGTCCTCGTTTTTGGTTCTTCCGGATGGTTGGGTCCTGTTCTTTCAGAACTCGGTGTGAAGGTTCTTTTCTCCACCCCGGGAATTGTGCTGGCGACCATCTTCGTGACCTTTCCGATGGTCGCGCGACCCCTCATCGCCCTCATGGAGGATCAAGGTCGTGAGGAGGAGGAGACGGCACTGTCTCTGGGAGCCGGCGGATTAAGGACATTCCTGACCGTAACGCTGCCTAATGTGCGATGGGCGCTCTTCTACGGGGGGCTGCTTTGCGCTGCGCGATCATTCGGGGAGTTCGGGGCGGTATCGGTCGTGTCGGGGCATATTCGAGGCCTCACAAACACCATGCCGCTTCATGTGGAGGCGCTTTACAATGACAATCGGGTTGCTGCGGCCTTTGCTGTGGCCTCCCTTCTCGCCTCGTTCTCTTTGTTCACTTTGATACTCAAGTTCGTTCTTGAGCGAAAACTACCAGACGACGTTCGGGAAGCCGAACGGGTTCGCTGAGAGGGGAGAGGCGTCGTGAAACTTGAGCTGGAGAATGTCACCCGGCGTTTTGGTCCCAGGTCGGTCGTTGATCACGTATCGCTCGAGATCGCGTCGGGCCAGCTCGTCGGCATCCTGGGGCCTTCCGGATCGGGAAAGACAACCCTGCTCCGGCTGATTGCGGGTCTCGAGTCAGCCTATGAGGGACGGGTTCTCTTCGATGGCCTCGATGTCTCGGAGCTGCCTCTTCGGTCGAGGGGGGTCGGTCTTGTTTTCCAGCAGTATGCTCTGTTTCGACATATGCGGGTGTTTGAAAATATAGCTTTTGGTCTGCGGGCGCGGTCGGGGAAAGAACGTCTCTCCGGCATCGAGATTCGGCGCCGGGTCAGTGAGTTGATCCATCTGGTGCAGTTAGAAGGTCTGGAGGACCGCTTTCCGAGGCAGTTGTCCGGCGGACAAAAGCAGAGAGTGGCTCTCGCCCGCGCCTTGGCGGTCGAGCCCCGATTGTTACTCCTTGATGAACCTTTTGGCGCTCTCGACGCAATGGTTAGACGAGACCTAAGACGTTGGCTCCGAAGTCTTCACGAGCGGACCGGACGGACCACCATCTTCGTCACCCATGACCAGGAAGAGGCCCTCGAACTCGCCGATCGAGTTATCGTCATGAACGCGGGGCGCGTGGAGCAGGATGCGGATCCGGATCGCATCTATGACGATCCGGCGTCGTCTTTCGTCTTCGAATTCATAGGTGAGGCCAGCCGCCTTCCAGTTCAGATCCGGGACGGGTTGGTCTGGTTTCGGGACAGATTATTGACATCCCCTCGCGTTGAGGCGCCTGACGGTCCTGCCGTTCTGCATCTTCGGCCAGAGCATGTGCGCTGGACTGAAGGGGAGGGGTCAATCGATGTTTCGGTGATTGCCGGACGGAGGATTGGTCCCCATCGCCGTCTCGGTCTTGAGATTCCAGGCGGATGGGGAAGGCTTGAAATGGATACGGACGCAGCTACCCCGATGCGGATAGGTGATCAGTTTCGGGTAGAGATCACCGGGGGACGAGTGTATGCGCCTTCTAAATCCAGGCCGCTTCAGTAGGCTCAGACCCCGCTGACCTCTCCAGATCTGGCTTCCGCTTTCAGCCATGCGATAAACGCCCGCGCGAGCTTTGAGGGCGTTCTCCATTTGGGCCAGACGATCCAATAGGCGAAATCAATATCGGCCGATCCATCTGCGAACGGAGCAACCAGTCGTCCTCTGTCGAGGTCCCCAGCAGCGATCGCCTTTTTGGCGAGGGCCACGCCTTTGCCGGCCGCCGCGGCCTCCACTGTCAGAGCCGACTGGTTGAAGCGCAGCCCTCGGCCCGTGTCGATGTGCGCGACCCCTCTGGCCATAAGCCAGCTCTTCCAGTCGGGGCATGACGGATCGTACTCCGGACCCTCATCGTGAAGGAGCTCATGGGACGCCAGATCCTCCGGTGTTCGTATCGGATTGGGTCCGGTCAGAAGGGTCGGAGAGCACACGGGGAGCACAGATTCGGCCAGGATCTTTTCGGATCTGAGCCCGTCATACTGTCCCTTGCCGTAACGGATCGCGAGGTCCAGGTCCGTAGAATTGAAGTCCGACAGATTGATGTCTGCGGAAATCCAAACCTCCGCCCCCTGATGAAGCCGCTGAAACGCATCAAGGCGCTGCGCCAGCCACTTCGCTGCAAATGACGGCGCGCACGATATCATCAGACGGTCTCTTCGCATCGGCGAGCGCATCAGATGAACGGCCTCGGACATCTGTTCGAAGGCGCGGGACAGGAGGGGCAGGGCGCCGGCCCCGGCGTCGGTTAGCATCACCTGCCGTCCGGTGCGTCGGAACAGCGGCGCGCCAGCAAACTCCTCCAGCTGGCGGATCTGCTGGCTGATGGCCCCGGGGGTCACATTGAGCTCTTCGGCGGCGCGAGTGAAGGAAAGGTGCCTCCCGGCGGCCTCAAAAGCCCGCAGGGCGTTTAGCGCGGGTAGCCGGTCGTTGGCGGTCATGGCGGCTAGGATTCCGGTTCAGGGTGGCTAATGTCTCGTCTTAGGTATCTTCGATTGCCGGAAACGGGCTCCGGCCCCATTGAGAAACTAGGCTCTTTGCGGCCGGCTCGGTACATGCCTCATGTGTGAGAAAAACTAAAGGGCGAAGATGAGCAGCTCGGATTTGAAAGATGAGGGGTGCGTCTGGCTCGTGGGGGCTGGTCCCGGAGATGTCGAGCTCCTGACTTTAAGGGCGATCCGGGTAATCGAGGCGGCTGACATCATCTTCTGTGACCGGCTTGTGGGTTCGGGCGTGCTCGAGCTGGTCAGGCCCGGGACGAGCATCGTTTATGTCGGCAAGTCCCGAGGGGAACATTCGGTGCCCCAGGACGACATCCACAGACAGCTGATAGAGGCCGCGCGTCAGGGACAGGCTGTCGTGCGTCTCAAGGGAGGCGATCCGTTCATTTTCGGACGAGGCGGCGAGGAGCTCGAAGCGCTCAGGTCGTCTGGAATCAGGGTGGAAGTCGTTCCCGGCATTTCCGCCGCCCTCGGGTGCGCAGCGTCGGCTCAGATACCGCTCACTCACCGCGCTGTTGGTCGAAGTGTGACCTTCGTCACGGGTCATGCCGCCCTCGGCGTGGAGCCGGATTTGGACTGGCCGGCGTTGGCGACAGCCCGACATACCGTTGTTGTGTACATGGGGGTGGGGACTGGCGACGTCATCGCGCGGCGACTTATCACGGCTGGTCGAGATCCGCGTACTCCTGTCGCGGTGATCGAGAACGGAACTCGATCGAACGAGATTCGCGCCTATGGTCGTCTTGAGGGTTTGTCAGAGCTGATTCAGGAGAGGGGCATTCAAGGCCCGGCGCTTCTGATCATCGGAGAGGTCGCCGCTTACGGTCGTGACGCGGATTTTGAGTGTGACGGGACCAGGGCCGATGTTCCAGATGAGCGGGTGTCCCTCTCAGATCTCTGGGGATTGCTCTCATGAGTTCCGAGCGTCCTAAACTTGGTCCTGACATCCCCAAAGTGATCACCGGATGGAATTCAAGAACGGGCAGGGTGATTTATCTGACCGCCGATCGAGACTGGTCGGAGTCCCTGGCGGATGCGTCCGTGATGACCGGCGATCAGGCCCAGGAGGCATTGCGTTTTGCTTCGACTGATCAGGTTCGTGTCTCCGATCCCTATTTTATGCAGGTAACGCAGGACGGCCGGATTTCCGGAAGGGAAACGCTTCGGGAAACCATTCGGGCGCAGGGGCCGACAAACCATCCCATGTTCGGCAAGCAGGCAGGCGATCTCTGATGGAGATCCAGGCTGTCAGAGCGCCGGCCGATTTCGCGCGCCCCTGCGGCGCTCGATTCGCTGGCGGCCAGCGCAGACGCGAATGCTTCAGGAGGTCTCGTTAGATGTATCGTTACGACGAGTTTGACGAAAACCTCGTGCGCCAGCGCGCCCGTCAATTTCGGGGGCAGGTTGAGCGCCGTCTCTCTGGCGAACTGCCAGAGGAGCACTTCAAACCTCTCCGACTGCAAAATGGCGTTTATCTGCAGCTTCATGCGTACATGCTCCGGGTCGCTATTCCCTATGGACAGCTTGACGGTCGCAAGCTGAGGGGGCTGGCGGATATCGCGGATCGCTATGATAAGCGGTACGGACATTTTACGACGAGACAGAATATCCAGTTCAACTGGATACGTCTCGAGGACATGCCAGAGGTTCTCGACCGCCTCGCCGATGTCGGCATGCACGCCATTCAGACTTCCGGGAACTGCATTCGGAACGTCACATCGGATCCCTTTGCGGGTGCAGCCGCGGACGAGGTGGAGGATCCGAGACCATGGTGCGAGATCATTCGCCAGTGGTCTACATTTCATCCGGAGTTTTCTCACCTTCCGAGAAAATTCAAGATCGCCGTATCCGGCGGGGGGCATGACCGCGCAGCCATTCGGGTCCATGACATAGGTCTTGACCTCAGGCGAAACTCGGATGGCGAGATCGGTTTCGAGGTGGTTTGCGGCGGGGGTCTTGGTCGAACCCCCCACGTCGGCGTCACTGTGAGAGACTGGATCTCCAAGCCCGAGCTTTTAAGCTATCTTGAGGCGATCATGCGGGTCTACAACCGTCATGGACGCAGAGACAACAAGTACAAGGCTCGAATCAAAATTCTCGTCAATGAGCTGGGCGAGGCGACTTTTCGTAGTCTGGTCGAGGAAGAGTTCGCAGCGCAAAACGAGCGCGAGAAAGTTATCCTGCCTCTGGCGGAGGTCGATCGCATCGAAGCCTATTTCGCGCCGCCGGCTTTTGACGCGGCCCCCGCCGCCTCACCGACACTCGACGAGGCCCGCAGGTTGAATGGGGACCTGGATCGATGGGCGCGCCATAATCTCCGATCGCACAAGGCGCCCGGATATACTTCCATCCTTGTTTCTCTCAAGCCTCTGGGAGCCGCGCCCGGGGACGCCACCTCTGATCAGATGAGAGCTATGGCGGATATCGCCGACAGATTTGCTGGCGGCGATATTCGTGTCGCTCATGAACAGGATCTCGTTCTGACCCATGTTCGGCTCGAGGATGTCCCGGCGGTGTTCGCGGCTCTCCAGACGGCTGGTCTGGCCACCGCCAATGGCGGGATGATCACAGACATCATTGCGTGTCCTGGTCTTGATTACTGCAATCTTGCGAACGCTCGCTCGATCTCGGTTGCGAACTCCATCCAGGCTGCGTTCAGCGATCCCGATCTTGAGGATATGATCGGCCCTCTGCATCTGAATATCTCAGGGTGCATCAACGCGTGCGGCCATCACCACGTCGGTCATATCGGCATTCTCGGCGTCGATAAGAAGGGCGAGGAATTCTATCAGGTTCTCTTTGGCGGACGCGCAGATGAGAGGGCCGCCATAGGAGAGATCGCAGGTCCCGGGCTTAAGCATGAGGATATTGCTCCGGCCCTTAAACGTGTTGTGCAGCGCTATCTTTCCTTAAGATCATCGCCAGAGGAAACGTTTATTGACGCCCTGGAGCGGCTCGGTCAGGCGCCTTTCAGGGAGGCCCTCTATGCCGCTTCTTAGACATGGTCGTGTGTCATCCTGTTCCCGCATCTTCAGCGATTCCGGGTTCGGGGACGCCGCTGCATCTGATGTGATTGTCACTCTACGTTCCTTTCTTGACGATCGGAGTTCGACAGCATCCCGCAGAGACGATGTGGCGGTTCGGCTCAGGCCCGAGGATGATCCTCGTTTGCTGGCGAACGATCTGGATGCTGTTTCTCTGATCGAGGTCGAGTTCCCGAAGTATACCGACGGTCGTGGGTATTCGATCGCTCAGCTTTTACGGCGGCGATACGGTTATACTCGCGAGCTGCGCGCTGTCGGTCAGGTATTGAGAGATCAGCTGTCTCTGATGAGGCGATCGGGATTTGACGCTGTGGTTTTCGATCATCCGGATGCAGAGGGTGTTTACGCCGAAGCCGTCGGCGAGTTGTCGTCGGCCTATCAGGGCGCGGCAGACGATGCGGTGAGCATCTTTCTCCGCAGGCGCCCTGGCGCCTCCCCAGGCGGTTTGACATGACCGCCATTGCCTTGCCCAAAGACGCCCCTGCGACCCCAGAAGTCGGCGACCGGTTGGCGCGGTTGAATGCGCTGACCCGCCTCCAACCCGCTTCCGTAATTCTTGAAACTGCTTTGACGGAGTTTGGACGGGGGCTTGCCTACGTCTCCTCCTTTGGGGCGGAAAGCGCCGTCATGCTTCAGCTTATAGCCGATGCTGACCGGGCGATTCCGGTGATCTTCATCGATACGGGTATGCACTTTCATCAGACGCTGCAGTATCGCGATCTGCTAACCGATCAGCTTGAACTTACTGACGTCCGAACCGTCCATCCTCTCTCCGATCATGTTCGGAAGCATGATGTTTCCGGGAAGCTTCATGCCTCCGACCCCGACGCATGCTGTGAGATCCGGAAGGTGGCACCGCTGGCGCCGGCTCTTGAGGGGGTCGAAGCGTGGATTACCGGGCGGAAACGCAGTCATGGCGGCGGTCGGGTCGATCTGCCTGTCTTTGAGGCTGCTGAAGGACGTTTCAAGGTCAATCCGCTTCTCGACTGGGGCGCTGAAGATATCGAACGGTTTATGGAGGCGCGGTCTCTGCCCCGCCATCCCCTTACGGAACAGGGCTATCCCTCTGTCGGCTGTTGGCCATGCACGGTCCGTCCTGTCGATCCTCGGGATGTTCGCTCGGGTCGCTGGGCCGGACGGGGCAAGACCGAGTGCGGTCTCCATCTTGAGCGGCGTGAGCGTCCGAAGGTTTTCTGAGGGCTCTCCTGCGGAAGCGCGGTGGGGATATACCTAGCCTAGAGGGCGTTCTTGACACACTCCCGCCAGACGTCAAAGTTGGCGCGCTGACAATGATGGGGTTGTCGGAGGGCGGTTCCATGGCCGGAAAACGTGTCATGCGCATTCCCAACAACGATTTGGAGTCCGTGCTTGGGTGAGGTCCGTTTCCCTTCGACCTCGACGGCGCGCTTCGGACACGTGTCAGGGAGGGGTGCAGATGGTTCTGCGTCGGCCTTTCGAGCCCAGAAGCAGCGTGTGGTTCTTGAGCCCGGGCGGGCCGACAGGACGTATTGGTCCGACTTATGGTCGTACCGGGAACTGTTTCTTATTCTTGCCTGGCGCGACGTTGCTGTTCAGTACCGCCAGACGATTGTTGGAGTCGCCTGGGCGATCATCCGGCCTCTTCTTACAATGGTCGTTTTTACAGCGGTCTTCGGAGATCTTGCGCGGCTGCCCAGTGAGGGAGAGACACCTTACGCCATCATGGTGATGGCCGGTATGCTTCCGTGGTTCCTTATCTCGACATCCCTAACCAATGCGTCGAACAGCCTGGTGATGAACTCCAGTCTGATCAGCAAGGTCTACTTTCCACGGCTCATCGTGCCGGTCGCCTGTTCTGCGGTGGCGCTTATCGACTTCATTGTCAGCTCGGTCGTCCTGATCGGTCTGATGATCGCCTCAGGGTTCGCTCCAGCCTGGCAGATCCTTTTTCTCCCTGCGTGTCTCCTTCTAGCTATCGTCGCCGGCCTGGGGACAGGGCTTGTCTTTGCAGCGTTGAATGTTCGGTACCGGGATTTCAGGATCATAGTGCCGTTCCTTATGCAGCTTGGTCTTTTCGCCTCTCCTGTAGGCTTTTCATCAAGCCTGATCCCGGAGCCGTTTCGGCTCATCTACTCACTCAACCCTGCTGTTGGGGTGATCGACGGATTTAGATGGTGTCTTCTCGGGGGGCAGGCAGATATCTATTGGCCTGGGTTTCTGATCAGCTCCGCCGTCAGTCTTTTGCTCTTCTGGGCCGGGGTTCGGATCTTTAGGGCGACAGAACGTACTTTTGCGGACGTCATTTGATGTCGTCAGTCGTGGTTTCCGCTCAATCTGTGGGTAAACGCTACACGATCGGCCATCGAGCCGTTGATCGAGCGCCAACGCTTCGTGACGCCCTCGTCAAAGGCGCCGGGCGTGTCGTACGGGCTTCTTCAGACATTCTGCAGGGACGGGCCGTTGTCGCGGGGGATGAGACGGAGGATTTCTGGGCGCTCAAGGATGTCAGCTTCGAGATTCAAGCTGGCGATATCGTCGGACTGGTCGGCCGCAATGGCGCTGGCAAATCGACGCTGCTCAAAATTCTATCGAGGATCACAGATCCGAGCTGCGGCCGGATAGAGATTGTCGGCCGCGTGGCGAGCCTGCTCGAAGTCGGAACCGGATTTCATCAGGAGCTGACCGGACGCGAGAACATCTTCCTGAACGGGGCTATACTGGGGATGTCGCGAGCTGAGATCCGAGGAAAATTCGACGAGATCGTAGATTTTGCCGGAATTGATCGATTCCTCGACACCCCCGTCAAGCGTTACTCCAATGGGATGTATGTGCGCCTCGCTTTCGCCGTCGCCGCGCATCTCGACCCGGATGTCCTGATCGTGGACGAGGTTCTCACTGTTGGAGACGCCGACTTTCAAAGAAAGGGTCTCGCGAAAATCCAGGAGGCGGCTCGGGCTGGAAGGACCGTCATTTTGGTCTCTCACAATATGGGCGTCACGACAGCGTTGTGTAAGAGCGCGATCTGGCTCGATGGCGGTCTCCTCAGGCAGGTCGGTCCCGCGGCTGAAGTGACGCGGGGGTATATGATGGAGACCACGACCCTTCAGGGACAATTCATGTCCAGCCTTGAGGGCGATGCCGGCAGAAGTTTTCGGGTTCTCGACGTTCAGATCAGGGATGCTGGTGGCGATGTCCGTCGAACGTTTTCCTGCGATGAGAGTATCTCAGTTGTGATCGATTACTTCGTTCGTCGGTCTGTGCCTCATCTGCGGGGTTGTATGGAGATACTGCGCGAGGATGACGTGCTGGTGATGGTGTCCGACAGTATGGATCGAGAGCACAACGCCTTGTCCGCGCTCCAGGAAGGCCATGGAACGATCCGGATTCGTATTCCCGAGCGCACGCTGTCTCCGGGGGATTATCGCGTCTCACTCAATTTCAGCGGGGCTGGCGGCCTTCCTGATCAGGATATCGACTGCCCGGGCCATGTGGCGGGTTTTTCACTCGATGATCACTTAACGCCTCGTGGCAACGCGCGGGGAGGCTTTTTCTCGAGCCGACTGGACTGGACTTCAGACTGCGAGGTTTAGAGGCAGAGCTTCTGAGTTGCGAGCAGCTTGACCAGCGATCCCCTCAGCGAAGCCTGAGAGTGTTCTCCATGTTCTCACGAGGCAATGAGTTCATTCCACTTCTGGGGCTTGTTTCCGGGCGTCGGCTGAGAGATCTTTCGGGCGTGCGGCGGACATTGTCGGGGATGCAGTGCAAGACGTCTCAGTTGTCGCTGAGTGGAGGGTATGAGTCATGTCCATCTGGTGGGCGATACCGGCGTTTGTCGGTCTAGTTGGCTTTCTGACTCTTATGGGCGGCCTTGGAGGATTGCTTCGGTTACGTCTTTTCAGCGGCTCTCTCCGTGTGATGTTCGGAGGAGGGGCCCTAGCGGCTGCCGCGATCGTTGGTCTGATCGGCCTCAATCTTCAGACTTACAGTCGCCTGACCTATGAGCAGCCGGTCGCGGAAGTGACGGTGAGGCGTGCGGTCGATGGGCAGTTTACAGCCAGCGTGCGTAAGGCGGATAGTGAAGGACGTTACGGAGCCGCCCGCGATTTCGTGCTCGCAGGCGATAAATTCCGTCTTGAGGGCCGGGTCTGGAAGTTTCAGCCGTGGGCCAATGTGATCGGCGCTGACGCCTTCTATAAGCTTGAGCGTATCCAGGGACGTTGGAATGATGCCGCGAAGGAAAACTCGACGCCGTCGACTGCAGATGATTCCATCGGAGATGAGGCCGGACTTGACGTCTTCTCGCTTCCGCTTGGCGAGTGGTCGCCTATCCAGCCACTGGATACCGTGTTTGGCGATGGCGTCTATATGCCCCTGACAGATGGGGCTGTTTACGAGATTTCTCTGACCCAATCCGGCTTCGTCGCACGGGGCGCCAACGACATCGCAGAGCGGGCGCTTCGAGACTGGTCCTGATCTGACGTGCGTTCTAGCGGCCGCCCTCCATGTCCGCGAGAGCCCACTCAGCGAATGTTGAAAGGTCCCCGCCTGTGAACAGGAAGGCTTCAATGCCTGCAGCTCGCGCTGCGTCGAGGTCAGAAGGTTTGTCGCCGATAAGGAATGACCGCTCCCGTATCACGGGAAAGTCCGTCATCGCCTGCAGAAGCATTCCAGGTTTCGGCTTGCGATCAAAGCTGTCGCGTCGAAATCGATCGACGATCCCGTCGGCATGGTAAGGGCAATGATAAATTCGATCGATGACTGCGCCATGGTCCGCCAGCCGAGCCGTCATCCAATTGTGGAGTGCGGCGAGATCGTCTTCCGAGTAGTAACCGAAGGCTATGCCTGACTGGTTCGTGACAAGGAAGACCCACCAGTTTCTGGCATTGAAGGTGGCGATCGTTCGGATTGCGCCGTCGATCCATTCGAAATCCTCTGCCCGGCTGACATAGCCTCTGTCGACGTTCACGACGCCATCTCTATCCAGAAAGAGAGCAGGTCTCGCCTCTGGTCCTGTCTTGTGAAGGACCCGATCCGTCATGGGCGCTGATCTCCGATCTGCTCAGGAGGCATGGGGTGTTTCAATTTTCAGCTTGTCTTTTCGGCCACCAGGGCTGCGTTCGCCCTATCCGCCTCGATCGCCTTCCGGAAGGGGAGGAGGCTCGCAGCCGTCAGCACGGCGGCAAGAAGGAACGCGGCCCCAGGAAAATAGATCATGGCGCTTTCGGCGGTGAACGCGAAGAGAACCTGAGTCATGACGATGGGGGCCACTATGTTGCCCGCAGCCTGAATGCTCGCCAGGGCTCCCTGAAGTTCGCCTTGCGCATTTTTCTCAACTCGCGCTGTCATGATCTGGTTCATGGACGGGCCCATCAGGCCGCCGAGAGCGCCCAGGGGTATGATCAGAAAGATCATCCATCCTTCCGAGGCAAAAGCATACCCAGTCATTGCGCACACGGTTGATAGGATTCCAAGAAGCGCCGTCTTCTCCTCCCCCAGCAGGCGGATGATCCGTCCGCACAGGGCTCCTTGAACGAGTGCTGCTCCGACCCCCACCGCCCCGAGCGCCAGACCGGTCATGTGTGCGTCCCAACCGTATCTGATCGGCCCAAAGTAGCTGAACGTCGCGGGATAGACCCAATGGGCGAAATTATAGACGCCTAGCGTCAGGATGAACCATGCCAGACGCGGAAGCCGTGCGAAGTGTCTGAAGGACCCCAGGGCGTTCGCGCGCTTCCATTCGAACGGACGTCGGTTTTCCTGTGACAGGGATTCAGGAAGGACCAGCGAGCCATAGATGAAGTTGATTCCCGCCAGCCCGGCGGCCGCGAAGAAGGGCGCTCTTGGATCCAGAGTGGTCAGGAAGCCTCCTATGACCGGTCCAAGGATGAAGCCCAGGCCGAACGCCGCCCCGAGCATGCCGAAGGCCTGGGCGCGTTCTCCCGCCTCTGTGGTGTCGGCGATATAGGCGGCGGCCGTTGAATGCGTTGCTCCGGACAGGCCTGACAGGATGCGCCCGATAAACAGCAACCATAGAGAGTGGGCGAAGCCCATGATCAGAAAGTCGACTGAAAGCATCCCCATGGAAATCAGCAGGACCGGTCGTCTGCCATATCGATCCGAAAGGTTTCCGAGGATCGGCTGGGTGATGAAGTTCATCACGGCGTAGACTGCAGTCAGGTAGCCTCCCCAAGGGGTCACCTCCTGGAGGGGAAGACCTGTCAGCTCCGACATCAGGAAGGGGGTAGAGGGGATGATAACCGCAAAGGCGAGGATATCGATGAACACTGTCACGATGATAAACAGGAATGCCCATCGTCCCAGGCGGCCCGTTCGTGGCGAAGGGGGGCTCAGGGACATTCGCACATTCCTTCCAGTCCCGACCGTCGATGGGAGTGAGGGCCGTGGGTGTCAATGGACAAGCTATCCATAGGGTCTCTCATTGCGAGAGCAAGTGTAGCCTGACGCCCGGAAGCGCGCTGAGGCGAAGAGATCATCAATCGCAGCTTGGGTTCACCGCCCAAGTTCCCGGGTGGCTTCTTCGATGCCTTTCACCGTCAGCGGGAACATCCTGTTCATGCCGACGATCTCACGGATCAGGCTTGTCGATCCGGAATACTCCCATCCGGAAGGATGAGTGGGATTGAGCCATATGAGATTGGGATAGATCTGGGTGATGCGCTCCAGCCAGACCGCTCCCGGCTCTTCGTTCCAGTGTTCCACTGAGCCGCCCGGATAGGTGATTTCGTAGGGGCTCATGGCGGCGTCGCCGACAATGATGACCTTGTAGTCAGCCGGATATCTGTGGAGGACATCCCAGGTTGACAGCTTGTTCACATTCCGACGGCGATTGTCCTTCCAGACGCCTTCGTAAATGCAATTGTGGAAGTAGAAGAATTCGAGATTCTTGAATTCCGATCGCGCTGCTGAAAACAGCTCTTCACATGCCCGGATATGGGGATCCATCGATCCGCCAATGTCGAGGAACATCAGGATCTTCACCGCATTGCGTCGTTCCGGCCGCATCACGATGTCGATGTATCCTTCGCGTGCCGACTTGCGGATTGTGCCGTCCAGATCAAGCTCATCCTGAGCGCCATCCCGCGCCCATTTTCGAAGGCGCCGAAGAGCGACCTTGATGTTTCTGGTTCCGATCTCAACAGAGTCGTCGAGATTTTTGTATTCGCGCTTGTCCCAGACTTTTACCGCCCTTTGATGGCGGCTCTCATTCTGTCCGATACGAACGCCTTCAGGATTGTATCCGTGGGCGCCATAGGGCGAGGTGCCTGCGGTTCCGATCATTTTGGATCCGCCTTCATGGCGCTTCTTCTGCTCAGCCATCCGTTCCTTGAGGGTCTGCATGAGCTTGTCCCACCCCCCCATGGATTCGATCATTTTCTTTTCTTCGTCGGTGAGGAATTTCTCGGACAGCTTCTTGAGCCAGTCCTCGGGGAACTGAGCGGCGTCCATTCCGGTGTCGACGGCTTCAAGGCCTTTGAAAACGTGGCCGAATACGCGGTCAAACTTGTCGAGGTGTTTTTCATCCTTAACCAGAGCCGTGCGGGCCAGATAGTAGAAGTCCGTGACGTCGTTGCCTATCGCGCCCTTGTCCATCGCCTCAAGCAGGCTCAGATATTCCTTGAGCGTTACCGGTATCTTCGCCGAGCGCAGCTCGTGAAAGAAATGCTGAAACATCGCTCGCCTCCTGCTCGCAAGTCCAAACCTAGCCTGACCCGTCCAGATACGAAAGTGCCTCTCGTGCCGTGCTTGCGTTCGGCTCTGCTCAGGGAGAGCTAGGCCTGAATGCCGGCGCTTCACGGGCCCCCGTTCGTTGCTCAAAGGCGTAGGCGAGGCCGAGCAGATCGCCCTCGGACCATGCCGCACCGAAAAACGTCAGACCGACTGGCAGGTCTCTGATTGATCCCATCGGGACTGTGATGCTGGGGTATCCTGCGACAGCGGCGAGGGTTGAGGCTGAGCCCAGAAAATGGTCGCCGGTAATCAGGTCGCTTGTCCAGGCTGGGCCGCCCGTGGGCGCAACGATCGCGTCCAGGTCGTTGTCCTCGATCAGACGATCAACGCCTTCCGGTCCTGCCAGGCGCTTCGCCAGATCCCGTGCGTCGCGGTAGCTCCTGTCGTCAAGCGAGGGGGCGGACAGGGCCTGTTCGAGAATATCCTGTCCGAAGAACTCCATTTCCGCCGGCGTCGCTGCGTTGAAGGTTAAGAGGTCCTTCAGCGAGCGAACTTTCACTGCGGGCGCAGCGGTCGCAAGATAAGCGTCGAGACCTGCGCGAAACTCGCTCAGCAGCACACGATACTCATTTTCTCCGATTTCGTTCATTTTCGGAGCTGAGGTCAGTTCGATCAGCTCGGCGCCCGCCTCTCTCATTTCATCAAGGGCGTTTTCGAACGCCTTGTCCACACCGTCATGGTAGCCGGCCAGAAAGCGGGCGACGCCGATACGTCGTCCTTTGAGCGCCTGAGGGTCGAGCGCTTTTGTGTAATCGGTCTTTCTGGCGTCGGCCTCCGTCGTTACGGGGTCCGCCGGGTCGCCGCCCGCAATGACGGTAAGGAGAAGCGCTGCGTCCGAGACCGTCAGCGTGATCGGCCCAGCCGTATCCTGACTGGCGGAAATCGGGATGATCAGCGACCGGGAGACAAGCCCAACGGTCGGTTTGAGGCCAACGACTCCATTCTGGCCGGCCGGACAGACAATCGACCCGTCTGTCTCGGTTCCGATTGTCGCCGCCGCCAGCGCTGCTGCCGCGGCGACGGCCGATCCTGAGGAAGAGCCGCACGGATTTCGGTCGAGCACGTGGGGATTGCGGGTGAGCGTTCCTAAAGCGCTCCAACCCGACGTGGATCGACTGGATCTGAAATTTGCCCATTCAGACAGGTTTGTCTTGCCGAGGATCACAGCCCCTGCCTGTCTCAGGCGCGCGACAATGTGGGCGTCCCTCCCGGTTATATTGTCCTGCAGCGCCAGTGAGCCCGCTGTTGTCGCGATCGGGTCGAGAGTTTCGATATTGTCCTTGATCAGTATCGGCGCGCCGTGGAGCGGACCGAGGCTGCGTCCTTCAGATCGCAGCCGATCCAGTTCCCGAGCCTGCTCAAGAGCATTTGGATTGAGGGATATGACAGCATTGAGCGTAGGCCCGGCGTCGTCGAGGGCCGCTATCCTCTCCAGGTAAAGCTTTGTCAGTTCTTCGGATGTGACGGAGCCTGAATTGAGGGCCGCCATCGCCTCCGTCAATGATGCGGGAGGGGAGGGCGCAAGGGCTTCATCCGCCGGTTCGGGGCCGGGTGCGGGCGATCCGCAGGCGGACGCGAGCAGAA
The DNA here is from genome assembly GCA_903831255.1 of uncultured Alphaproteobacteria bacterium. GTDB lineage: Bacteria > Pseudomonadota > Alphaproteobacteria > Caulobacterales > Hyphomonadaceae > UBA7672. The sequence goes on from CAIKWZ010000045.1 coordinate 77,131, forward strand.
GAAATGCAGCCGCCGCCTGTCGCATCGCAATCAGCTTCCTCTGTTCGCGCCTTGTCGGCGAATTCCAAACCTATTCAGCCGTTCTCTCGCCGCGCCAGGAAAGCCAGACGTTCGAAGAGCTGGATGTCCTGCTCATTCTTTAGCAAGGCGCCGTGCAGCGGGGGTACAAGTTTGTTCGGATTCCTCTCCCTGAGGGTTTCTGGGTCGATATCTTCCGACAGGAGAAGTTTCAGCCAGTCCAGCAATTCGGACGTTGACGGCTTTTTCTTCAGGCCCGGAACGTCGCGCATCTGATAGAAGGTTTTAAGAGCTTCCGAGACGAGGCGCTTCTTGATCCCCGGAAAATGGACCTCGATGATTGACGCCATCGTCTCGCTGTCCGGAAACTTGATATAGTGGAAGAAGCACCGTCGCAGAAATGCGTCCGGAAGCTCCTTCTCGTTGTTGGACGTAATGATGACGATCGGACGGACCTTCGCCTTGATGGTTTCATCCAGCTCGTAAACATAGAATTCCATTCGATCGAGTTCCTGCAGAAGATCATTTGGAAACTCGATGTCAGCCTTGTCGATCTCATCGATCAGCAGAACGGGTCGCTCGGTCGCCGTGAAGGCTTCCCACAGCTTGCCCTTCTTGATGTAGTTCCTGATGTCGCGAGCTCGTTCTTCGCCCAACTGCCCATCTCTCAGGCGAGCGACCGCATCGTACTCGTACAGCCCCTGCTGGGCTTTGGTCGTTGACTTCACATGCCACTCGATGATCGGCATTCCCAGCGCCCGGGCCACTTCTAGGGCCAGTACGGATTTTCCCGTTCCGGGCTCTCCTTTCACCAAAAGGGGTCGTTCCAGAGCGATGGAGGCGTTCACCGCCACCCGAAGGTCGTCGGTCGCCACGTAGGTGTCGGAGCCTTCGAATCGCCTCATCTTGGTCATTGCGCACGTTCCTGAAAAATCAACTTCCGGGCCTTTTAGAGCGGATTTACGGTCTTGAGGGAAGCTGTTCCCTTTCCAGATCGATGCGAATGATTGAAAACCGACCTCAGTGAAAGCAAAACTTAACAATCCCCGACTAATTGTCAGGGTCTTCGCTTTCGCTCCGTTACGAGGGAAGTGAAAGGGCGGCCCCGGAGGACGTTCATGGCGCTCAAATTGTCTCTCAAGCCGGGAGAGCGCTTTGTGGTCAACGGGGCCGTACTCCAGAACGGAGATCGGCGCGCGGTTCTTCTGCTTCAGAACAAGGCTTCAGTTCTGAGGGAGAAAGACATCATTCAGCCGGAAGATGCGACGACGCCTGCGACGCGCATCTATTTTCCGATCATGATGATGTACCTCGAGCCTGCCGACGCCCGCGAGTATTACGACGAGTTTGTGCGTCGATTGAACGAATTCATGGGCGCGGTTCGGTCTCCGGCGCTGCTGAACGAGTGTGTGTCGATGTCAAGGGAAGTTATGGCGGGGGAATACTACAAGGCCTTAAACAGATGTAGGAAGCTCATATCCTACGAGCAGGATTTACTTGGAAATGTCGGTCAAAGCGTACCAGATAGCCGCAACGAAGACTGAGAGCCCAAGGCAGGCGGAGTACCGCGCCTTCGCCATTGTCACGCGGGCCCTTATCGATGCAGCGGCTTTGCCGGATATCGAGATCGGCCGGCGCGCTGAAGCTCTGTCCAAGAACCGTAAGCTTTGGACGATTCTCGCCTCTGATTGCGCCGTCCCGGGAAATCAGCTGCCGGAGGCAGTACGGGCTCAAATCATCTCCCTGTCTCTTTTTGTTGATCGTCATTCCAGCCAGATTCTTCGGGAGGGGGCCTCGTTTGATGTTCTCATCGAGATCAATCGCTCGATGATGCAGGGGCTCAGCGAACCCTGAACCTGGTGGGACGCTTCCTGTGATGGGCGAGCGTGTTGCGCGCTCATAGGCCTGATCGATCTGTTCGACCCCTCTGTCGCTTGTTGTCCCGCTATTGTGCGCCTGTCTGACACTGCGACGACCTTTACTTCGTTGAGCCCTTCTTGCTTGCCGGGGGCGAGAGGGAAAGATTCGTCCCTGCGGTGCGGTCAGTTCGCTGCGCATTCACGTCGCGCCATCTTTAGCCATTCATCGACGTGGACTTCAGCTTCATCGCTCGCGTGAATTTGGTCACATCCTGTTAACCAAATCACCTGAGCTCTGCATGTGTCGACGCAAAACGCGTCGGCTCCGGTTCGAATGACCGGTCATTGGATCCAGAATGGAGCCTCAACGTCATGCTTACGATCAACAACAACTATAGCGCTTCTCTCGCCCTCCAGACCCTCAGCGCCACCAACAGAGAGCTGGAAGAAGTTCAGGGCCGGATCAATACCGGTCTCAAGGTGGCCAACGCCAAAGATAACGGCGCCGTGTACGCCATCGCCGAGGGCCAGCGGACCCGCTCCATCTCCCTCACCGCCGTCAAGGACGGTATTGACCGCGCCTCTTCCTCGATCGACGTCGCGCTTGCAGCGGGTAAGGCGATCGGAGAGATCCTGACCGCGCTCAAGTCCAAGGCTGTCGCCGCTCAGTCCGAGGATCTGACCAC
>CAIKWZ010000046.1 GCA_903831255.1 uncultured Alphaproteobacteria bacterium
CTCGACACCCAGTGGGCGGCTATGTTGCAGCATATCGTCCACCATATCTTCCAATAGTGATGAACTATTTGGCCCTTATCTCAACGACCCACGCAAGGTGGCGCAGAAACACCGCTCACACTTCAACGCGGTCCGGCCTCACGCATCGCTTGGCTACCGGGCGCCGGAGCCGGAGGTCTTCATCACGACGCCAGCTGGAGCATGGCCAGCTGCGCGTCGCGCAGGCGCTCCGCCGGCCATGCTCCAGCTGGCGTCAGAGCGAGCAATGAACTAACATCGAAACTGGGTCACTCGGTGGGGGCCAATCATTTTCGGGAGAGGCAAGAGCTGGTGTTCGACGCCCATGACAAGGCGTTCGCGTTTTATGGCAGGGTCTGTCGGCGTGGCATCTACGACACAAACTTCGCTGCGTCAGTACATCGACGGCGACGCTCAACGCCCAGAACCTCGATCCTCAACTTCGCCTCCACCGCATACGACGTACATAACGACGTAGCTTAACAACGGTAGGCGGTATCAATCGGGCGGTTACGGCTTAACAGTCGACGTCGCAGCGATAGATGACTACATCGGAATGGCCACCGATTTGGAGGATTGAAGAGAAACGCCTGGTAGCCTCAAGACTTAGCCGCAATGGTTCATGGAAATAGATCATATGGTTCGCTGCAACGTGGTCGCCTTGTGCATCATACCCAGAGATAATCAGACGGCGACGGGTCCTTTGAGCCACATATTCAACAAGCTGCGAATACTCACCAAGGGATCGCTGGTGGATCAGGACCTCGAAACAAATCACAAAGTCTGCGGGCGCGACGTCGCCCGGAGCCCGCAAGAACTGCCAATCTGGACGTTTTGTCCGAGCGACACCAAGGCTCTGCTGAGATTGATCGATGCCCACGTAATTTTGCAAATTCAGGCTGCCGACCACCTCAAGGTCGCCACACCCAACGTCCAAGACTGATGCCGCAGTCTCAACACCCTCCGCGATCAAGAGATCTCGCTTGTAAGCAAGATTCTTGCCGCGAGAGCCTACGCCCGAACCCCGCTCTGGGAATCTATTATACCTTAGATCCCAGAACAGCTGTGTATCGAAGTGCTCTCTAATCAATTCATTTGCTAGCTGAGCCCCGGCGACTTCGTATGGTTCAACCGCTCCATAAGGCTCAAGCAGGCCGAGAACGTTCAATGAGCTATTGTGGTAATGAATAAGCGCAAGGGGGCGCTCGGGGTCGAACTGGGAATGCGGGCCGCGAAAATGCAGATAGTAATTTACGTTCGACGGCAGGTTAACAAAAGGCAGTGCGGTCTCGTGTAAGGCCATGCAGAATGCGATCTGATCTACATGCATTTGTTTGCCGACTGCGCGAAGTGGTTCGATGTCTGCAAGCAGTTGCTCGGCACGTTTTCGCCAGGCATCAAACAGGGTGTCAGCAAATTGCGATGGGACGGAGTAGAAGCCTCCGTTGCAGTTGCCCTGATACGTTGTGCCTTCCGATGCTTCGACTTGGATTGTCGGTGGCCGGTCAGCGAAACCTGCGCGTTCGAAGAGATGATCGAGCAACGCCAGCTCAGGATTTGGAAGGTCCACTACCTTTCCGGCAACGGCATATGGCGGGAGGAAAGCTGTGAAGTCGCCGATGCAGATCATGTCGGTATCTAAGAAAACGACATGGTCGATGTTCTGATCCCGCAGGTTTTCCCATTGGGCCAGCTTGTTGCAGTACCGGCCATCTCCGAAGCGGGCTAGCCGATGCGTTTGACATCCCAAGCCTTTGAATCGTAGCAAAACTCGATCTGCGACTTCAGGAGTGCACTGGACATGGATGTCTGACGGAGCGAGCGAAGTGTGCTTCAGGATCGAATGGACGAGGTTCCAACCGGTGTAAGCAAAAACAGGTTCGGCATCGATGATGAAGGATACCGCGATGCCGTATGCCGGATGAACGCGATCCATCTAAATACCCCATGCCGGTTCGGTAAAAGCTGTGCTGCTGCGCAAGATCAACCATAGTGAGCACTAGGGCTGTTCAATTGCTGATCAATTCCAATCTGTATGCCGATGAGCATCAAAATGCTCAAGGCAGCAAATAGCCCATGCAGCCGGAACCGCTAGCGAAAGCCCCGCGCTGCTTGGTGCGGACCCGCAAGGGAACGGAGCGCCAGTCCCCGGCAGTGAAGGGGCGGAAGCGGTGCCGAATGATCCTCCCTTCTGCTTGGCTGCTTCTGCGCTATGGCCAAGCGGCCAGCGAACTTTTTTGCGCATTTGTAGGTCTGAGTACAATTCCACAGTGCGGGTCGAAAGTGACTGGCCGAAAACTTCAAAAATCCTGGCACTTAATCAAATCCGAATGGCTAATCATTTCCGATTGAGATGCTGCCACCTCTAGAAAGCCGCCCAATTCCGCCATTCTTCGCCGCGATTTGTCGCGCAGGGTGTGTATCGAAACTGCACCAGCCGCGACCGGGCGCGTTGCCTGATCTGCGACACCCCATCTGCTATCCTCTCCGGCGGGATAGAGGGCAAGCGGAGGCGCGCTAAGGCCAATCTCCAAAGGGCGCTTTTCACCCGCTGTTTTCCGTACCTACTCCGTACGGAAGGAGGGCGCCACAGCTAAGTCTTTGAAAAGCTGGCGCACCCGACAGGATTCGAACCTGTGACCTCTGCCTTCGGAGGGCAGCACTCTATCCAGCTGAGCTACGGGTGCCCGGAGTTGGACGCGGACACTATAGGATCGGGGTCGAAACGCAACCGAAGACCGCGTCTCATCGACCCTGCTTGACGCGAGGCGCTCTGGGGCCTCCATGAACCGCCCCACGCTGCAAGGACTGCCGAAGGGTGAAGCGTCGTGCTAGGCAGGTTCTGCGGCAGGATCCTTGTTCATGAACCTTCGAACTCTTTTTCTCGGCCTTTTGCTGACGCTAACAGGTTGCGGGAACGAACGAGAGAGCCCGCCAGCGCTTCAGGACGATACCCTCCAGGTCATCTCCGCCTTCCCATATGCGGGCCCTCCACAGGCCTCCAGCCCTCAACCAGCCCTGTGGACAGCGTCGGACGCCGATACGACCGTCTATCTTTTCGGCTCTCTGCATGTGCTGCCCGAGAGCCTTGAATGGTCGTCCCCAAAACTCGAAACCGCCCTGGACAAGGCGAATGCGGTATACTTCGAGACCGATGTCGACCCGCCGCCGGCGTCGCTCTCGACCCTCGTCTCGCGACTTGGGCTCTTAACCCCTCCAGAGCGATTATCCGATCATCTCTCAGCAGATGAGCGCAAGAGCGTCGCCAGGGCCGCTGGTGAGGCGGCCATGTCCATGTACGCTCTTGAGGCCATGCGCCCCTGGCTGGCCGCGGTATCGATCAGTCAGGCGATGATCGAGAGAACGGGTCTTCGAAGCGACCTGGGCGTCGAGCGCGTCCTGCATGCCCGAGCGCGCGCCTCGGGCAAGGACATCCGACGCCTTGAGAGCCTTGAAGAACAGCTCCGGGCGCTGTCCGACCTTCCTGAACGGGTGCAGATCCGCTTTCTTATCGACGGCGTCTCCCGCCTTGAAGCGGAAACCGCCCTGCTCGACGAACTCGTCGAGACCTGGTCGAGGGGCGAGACCGATCGCATCGCCGATATCATGGTTGAGAGCGAGGCGCGCGATATTCCTGAAGTTCATCAGTCCCTTATCACTGCGCGCAATATCCGATGGGCGGACCGCCTCAAGGCTGCGGCCGACACCGAGACGGGGGCTATTCTGGTTGTCGTCGGCGCAGGTCATCTCGTCGGCGAAGACAGTCTCCTTTCCGACCTGGAAACGCGCGGGCTGGCGATCAAACGCATTCAATGACCCTGGGTCAGCCCCCCCTTCGTCACCCAAGCGTGACAGGGTTCCGGGCTTGCGTCCGACGCAGACCGGCCTAACATGCGCGCACACAATGCCCCCGACGATCCGACAGGGGGCCATAAGGAGGTCTCAGCCATGCGTTCCAGGCTCCTGATTTGCACAGCCCTCATCGGCGCTGCGCTCGCCACGTCCATGGGCGCTCTCGCCCAGTCCGCTCCGGGGTATGTCACCCCCAAGACCGCCGACGGACGCCCTGACCTCCAGGGCTTCTGGAACAACACCTCGATCACCAGCCTCCAGAGACCCGGCGGCGTCGGCAAGCTGACTGTGAACGAGGATGAAGCGAAGTCCATCGTCAACCGGAACATCCTCGTGGTCCTCACCAAGGACGACAACAAGACGAACGGTGAGGATCCGAACAACACGAAGATCCTTGAGGATAAAAACAACGACCGCGGCTACAATGCCTTCTGGATCGATCCGGGCACCAAGCTCGCATCCGTGAAGGGTGAATACCGTACCTCCTGGATCACCGATCCCCCGTCCGGCCGCATCCCCTACAAGTCGAACGCAGCGCGTTCCGGCGGCGGTTATGCGATCACGAATTTCGACGGCCCGGAAACCCGCCCTCTTGCAGAACGCTGCCTGATGAGTTTCTCGGGATCCGCGGGGCCGGTGATGCAGAACGGGATGTACAACAACACGTTCCAGATCGTTCAGTCACCCAAGGCGGTCATGATCCTGGTCGAAATGAACCATGATGCGCGGATCATCCCGATCGTCGATGGACCGGAGAAGGTGACGCATGGACCCGCCGCCATTCCGAAATGGGCTGGCGATTCTGTGGGTTGGTACGAGGGCGAAACGCTTGTCGTCCAGACCGTAAACCCTCACCCGCTTCAGCGCAGCCTGATCACGCCGATCGGAAAACTCACCGAGCGTTTCTCGCGCTGGTCGGACAATCAGATCCTCTATGAATTCTCCGTCGAGGACCCCGAGCTCTACTCGCAGACGTGGAAGGGAGAGATGGCGCTCAATCGATCGGATGAGCCTCTCTACGAATACGCCTGCCACGAAGGCAATTACGCGATGCCCGGCATTCTGGGCGGCGCCCGGGAGCTTGAGTCCAAGGGCATCAAGCCCACGATGGGCCCCGGAATCGCAGCCGGTCTCGTTATTCCGCGCGACGGTGAAGGCGGCGGGGAGTAATTCCTCCCAACACTCCTGAGTTGAGGAGAGGCGCGCTTCAGGGCGCGCCTCTTTTTTTATCTGGGAAACGTCCGGGCGCGCATCCGCCTCATCGGGTTTCAACGCCGTTTCAGCGTGTCCTCGCCACCTTCATAATCGCGAAAAGGGATCGTTCCGGCACGCGCTGTAGAAAATCAGATTCAGGCGACCGGCGCGGGCGGCCGATCTGATCTCATCGAGAGACAGCGCATAACCGTCCAGTCCCTCCGCCCCCAGGGCTTCGGGAAAATCCCCCATCAGCCAATAGACCATCCGACGGTGCTGAACGCCGTGCCCGGCAATGTAGATCAGGGAGACGTCCGCGCCCGAAGAGGCCTTCGCGAAGCCCTCGAGGGCCTGCCGGGCTTGCTCCTGATCGACGTCCAGAAGGGTCTGCGTCTCGAAGCCCACCTTCCTCAAGGCTTCAGAGACACGCTTCAGGTCGAATTCCGCGCCTGGCAGCGAGGGCGCGCCGGAGGCTGAATAATCCGCATTGGCCAGAACAAGGGCGATGCGGCGTTCCTCAGGCTTCGGGTCGAACGACCAATTGATATCAGGCGGCGAACGTGGCGCCTCCGGAGACTGATTGCCCCGGCTTCGCCGCCAGGTCGCCGCCGCCAGATGGGCACCGAACTCCCTCAGACGAACCCCCGGCCGCTCAAGAACATCGACCAGTCCGCTGGCGAAAGGATTTCCCCCCAAATCATCGCGCGCCATCGTGAGGCGTCCGGCAGGGCCGCCATAATAGGTGAGCGGCTTGGCGGGGACCCCCGGCGCCTCCGCCATCGAAGGCATGAAGGCCGTCAGGCACAGCGCGATCGCCTGCGACCCAATGGCTCGTCGGATCGGTCCCATGTCTTCCCCTGCTCCGCGAAGATCCTGAGTCACGCCTGCCTCAGACCGACGCTGAAGGCTAACTGTGCGACAGAGATGGTCAAGCCATGCAGGCGCTCATGAGGCCTGCCGATATGAAAACACCGTGGCGAACCCAAGACTTCGCATGCTAACCTTCCATCTGGTTTGCTTGACAAGGATGCCGCCATGACGACGCCTCATATCGCCCAGACCAGTCCAATCCTGGTCGATGTCGAGGAAGGAAAAACCTATTGGTGGTGCAGCTGCGGTCAAAGCCAGAAGCAGCCCTTCTGCGACGGCTCGCATAAGGGAAGCGAGTTCTCGCCTATGCCCTATACGGCGAACCAGACCCGCAAGGTCGCCTTCTGCGCCTGCAAGCAGACAGGCTCACAACCTCTTTGCGACGGCGCCCACAAGGCGCTCTGACGGCTCGGCGAGCCCTATTGGGAGGGCTATTTGCGTCGTGTCAGCTGACCGCCGCCCGACACCTCCCAACTCTTTCGCATCTCAAGCGGGCCGCAAGCGTCCTGCTACGAAGGGTTATCCGCGCGTGCCCGCCGCCGCCCGCATGGCGTCGGCCTGCTCTGGAGAAATGCCGAGCGCCTGCAGAACGGGTGAGACCACTGTCTTGTCCCAGGCGCTTCGCGGACCAATCGTCATGCCGCCGTCCACCACGAAGTGCGACCCTGTGATAAAACTCGCCTCATCGCTGGCCAGAAACGTCGCCATCGCCGCAATATCATGGGGCTCGCCCACGCGTCCGATAGGCTGGGCGTTCCCGCCCTTCTCCGCCAGAAGAGCCGCTAACTGGTCGGCGGAGCTTCGCTCCATGCCCAGACCGGCGCCAAAAATCGAGGTCGCGATAAAGCCAGGAAGAATGGCGTTGATGCGTATGCGATGCTGGGAGAGCTCGGCTGCCGCCAGTCGGGAAAAATGCATGACGGCGCATTTGGCGGTCGCATAGGCGATCGGTCCGTATCCTGCCTGCAGCGCGGTGATGGACGAGGTGTTGATCACCGAGCCGCCGCCGCGGGCCTTCAGATGCGGGACCGCATAGCGTGTGCCGGCGACCACTGAGAACAGCAGAAGGTCATAAGTCGAGCGCCATCCGTCTAAATCCGCATCCTCCACACCCGTCGCCACTCCCCCTGCTCCGGCGTTGTTGAACAGGATGTCGAGGCCTCCGAACTCACTCACCGCAGATTCAACCGCATCCCGGATATCGCTCTCACGCATGACATCGCATCGTCGATAAACAAGGCGTCCAGGAAAGCGTGCTTCAAGCTGGGCGCCCTTGGCATCCTGAATATCGGCCGCCAGGACCTTCGCTCCCTCCGCAACAAAACGCTCGACCGTCCCGAGACCGATCCCACTGGACGCCCCGGTCACGAGCGCCACCTTGCCGTCCAGCCGTCCCGCCATAACGCTCTCCATCTGATGTTCAGGACCCCATTTCGTCACCGCCCGGGCAAACAGGCAAGAGCCTGTCTCGACGAGGATCCCCAGGCAGCCAGAACTCGATCTCGGGCGCTCTGACCGACGCCAGGACCGAAGGCCCTGTTGAAAGGCCGACGGGATCGCGTCACAAGCCGGAGCAGACACGGAGAAACGCCATGCAGGAGGAGACCGACTATCTCGTGAAGGGATGCGGCGCGATGGGCATGGCCTTTGTCGATACCCTGCTCAACGAGACCGAGGCTCAGATCACCATCGTCGATCCAAGACACGGGCCTGGAGGTCACTGGAACGACGCCTATCCGTTCGTTCGTCTCCATCAGCCCTCCATCCTCTACGGGGTCGCATCACGGCGTCTGGGACAGGATCGGATCGATGCATCCGGAGATAATCAGGGGTTTTACGAACTGGCCTCAGGGACGGAGGTCGCGGCCTACTTCCGCCAGGTCATGAACGACGTCTTTCTTCCAACCGGCCGCGTGAAGGCTTGCTTCGGGAGCGTCGTGACGCCTGAGGGAGACATACGCGACCTCGCGTCGGGCGAGATGCGGTCTGTCCGGATACGAAAGAGACTTGTCGAGGCTTCACGCCTGGCGGCGAGCATTCCACTCACCCATCAACGGGGGTTCGACGTCGAGGCAGGCGTTGTGTGCATTCCGCCCAACGACCTCCCGCGACGCATCAGCGAACGTCGGCCCGTGACCGTCATCGGGGCGGGCAAGACGGGTCTCGACGTTATCACCTGGATGCTGGCGCAGGGGGTCGATGCGGGCCGCATCCGGTGGATCGTTCCGCGCGATCCATGGATCGCCAATCGCCGGGCCTTCCAGCCAGGCCCAACCCTCCTCGCAGAGAGCCTCTCGGCGCTGGCCGACCAGAGCGAGATCTGGGCGCAGGCGGCGTCGGTCGAGGACCTGTGTCGGCGTATGGAGGCCCAGGGACACTGGCTCCGGCTGACGCACGAGGTCTGGCCAACGCTCTATCATGGCGCAATCGCCGCCGAGCCCGAGGTCACGCGCGCTCGTGCAATCCGGGACATCGTCCGTCTCGGACGCGTGGTGTCCATCCAATCCGATCGGGTTCGCCTGCAGTCAGGAGAGATCCTCGCGTCCGCAGACACCCTCTATGTCGATTGCAGCGCGAGCGCCCTTGGCCATACCCGCCATCTCCGGGATCCGGTTTTTTCTCCTGGCCGTATCGATCTGCAGTCCCTCCGTTTCGGGCAGCTGTGTTTCAGCGCCGCCCTGATCGCCTATCTCGAGGCTCATGGCGGGGACGATGAGGAGAAAAATCGCCTCTGCCGGCCGACCCCAATGTCAGACACGGTCGAGGAGTGGATCCCCAACATTCTCGCCGGATCCGCCAATCGCTCCGCCTGGATGAAAACCGACGGGCTCAGAGAATGGATCCTCAACTGCCGGCTCGATCCAATGACTGGCCTCATCGCCCGATTATCCGCCTCCGATCCGGCGATCGCTCGCGAGGCCCAGCGTCTGAGGAGCGTCTCGGCGGCCGCTGACGCCAATCTCAGACGACTGATGTCCGCCGACATGCCCCCTGGGGCTGCACTTGGCTGAGAACGCCGCCCTCAGGGGGCCGCTGTGAACTTTTCCCCTGACACAGGGTCGTGAGGGACGATTGTCTCGACACGATCCGGTTCAAGGCACTAGACTTAAAGAAAAGATCCGCCCGTTTCGATCACAAGATCGCGGCGAGGTTCTGGGTCGACGCGCAAAGGGGAGTTGTCATGTCCGCCATGAAGTTCAGTCTGTCTTTGGCCGTCCTCACCGCCGTGCTGGGCCTCGCGCCAGAGGCCGTGGCCCAGCGCATCGGTCAGGGCTCAGGCGTGGAGTATGCGGATCCGACCGAAACCGTTGACGGCCCGAAGACGATCGCGGGGACGAAGGCCTTCGAAAGCCCCCTTCCTTATTTCCGCGACCTTGCCCCGTGGGACCCCAACTACAAGGCTCCCCGGACGCCGGATGGCCGCCCTGACCTGCAGGGCGTGTGGTCGACGGCCTCGCTCACCAGCCTTACACGGGGCGGAGGTCGCGGCGGCGCCAACATCGACACGCTCGTCATCCCTCCGGAGAAGATCAAGGAGCTTATGGACAATGCAGACTATGTGAGGATCGCTCGCGACAGCCAGAAGCGGACAGATCCGAATTCGGGCGTCTTCACCGACAAGAACGCCGACGCCGGCTACAATGCGTTCTGGATTGATCCGGGCTCCGAGTACGCCAAGGTCAATGGCGAGTGGAGATCTTCCTGGATCACCTCGCCGGCCAACGGCCAGATCCCCTATAATCGGACCGGAAACGCCGCCGCCGGTTCACGCATGAACAACGCCCGCACGGTCAGCAATACAGGACCGGAGATCCGAACGCTCGGCGACCGCTGTCTCGTCTCGTTCGCCAACCAGGGCGGACCGCCGCTGACCAACGCCATGTACAACAACCACATCCAGATCGTTCAGACGCCCGATCATGTGATGCTCGACATCGAAATGAACCACGATGCTCGAATCATCCGAATCGAAGCTCAGGGGGAAAAAGAGGCCCGTCTGCCGGACGCCATTCAGCCCTGGTTCGGTGATTCGATCGGCCGCTGGGAGGGCGATACGCTGGTCGTTGAAACCCGGAACCCGCACCCCCTTCAGGCTCGGGGTCGGGTCCCCCTCTCTAAAGAGGGAAAGATCATCGAACGCTTCCGTCGCGTGTCGGATGTCGAGATCGACTACACCTATGAAGTCATCGATCCGATCAGCTACACGCAAACCTGGACAGGCCAGATGCCTCTGCGTCTCTCAAAGGAAAAGGTCTTCGAATACGCCTGCCATGAAGGCAACTACGCCCTTCCCGGCATCCTTCGGGGTATGGTGGAAGGCAGAGACACGGCTCTGGATGCTGACGGCGAGTAACGAACCGAGTGGATCACGGCCGGCCCGATCAAGGGCACGGCTGCCTCCCGCCTTTGGAGGACACTGTCCTGATCGAGCCCGATCTCCAGCCCACCCTGATCGGCGAACACACGCTCATCCGGCCCATCGCTGCAAGCGACTGGAACGAGCTGTTTGCGGCGGCTTCTGACCCTCTGATCTGGGCCGGTCATCCGGCGAAGGATCGCTACAAGGAGGAGGTCTTCAGAGGGTATTTTGAGGGGGCCCTGACGTCTGGAAGCGCATTCGTCTTCCTCGACCGCATGAGCGGTCGCATCATCGGCTCAAGTCGCTATCACGGCTATGATCCGGGCTTGAGCGAAATAGAGATCGGCTGGACCTTCCTTGTGCGAGAGAGCTGGGGCGGAAGGGTCAATGCTGAGATCAAGGCGCTGATGACCGGTCACGCGTTCAGGTTCGTTCAAACAGTGATCTTCTGGATCGGCGTCAGCAACATCCGCTCGCAGACAGCTATTGAGCGGATTGGTGCAAGGCGCCGGGAGGGCGTCGTCGCCCGGCCGCCTCTCAACGATCCTCATTACATCTACGAGATCAGACGCCCGCAGACGACGTGACCCCTTCGGTCGCTCGTCGCCGGGCTCATGATGTTCTGCCTCGCCGTTCCGAAACAAACCTCTCGCTTCGACAGTCGTTCGATCGCCTATTCGTAGGGAGCCAGTCGGGACAACTTCATCGAGTACGCGGCGTCGCCCAGGTCCGTATCGCGTCGAGCAATCTGGATCACACCCTCGAGCCAGTATGCGCCCCAGATATCGGGAACCATCACCTCGGCGGCTGATGTCACGTGGATCATCTGGTTCGGCGGCGGAGGAGGCGTATGGATGCACGCCCCCTGATAAGGAACGAACAGGAATTCCCTGTGCCCGCCCTTCGCGTCGAAATCGAACGGCACAATGTAGCCCGCCATGCGCACGTTCAGGCCATCAAGATCCGTCACAGTGTTGAAGGTTCCGATCTGAGGCATGACATCCAGAGAACTGCCTTCCTCTATGCTTCCGGGACTGATCGGACCGGCGGAGGGAGACTGTGTGAGAAACGTCTGGGAGCTGCGCACGCGCTGATCAAGGCTTCGGAAGTAGTCCTCGTAGAGAGCTGCAAGTGCGGCCTCTTCTCCCTCGGGGAGAAGATCCTCCCACATCAGGAATTCAGGCTCGCCCTCACGCCCGAACACAACAGACGATGTGTCCTCCGGAGCGGACGAGGGCGGATCCGCCAACCTTCCGTCTGCAGCTGGCCCGGCTGCAGATGACGAGGCGGGATCCTTCGTCGCCGGCGCTGGCGAGCAGCTTGCCAAAACCCAGGCCAGGCATCCTGCCGTCGCCCACGCGCATCGAGGTTCGAACCGAAACACCGCCCACCTATTTCAGACGAAAAACTGGAGACGACGATTTGAGTTTGCGAGCGACCTGCGTCCGCGGCCCGAGAAAGACAGCTTCAATCGTCTCGAGCTCCGGGAAGGTCCGAAACACCGTCACCTCTACACGATCCAGGGCTCCGATCGAGCGGCAGGCGAACACATAAGAGGCTTCGACGTCGACGTGAGATCCCTTCGGGTCATGATCATGATGATCGGCCGACCTCGCCGCCCCTCCAAAGGGCATGCGGACGGATGTCTCGGTCACCCTGCACCCCGCTGCAGTCCCTGGCGCAACGACCCTGGCCGCATCGTTGAGCAAGCGGGTCGCCTGATCGATCTTCATTCGATCAGCCGCATTTTTCGGTGCGCTCTCGAAACCGACCATGTCTCCCATCGGAGCCGCCAGCTCGACCAGGAGCCGGTCCCTGTCGATCACGAACGACATCTCGGCGGCGCCATGAACATGAGCGTGCGCCTCGCGCCGTTCCACGCCCTGAGCGAACGCACTGCCGACGCCCGTCATCATCCAGCCTGTCGCCGCCAGAAAAAAGCTTGCCAGCTTGATGAGCGAGACCATCGACTGTCCTCCTCGAGTTTATGTTATGATATAACACATTCCCGAGGGCGACCCCAAGCCTGCTCAGATACAGGCTGATGTCTCACCGCCGAGCTCGGCGGTGAAACATCAGCCGCAGGGACCCCTTCCCTTTCCCGTCTATAATTGGATCAACCGGCCCATCCCTGGCCGTCAGCTGGTCGATCCCTGAGCGCAGGTTAGGGCGGCATTCCTCAACTTCGAGGTCCACTCCAGTGCGCACGCGGGTCCTTCGATCCCTCCAGCCGAGCAGGATCGCGATGGGGACGCGATGTCAGGAGGGAGGGGACAGAGAGAAGCACTGGGTGAAAAAGCCGAGGACCGCCTCGCGAACCT
Source organism: uncultured Alphaproteobacteria bacterium (assembly GCA_903831255.1). Classification (GTDB taxonomy): domain Bacteria; phylum Pseudomonadota; class Alphaproteobacteria; order Caulobacterales; family Hyphomonadaceae; genus UBA7672. The sequence continues at coordinate 12,616 of CAIKWZ010000046.1, forward strand.
GCGCCTCTTCCTCCAGCTGAACGGATGTCTTCGTTCCACGCCCCTCTCGCGACCCGATTTCGCCGTCGCGCCCCCAGTAAAAGCCATGCAGACTGGCTTCAACGGTGACGAGTTTCGACAGACGGCCCGACTGACTGAGAGCGTCAATCAGGCTTTCGAGCATGACATGCGGAACCTGCTCATCCGCCCGGCTGGTTATCAGAAGCACAGGGGCCCTTATGGCGCCGGCGTTCGAGACCACAGAACGCTCAGCGACCAACGCCTCCGGCGACAGCCCCTGACGCCGGGCTGATCGCTCAACGGCTATCTCCAGGCGCTGGCGCGTCGCCGTGTTCCAGGCGTTGGCCGCGGGCGACATCTGCGACCAGGGCCGCCGGGTCAGGTCGCGCGTAAAAAAGACCTGAGGGTCTGTCAGAAAAGGCGAACCAACGGCGAGGCAGGAGCTGACTGCAGGATCAAGGCTCGCGGCGCGCAGGGTCAGGCGGCCGCCATTGCTTCCCCCGAATACGCCAATCCGCCCAGGGTCGGCCTGAGGAAGTTCTGCCGCGTAGCGGATAGCATCGACAATGTCCGTCTCCTCCGCTCCCATCCAGTCAGAACGGAAGTCCGGAGCGAGAATGATCCATGGCTGGCGATTGAACATCTGCGTGGTGGGACTGACGCTCTCAGGAGACGCGGCCTGCCGCATCACCTCAATGGGACGATCTCCCGCGCCCCCGTGAACAGACACCACGACCGGGAAAGGCCCACGGCCGACAGGCGAAGACAGAACCGCCCTGAGCTCCGTCCCATCGCGCGCACGGATCGTGATCTCACTTACCTGCCGAGTGTCCATATGGGGCGCGGCGGACATTGAGCCGCCCCCGGCCCCGCTACAACCTCCGAGCGCGATCGGAGCCTGCACGAGTAGCGCCGCTGTCAACAGACGTCTCAATGTGCGCTTACTGTCAGACAGGAACATCAGGTTAGCTCCATCGACTGCGCCCGTACGCGTAGCCTTTCATCATTCCAGATCCTTTGGCACAGGCAAGAGCCATAAGTTGTCGGCCCCTTCTCTGTTGAAACAGGAAGCGATGTCTCGTTCTGACGCGGCGGCCTCCATCGGGTCGTCGCCGATCCTCAGATCATGACGACAGACACCCCGGTTGACGCCTCATCGCGAGCCACACGCACGCTCACTCGTGTTTCAAAAGGGGGCCGGACGGTTTCCCCTAGCCCGACACGGCGCAGCCGTTGAACTGCGACCAGGACGCTGGTCTCTCTTCGACCTGCGCACCCAAAAACCGGACATGCGTTTGAACCAGAACAGGTGTTCGCTCCCGCGCTCGCCTTCATCGCTGATCTTCGCGTGCCGCCGTGTCGGTCCCTTCAATCAGGAAAGCGGGCCTGAGACGTCAGACTTAGTCCGTTTCCGCTGCGGATTTGGGCAGAGCCCAACTCGCGGCCAGAATCGAGACGTTCATTTCGATGACAACGAGCGTGAGGCCCATCAAAAACCATTCGACGGCGTCTCGAGGCATCCATAGGTTGAAGCCCTCCTCTGCCAGAGATGTCGCCACTCCGAACCAGAAGCATCCGCCGATGCTCAGGATCGCCACCGTCGCCAATCCCCACACCCTGCCGAGCGTTTGCAGACCTTTTTCAAACTCGTCACGCGGACGTGCGAAAGAACGCATTGGACTGAACATCCGTATGATCCCCGAGGCTACGAAGCAGGCCTGGATCAGGAAAATGCCGAAACCTTTCATCAAGGGCCCGCCTGTCATCAGCACCAACCCCAAAAGGACAGCGACCAATAGAACCGCGGACGCGATCCTGAACGGTCGGATGACCTCGGCCTCGAGAACATGCGTCATCCGTCGGTCCAGATCAGGGACCCCCGTCATCTTCGCAAGGCTATCGAGGCCCTCAAGAATCCTATGTGCGAGGTTTGCCATGAGGTCCTTCTCTTTCCTGTTCCAAAGCACCCGCCACGCTTGGAAACGGGTCGAGAGAAAACAGCGTCTCAACTCGCACCTTGAACGTGCTCGCCAATTTCATCCCCAGCTCCAGACTGGGGCTGTAATCGCCCCGTTCCAGATAGCCGATGGTCTGGGCGTTCACGCCCAGCATCTCAGCCAACTGCTTTCGACTGAGGCCCGCTTCAACTCTGAAGAGCATAATGCGATTGTACATGACATGACATCTAATCGCTCAACGAATTGTTGTCAATACACAACAAATCGTCTTGTCACAGTTAAGCCCTGCAACCGCATATCTTCGGAGGCGACCAGCTCGCCTCTCGCGCTGAATCAAAGCGCGCTGAAGAGAAAAAGGCGCAGCCCTCGCTCCTGCCTGCGACTTTGTTGCGACCACGCCCTACATCAAGGACCAGGCAGCGGCGCTAAAATTCAGCCGCACGGCGCGCTTTGACGAACTCACGGTGGACGAACTGGCGCATCTCGCGGGCAAGGCGCGCCTACTCGAAAAACTGGTGCTGAACACCGCCGCGGAGACCGTCGCTCTCGTCCATCAGCAATGGAACAGGGAAGCGAAGAACCTTCCTCTCACCCGAGATGTGGTTTCAGCGGTTGAGCATCAGCTAAGGATCGCACCGCTCGCAACAGAGACCCGCTGACGGGTCAGGGCCCCCACCCTGCACGTGGCGCACAGGGGTTGTTAGACCCTGCCCCCGAA
>CAIKWZ010000047.1 GCA_903831255.1 uncultured Alphaproteobacteria bacterium
CTTGGGAAGCTTCTGCTCTACCATTGAGCTACACCCGCCACGATTTCAGATTAGCCCAAGGTCGGCGGACGGGGCAATCCTCTTGTCACGAAACGAAGTCTAGCTTGCGGGTTGACACAGAAAGGGTCTTTTCGCCCGCTCTCCCCTTCAACCCGACGCTGTCGATACATCTTAAGGGAAAAAGAGGCGGACTGACGGCATGGAGAGGTGTTTGCCGCCGTCATTGAAAGTTGTAACGTGCACTGCTCCTGAAACGCCATCATCTTCCATGTGATATTTTCAAGGATCCAGATTATCCTATGATAGCCAATCTGCACCTGACGACCGTGTTGGCGATGTCCGCGCTGCTTGCGGGCTGCACCATAAACTTCACCACCCCCCTTCCGCCGCCCGCTGAGCCGGCCACGCGTGTGGAGATGAGAAGGATTGTTCAGCTGGGCGCGGTCGGCGATTCAGAAGAGCTGGTATTGCCGACCGGCTGCGAGCGTCAGGAAACCATGGTGGCGGATGGACCGGGCGCATCTGGAGGGAAACACGTCTTCATCATGAAATGCGCCCACGGAGGCCAGACGCCTTCAGCGGCCCTCGAAGCATTGATGTCCACAAGAGCCCGCGTGGCTGGCGACACCGCCATGTCGGCCGATGATCGAAAGATCATTCTTGATACGCTGGACGGTGAGATCAGACGCCAGTCTGCGGGTCACGCGAACTGACGCCGAAACGATCGCTTCGTGTCTTTATCCCTCAAAGAGCGAAGCGCCTCACTCGCGCGCTAAAGCCTTGGACGGCTATCGCCCAGTTGCGACCCGCCTTCACAATCGAGAATTGTGCCGGTGATGTAGGCTGCAGAGCTTGTGCTGAGAAAAACCGCGCTTTCCGCGACTTCGGAAACCTCTCCAAAGCGCCGAAGGGGAATGCGGGATGCCAGCGCCTCCGCGATCTCCCGGGTAGGGGCCAACCGGGCCATTCCCTCTGTTCCGGCGATGGGTCCTGGCGAGATGCCGTTTACGCGAACACCTTCAGGCCCCCACTCCATCGCAAGGACGCGGACAAGCTGATTCACTCCAGCCTTAGCGGCGCAGGCATGGGCCTGAAAGGGCATTGGATTGACGGCCTGGCCAGCGGTAATCGCGATGAGGGATGCGCCAGGCTTGCGAACAAGGTCATAACATCCCCTGAAGACATTGAATGTTCCATTGAGATCTATGTCGACCACGGTCTTGAAGCCGTTTGCCGATAGCCCCGCGACTGGCGCGAGAAAATTCCCGGCCGCGCCCGACACCACGACATCGAGAGGGCCTCTGGACGCATGGACCCGCTCCAGCACCGCCCGCACCGCTTCATAGTCTCTCACATCGCAGGAAAATCCCTCCGCTCCTCGGCCAATTGAATCTGCAGCCGCCCGGGCCTTCTCCGGATTCCTCCCGGCGACCGCCACATAGGCCCCCAGTTCAGCGAAACGTCGAGCGATACCCAGATTGATGCCGCTGGTTCCACCGGCCACGAAGACCGTCCATCCATCAAACAATCCGTCCCTGAACGCGCTCATCCTTAAACTCCGTTCACAATCAATCGATGCATCATTAAGAAGCCTCCCTGAGATGTCACTTGGAACCAGGACCTGCGCAAGGCGAAACGACCGGGACGTGTCGAGCAATCGAAAGCCGTCCTGAGCGGCGATAAGGACTTCTGAAAACAGTTCTGACGATAAACCTGCTAAGCGGCATCGACAGAGGAAAAACGATGACAAACCCGGGCGTCCTGGTGATCTTCGGTGCGACGGGAGACCTTGCCCGGCGCATGCTCTTTCCATCGCTTTACTTCCTCGACGCAGATCAGCTTCTGACATCGGGACTGAGAATCGTAGGGGCTGCACGCTCCGACCTTACTGACGAAGCCTTCAGAGCCGAGGTGAAGACTTCGGTAGAGGAGCGACTGGGCTCTCCGGTTCCTGATGCGACCTGGGCTCGGTTTTCGGCACGCCTTTCATACTGCCCCGGGGACGCGTCGGACCCCGGAACCTATAAGAGGCTTTCCGCGATGATCCGCGGAGATCAGGAAAGGGTCTACTACCTTTCGACGTCCCCGAGCCTTTACATTCCGATTGTGAATGGGCTGGCCTCGGAGTCGCTGACGGGAGCACCCAGCCGCATTATCGTGGAAAAGCCAATAGGACGCAGCCTTGAGACATGTGAGGCCATCAATGGGGCGATCGGAAAGCACTTTGACGAGCCTCGAATCTTCAGAATTGATCACTACCTCGGGAAAGAAGCCGTTCAGAACCTGATCGCGCTGCGCTTTGCAAACACGCTCTTTGAACCTCTCTGGAACCGCCATACGATCGAACACGTCCAGATCACGGTTGCAGAAACGCTGGGTGTTGGAGACCGTTACTCGTACTATGACGACTTCGGAGCCATCCGGGACATGGTGCAGAACCACCTCTTGCAGCTCCTGTGCCTGATAGCGATGGAGCCGCCGTCAAGCATGAACCCCGAATCGGTGCGCAACGAGAAGGTCAAGGTTCTCAGAAGCCTCAGGCCTCTGAGGGACGTGGACCTCCCGGTGAGAACGGTCAGAGGCCAGTATGTGAGAGGCATGAGCGATGGACAGGCCGTCGCCTCCTATCTGGAGGATGGCTCTGCGGCGGAAAGCGATACCGAAACGTTCGTCGCCCTATGCGCTCATATCGATAACTGGAGATGGAAAGACGTTCCATTTTATCTTCGGACCGGCAAGCGGCTGCCGCATAGATCCTCACAGATCGTGATCCAGTTCCGAACGGTGCCCCATTCGATCTTCGGCGACACCCACCTCATGGCCAATCGCCTGACTATCCGTCTTCAACCCGAAGAGGAGATCTCGCTCTCCCTGATGAACAAAACTCCAACCCTTTCCCAGGGGGGCTACGAGCTCAGGCCCCTGGAGCTGAACCTCAGCCTGTCGGACGCCTTCAGAAGCGAAATCAGACGCCGTATCGCCTATGAACGCCTGCTGCTCGAAGCGATCAACAACAACTCAACGCTGTTTGTCAGGCGCGACGAAGCGGAGGCGGCCTGGACATGGGTGGATCGGATCATTGAGGGCTGGACCAGATCGGGGATAAGGCCCGCTCCCTATCCGGCAGGATCCTGGGGACCGGCGGGAGCGTTCGCGCTGACCGAAAGAAACGGGCACACATGGTCAGAGTAAAACTCCAGTTGACAGTGTATGCGACCAGAGGGCGGATGGCGTCTCGCGTGGGCGCTCGTCTGGAGCACGTCATTACCGCGCGCCTACGGCATAAGAAAACGCTTTCCATAGCCCTGGCCGGCGGAACCACGCCAGGTCCCGTCTATACGGCGCTGTCGTCCCGAGCCCTGCCCTGGAGCCGGATAGCAGTGACCTTAACTGACGAACGCTGGCGACATCGCAGGGAGAAAGGGAGCAATGAACGGATGGTGCGCTCAACGCTTCTCCGGCGCCGAGCCGCCCAGTCTCGCTTTGTATCTCTGAAATCCCCTCACCCGACCCCACAAGGCGCAGTCGGACAGATTGATCGACGACTGGCGTCCGTTACGCCCTTTGACATCTGCGTTCTTGGAATGGGAGCCGATGGTCACATCGCATCTCTGTTTCCAGACGCCGACGGTTTGGAAACAGCCATGAAGCCTTCAAGACGTCGAGCGGCTGCAATTTACGCAGCTCAGGCGGATGGATCGCCTCACAGAATCTCGCTGACGCTTGAGGAGATATGTCGTTCAGCCGAGATATTCCTTATTCTGACCGGACACGACAAACTGCGCGTCCTCCATAATGCGATGACTCAAACTGCGTCCTTATCAGCCTTGTCACAGCTCCTCGCACGCAGGACGCGTCCCGTTCACGCTTTCTGGGCGCCCTGAGCGCCAGTCAGGAATCCAGTCATGACGGACCTCCATCCCACGATAGCTGCGGTCACAGGACGCATCATCGAACGCAGCCGAGACACCCGAACGCGTTATCTCGAAAGAACCGCCAAGGTTCGTCGACAGGGCCCGCGGCGCTCCCACCTCTCGTGCGGAAACATTGCACACGCCATGGCCTCCGCCGCACCTGCGGACAAGCTCCTGCAGCGCACCAGGGCCGTGAACCTGGGGATTTGCACGGCTTACAATGACATGCTGAGCGCCCATCAGCCTTTCGCGACCTATCCCGATCTCATTAAGGCCGAGGCTCGGCGGCGGGGCGCGACGGCGCAGGTCGCCGGCGGGGTACCCGCAATGTGCGACGGCGTCACGCAGGGCCAGCCCGGAATGGAGCTATCGCTATTTTCAAGGGACGTGGTGGCCATGGCGACCGCAGTCGCCTTGACCCACGATGTCTTTGACGCGGCCATCATGCTCGGCGTCTGCGATAAGATCGTTCCAGGACTGCTTATCGGGGGGCTGTCTTTTGGACACCTGCCGATCATTTTTGCACCAGCGGGACCTATGCCGTCAGGTCTCCCCAACAAAGAGAAGGCGGCTGTACGGGAACGTTACGCACAAGGCCTCGCAACTCGCGAAGACCTTCTTAATGCAGAGACCGCATCCTACCATTCGCCTGGGACATGCACTTTCTACGGAACAGCTAATTCAAACCAGATGCTCATGGAAATCATGGGCCTTCAGCTTCCCGGAACATCGTTCGTTCAGCCTGGCGCACCGCTTAGAGACGCCCTGACGAGACACGCGGCGGCAAGAGCCATAGAACTTGCTGAAACAGCGGCAGTCTCGCTCAGCGAAATCGTGGATGAACGCACCATCGTCAACGGCATTGTCGGACTGATGGCCACAGGCGGATCAACAAATCACGCAATTCACCTACCGGCGATCGCAGCTGCGGCAGGGATTTTGATTGACTGGGACGACTTTGCAGAGATCTCGAGCGTCACCCCTCTTCTTACGCGCATTTATCCCAATGGTTCAGCCGACGTGAACCACTTCCACGCAGCAGGCGGCATGTCATTCCTGATACGGGAGTTGCTGTCATCCGGACGGCTGCATCCGGATGTCGAGACAGTGATGGGGAAGGGCCTCGAGCTCTATGCTCAGGAACCATGGCTGAGTGAGGGTGAAATCGGCTGGCGACCTGCGCCGGACGCGTCTCTCGATGAAACCATCCTGCGCCCATCGTCCAATCCCTTCGAGCAAGAAGGGGGGCTTCGACGTCTGAAAGGTTCGATTGGACGGAGCGTCATCAAGATCTCTTCCGTCGCGCAGGATCGGCGCCGGATCGAGGCGCCGGCGATTGTATTCGACTCTCAGGACGCGTTCCTCGAGGCGTTCTCGATGGGCCGCCTCAATAAGGACCACGTCGCAGTCATTCGGTTCCAGGGGCCCAGAGTGAATGGAATGCCCGAACTGCACAAGCTTACGCCCTCGCTTCAGGCTCTTCAGAACAAGGGCTTCCGTGTGGCGCTGGTAACTGACGGCCGAATGTCTGGAGCGTCAGGCTCGGTTCCTGCGGCGATTCATCTTTGTCCGGGCGCAGAAGAGGACTCGATCCTCTCTCGCATACAGGACGGCGATGTAATCATGCTCGACGCAGATGAAGGTCGTCTTGACGTAATGGTGAGCGACGAGGAGCTCATGCTGAGAGCGCGGGCTCAGGTCCCTGAAGACGAGGTCGGATGGGGGCGGGATCTGTTTGAGATCTTTCGCGTCCACGCAGCCTCACCTGAGGCGGGTGGGGGCCTATTTGGGATAAAGACTGGAAATCGGCCATGAACACATCCCCTATCCGCGAGATCCTGATCCGGGCCGGCGTGGTCCCGGTCCTGACAGTCGAGCGAGCTGGCGATGCACGCCCCCTGGCTGAAGCGCTTCGAACCGGAGGTCTGACGGCGTTGGAGGTTACGCTTCGCACACCGGTCGCGTTCGATGTGATCAGGACGATGAAGTCGGTCGAAAACGTGATTATCGGAGCAGGAACCGTTCTGACAGCCGCAGATGTTGAGCGCGCCTGCGAAGCGGGGGCGGACTTCATCGTCACTCCAGGCCTTTCGCGTAGCACGGTAGAGGCGGCGCGCCGTTTGGGTGTGCCCATACTCCCGGGGGTCACAACGCCAACCGAGATTATGACGGGGCTCGACCTCGGCCTGGATACATTCAAGTTCTTTCCTGCCGAGCCCTCTGGCGGCCTGACAATGCTGGCGGCATTCGAAGGACCGTTTCAGGCGGTCCGCTTCTGTCCGACAGGCGGCATTCGGCACGATCAGGCAGCCTCCTACTTGGCGCGTCCGAACGTACTTGCGGTCGGTGGAGGCTGGATAGCTCCTGCCGATCTCATCAAGGCGTCGTCTTGGGCCGAGATCGTCCGGCTCGCAGGCGACGCAGCCGCGCTCCGCAACAGATGACCCCCCAGGTGTCGAGGATCAATCCGGAACAGGGCCGAAATATTTGGACAGTCGCAGCCCCTGCCCCTGATAAGTCGAGTATGATCCCTTCGCCCCGTATGGAACCTCCGGAGGCTGGCTCATAGGTTCAAAGACCAGACGGCCAACCGGTTGACCATCCTCGAGAATAAACGGGACCTCCCTGGAGCGAACCTCCAGAACCGCCTTGCCGCTCTTTTGCCTCACGCCGAAACCGGGATCAAAGAACCCGGCGTAATGAGCGCGAAACTCTCCCAGTTCGGGAGCGATCGGAGCCATCTCGGCAGCCTCCTCGAGAGGAATGACGATCTTTTCCTTGGAAGCGAGGATGTAGAACTCGCCGGGGTCAAGGACAATGCGCCCGTCCCGCGCACGAACCGGCTCCCAGAAGTCCTCAACAGGGTGCGAACCGATTTTGGTGAGATCTATAACCCGGGAATGACGTTTCGCCCGGTATCCCACGACGCCTGAGGCTGTGGGGAAAAGATCGAGACTGAAAGTCATATCTCGCGTGGGATGATGACGCCCCTTCCTGACGCGAAGCTGCAGAAGCCGATCGCCCTTCCTGGCCAGAACCGAAAACGTTCGGGGAGAGATCTCAGCGTAGAGCGTGCCGTGATAACCTGACGGAACGCCGTCAAAAGCTCTGGCGCGATCAGAGACAGCCCGTACGAAGACATCAATTCGACCCGTCGAACTCTTAGGATTAGCGGACGCCGAGAGTCCTCGCGGCAGCGCAAGCCTCTCCTGGAGGGGAACAAGGTAGACGCAGCCTGTTTCAAGTACCGCGCCCTTTGATAAATCAAGCGTATGCATCACAAGGCTGTCGTCCAGCCTTGAGGAGACATCATGTTCGCCGGGTAAGAAACTGGCCCGGAGCCGAAAGGCCACGTCCCCCAATCGCAGATCAAGACTTGCCGGTTGAATCTGGTCAGCCTCCAGCCCGCCCTCGGCCCAAACGCCGCCGGCGGATAAAAGGTGTCTGAGCTGTCGATCCGAAAGGACGCCATCCGGATCGACAGGCCTCGCTGTCTGGCTGAGTTTGCGGCTCGTCATCAACGCATCCTGAAGAGGACCGCGGAAGGTCCGTATCGACCGGGCTTCCGGAGTGCGCAAGCGACTGGACACTCGGCAAATCACCTAAACCGATATCCGGGCGAGGCAAAGGCCTTCCCGAGCGATCAGCCGAAGAGCAGCCTGGACGAGCCAGTCTTACCCCCCAAGAACCTAACGACAAAGGCGACCATCGACACCGGCTTTCGCACGAGCTCATTTCAGCCTATGTGCCTGCTCATGGACCGCACTGGGTGATCTCATGTCTGAACTTCCGCCTGACGAAACGCCCCGTCGCCTTCGACCTGCAACCCTCCTCGTCAGAGGGGGAACAACACGTTCCTCTTGGGCAGAGACCTCAGAAGCCCTCTTCCTGACCTCAGGGTTCGCCTATCCCAGCGCTGAAAGTCATGCCGCCCGCATGGCCGGACAGGAAGAAGGGTATATCTACTCACGCTTTGCGAACCCGACCGTACGGATGTTCGAAGAACGCCTGGCCCTCCTTGAAGGCGCCGAGGACTGTCGGGCGACAGCGAGCGGAATGGCCGCGATTCACACCATGCTCACCGCCCCGTGCAATCCGGGCGATCGCATCGTCGCAGCGAAGCAGCTGTTTTCATCATGTGTCTGGATCCTGAAGAACGTCTGTCCCAAGATGGGAGTCGAAGTTGAATGGATCGACGCGACGGACCTCAGCGCATGGCGACAGGCCTGCTCAAGACCGGTGCGCCTCGCCCTGGTTGAAACTCCGACGAACCCTATGCTTGACGCCATCGATCTCGCAGCGGTGGCCGAAGAGGTTCACAGAGCAGGAGGAGAACTCGTCGTCGACAACGTCTTCGCCTCACCGATCCTTCAAAAGCCGCTCCAGCACGGAGCGGATTGGGTCGCCTATTCCGCCACCAAACATATTGATGGACAAGGCCGCGTTCTTGGGGGGGCCGTACTTGGCAGGCGAAAGGCCATTGAGGACCATATTCAGCAATACTATCGACATACAGGACCTGCTTTATCGCCGTTCAACGCATGGGTTCTTCTCAAAGGTCTGGAAACTCTCGACCTGCGCGTCCGGCGGATGGCTGCAAATGCAGAATTGATCGCTGATTTTCTCGCAGACCATCCGGCAATCGAAAGCGTAAGATATCCCGGACGGACAGATCATCCGCATCATGAGATTCACAAGCGTCAGATGGAGACAGGTGGAACATTGATAGCGTTCAGCCTGAAAGGTGGAAAGGATGCGGCGTTCTCATGCCTCAACGGCCTGAAACTGATTGATATCTCAAACAATCTTGGGGACGCGAAGTCGCTGATAACCCATCCGGCGACAACCACGCATAGAACTCTGACCGATGAGGAGCGATCCGCGATCGGCCTGACGGATGCATGGGTGCGCCTGTCTGTCGGGCTAGAGGACCCGAACGACCTGATCGAAGACCTGGACGCGGCCTTGAAGGGCTGAAGGAATCGGAGACGAACGGTCATGACCAGCCTGCCCTACGAAGCTGAAACTGAGGGGGTTTTCGTTCGTGTGCGCCCAACGTTTCTGGATGACGAGAGCTCTCCGGCCGAACACCGGTTCATGTGGGCCTATCGGGTCGAAATCGAAAATCGAGGGCCCCGGACGCTCCAGCTGGTCACGCGCCACTGGCGGATCACCGATCGGGAGGGTCGCGTACAGGAAGTCAACGGAGCCGGGGTAGTGGGTCAGCAACCGGTCCTGCCGCCGGGGGGACGCTTCGAGTATACCTCAGGCGCTCCCTTGTCCGCACCTTCAGGTTTGATGCAGGGCATCTACCGAATGACCGATGAGAACGGCGGCTACCTCGACGCCCGCATACCACTTTTCGCACTGGACAGCCCCTACGATCAAAGAGCGCCAAGTTGACGGCAAAGCGTCGGGCCGCTCCATGAAGCGCACGGGGTCGATCGTGCTGACGACCTTGAGACCCTCAAGATGATTGAAAAAGGTCGCTGGCGGGGAAACGATAGACACGAGAACAGAACTGGCAATCCGCTACGATTGCGCCATCGGCCTCCGCAAGGGTCATCACCTCGTCCTGAGGCATAGCCTCGAGGGTCCTGCGAAGGCGCTCTTCGGAACAGGAACAGGCGTCTTTCACCCCGCGAGGAGCCTCAAGACGAACACCGCTTTCGTGAAAGAGCCTGTAGAGAAGGCGGTCCGACGAAAGGTCGGGGTCAGCCAGCTCCAGGTCAGTCACCGTGTCGAAGAGAGCGCGGGCGTTGTCCCAAGCCTCCTCCGTGTCCCCCCTGGCCTCGTCGCCCGCAACCTGCTGAAGAAGCGCTCCGCCCGACCTCCAGCGTCGAACACCACCGGGTTCGGCAATCTCAGCCACGGCAAGTCGGACCCGCGTCGGGATCTGCTCAGACTGAGAGAAATATGTCTGCGCGCAGGCCTCGAGGGTACCCCCATCAAGAGGAACAACACCCTGATAAGGCTCCTGGCGCGGATCATTCGGCGCCAGAATGATAGCCATAACCCCGGTCCCTATCACCTGCGGGATATGCGGCCGGGCGCCACGATTGATACGGTCCAGTTTCTCCCACTTCTCCCGATTGAGCCGCAGATAGCCTCTCATCCCGCCATCAGATCGACCTTCAGCGACCAGGAGAGATATCGGCCCGTCTCCCTGGGCCTGAACAATCACCTTTCCGTCGAACTTCAGGGAGGCGGAGGTCAGAACTGCAAGGGTCAGGGCCTCCCCAAGAAGATGAGCCGCCCATCGCGGATAATCGTGCCTCTTAAGGATGGAATCGAGGGTGGCGTCGCCAAGTCGTGCGATACGACCTCGCACGGGCACACCCTCTATCTGGAACGTGGCGACAAAGTCGTCACCCGACGTGTTCTGAACTTCAAGATGACTAGACATGGGGGCCCGTTAGCATGAGGGCGACGCGACGCCAACAATTCGCTCCAAACAGCCCGATCCGGATGTCAGCCTTGCGACAAAGCGGGATTAACACTCAACGGAGCACATCAGGCCACGCGGATAACGGCGGGCTTGCTCCCGGCAGCGCACAGCTTCTCAGTATCATCGGCGGTAGACGGCTTACCGAACAGGAAGCCCTGAGCATGAAGACATCCAGCCGCCAACAGGAGTGAACGCTGGAGAGGGGTCTCAACACCCTCCGCCATAACGGTCAGTCCCACCGCGCCTGCGAGGCGGATCATCGCCGAGATAACACCGGTTGTCTCATAATCGGAGCCGAGGTTGCTAATGATGGACCGGTCAATCTTGATCTTGTCCACCGGATACCGCTGAAGATTTGTCAGGCTCGAATATCCCGCGCCGAAGTTGTCGAGGGTGATCCTGAAGCCGGCTGCGCGGATGCTGCGCAACGTCGCATGAATATGAGGGTCAGCCCCGAAGAGAACTCCCTCCGGTATCTCAATCTCAAATGAGGCGGGGCGAACATCAAACTCATGGGCGAGATCTATCAGCCGATCTGCAAAATCCTTGCGTTTGAGTTGCACCCCCGAAACGTTCACAGAAACGGTCAGATGGGCCCACCTTCGGCTTTCGGCAAACACCTTTCGGAAGACATACATCCCGAGATGATCGCTCAGACCGCACTCGTCTGCGATCTTAACGAACGAGGAGGGCGGCTGAGGCCCCAGTTCAGGGTGGTCCCATCGGACAAAGGCTTCAAGCCCTGTGATACGACCACGATCATCCACCTGGGGCTGATAGTGCAGATCCAGCTGATTGAACGCGATAGCTCTTCTAAGATCGGCCTGAAGCAGGTGGCGTGCGCGAACCGAAGCATCCATGGCTGGCGCGAAGAAGGCATAACGCCCTCTCCCCGCCTCCTTGGCGCGGTAAAGAGCAAGGTCGGCCTGACGCAGACACTCTTCCGCGTCCACGGCCTGTTCGTGAACGACAGTGACACCGACACTGCCGCCAATCGACAGGCTTCCGACAGAAAGGTGGAAGGGCTCAGACAGAAGGCCGACAACACGCTCCGCAAGAGCCCCTGCGCTTTCAGGGGTCACGTCACGTTGAATGATCGCAAACTCGTCGCCGCCAAGCCTGGCCAGAGTATCGCTGTTCCGGCACGCGCTCGACAACAACTGAGCGGCCGAGCGAATGACATCATCACCCACCGGATGACCATAGGAGTCATTGATCGACTTAAACTTATCCAGATCGATGCAATGAAGTGCGAACGCCCGACCGTCACGTCTGGATTCCGATAGCGCTTCGCCAAGACGACGGGAAAAGAGCGTCCGGTTGGCGAGCCCCGTGAGGGCGTCATGAAAGGCCAGATGCGCAGCTCGAGCCTCACTGGCGACAAGGCTGTCATACAGTCGACGCGCTCTTCGATAGAGAGTTATCGACAGGACAAGGAAAAAAGAAATCAAGGTGAGCATAATCGGCAATGAACGCACGAACGCGTCCCTCGCAACATGAGTGCGCGTCCAGTCAAGAACGGCGACGGGCTCACCAAGCAGATTTCGTACGACGGCTCTGGAAAAACCTTTCTCAAGTCCCGGGGCTCCGGGAGACAGAGATGCATTCTTCAGAAGAAAGCGCTTTTCGATCATGGATACAAATGATCGATCGACAGGGCTGGTCGCTAGAATAATCGCGGACCGCTCCGTATCTGGAAGGCTTCGACCGAAGTCTGGCTGAATAAGCGCGGCCGTCATCAGCACGATGCGTCCATCCGCCTCCACCAGCGACGATCGAAATATGGGCTTCGAAACAGATCGGCTGTTCCTCAAAACATCCCTGAGAGAGCCGCGCCGTCGTTCGGCGGCGCGAACCTGCTCGATGAGAGGTTGAGCCGGCGGCAGGAACTGCAGCAGGTCCTCAGTCCGGCTTCGTTCTCCGGCCCTCATTCCGTAAATTGGCTGATCGGCACGATCGAGAATCAGAGCCGCCTCGAAGCCAAGTGTTCGATAGAGGAACTCGCTGACGTTCTCATCCGCCCATTCGAGATTGAGCGCATTGTCAAGGTTCCCGACAGCATCATCCCATAAAGCGACGGAAGTTGTGGTCCAGGCGGTTTCCTCCACCAGCGTGGCTAGACCTTCCTCGACCATCAACCGTTCGCGATCGGCGGCGGCGCGGTCCGACAACCACGCAAAATAAATCTGCCCGCCGACCAGTGCGAGCGAACCTGACGCGATGACCATGATCATCAGGACAAACAGATTCTCGCGGACAGAGCGCTGGAGGAAAGCTCTCAGACCATGAACGATTGCAATGGCCGGCAGCCTAATCAACGCCAGAGACTCCGAACAACTATTCGGGTCTTCTAGGCGCAATCGGGTAAATTAAGTGCGCCAAACGTTTGTCGGATTGACGGCGTTCATACCTTATCAACCATCCCCCACCGCAGCGGTTGACCAGGTCGGTCCCTCCGCCGGGCCCATGACAGAGAAATCAAGCCTCAAGGCACCAGATGAGGATCGCCTTCTGTGCATGCAGACGGTTCTCCGCCTCATCGAACACGAGGGACTGCGGACCATCAATAACCGAGGCGTCGACCTCCTCGCCCCGATGAGCCGGCAGACAATGAAGAAAATAAGCGCCATTTGCAGCGCGCGCCATGAGATCATCGGTCACCCGAAAGGCAGCAAGGTCAGCCAGCCGCCGATCAGCATCGCTGTCGCCCATCGAGACAAAGGTGTCGGCGACAACCACATCCGCGCCCCGAACCGCCGTTAAGGGATCATTGAACAGGTCGATCCGTCCGCCCTCCGATCGCGCCCTCTCGACATCCTGCCCATCGGGGCCATAGCCGGAGGGGCATCCCAGGGCCAGCGAATAACCGAATCTGGGCGCCGCATGGATGAAGCTTGCCGCAACATTGTTCCCATCGCCGACCCAGGCGATGCGCGCTCCCTTGAGCGTAAGCCCGGCCTCCTCAAGCGTCTGAAGATCAGCCAGAATCTGACAGGGATGAGACCGGTCCGTCAGCCCGTTGATAACAGGAACGGCGGACGCGGCCGCGAAAGCTTCCACGTCGGCATGCCGACGAGCCCGGATCATGACGGCGTCGACATAACGTGAAACCACGCGGGCAGTGTCCTCCACCGTCTCGCCGCGTCCAAGCTGCATGTCGCCCGCGTTCAGAACTATGCTGCCGCCACCCAGTTGACGCATCGCCATGTCGAAAGACAGGCGCGTGCGGGTGGAGTTCTTCTCGAAAATCATGGCAAGGGAGCGGCCAGATAGCGCGGAGTCAGCGTCGACCGCCCCCTTGGGAAGCAGACGACGAAGCGCCTTGCGCTGCTTAGCCTCATCAAGGATGGACCGCAGATCCGACGAGGGTGTCTGCCAGAGATCTATGAAATGGCGTGTCAAGCTCCGCCCCCCGCAGCCCGGGCCCGCGCCTCGGCGGAAAGGGCGTCATCAATGATCCGAACCGCTTCCAGAACATCGTCATCGGTGACGATGAGCGGGGGCGCCAGTCTGAGAACCTGATCGCCGGCGGACCCTACAAGAAGTCCTCTCTCGGCGAGCTCACCACGCAGGACAACAGGATCGAACGACAGCTTCAGCCCCCTGAGCAGTCCGCGCCCAGTAACCTTGAGAACCAGGTCGGGGTAACGATCCCTGAGGCTCTCCAGACCTTGCGTGAAGGTTGAGGACACCCGACGAACACCCTCAAGGAACCCATCCTCCGAAAGGATGTCGAGAACGGCGTTACCCACAGCCATCGCCAGCGGCCCTCCCCCGAAGGTCGAACCATGGACGCCTTTGGCCATCCCGGAGGCCGCCGCCTCGGTCGCGAGGCATGCTCCCATGGGAAAGCCGCCGCCTATGCCCTTGGCGGCGGCAAGTATGTCGGGTTCAGCGCCATCGACCCACTGATAATGAAACAATTGACCCGTGCGTCCTGCCCCGCACTGGACTTCGTCATAAATCAGCAGAACGCCGGTCTCGGAACAAAGCTGGCGAAGAGCTCTGAGGCACGCCTCCGGCGTTTCGCGAACCCCTCCCTCTCCCTGAACAGGTTCGATCAGCACCGCTGCGACATCGGGCTGAACAACAGCCTGGCGAAGGGCGTCATGATCTCCAAACGGCAGAGTTTCAAAACCGGGCATGCGAGGACCGAAACCCTCCCGATACTTGTCCTGTCCGCCGGCATTGATGCCCGCATAGGTCCGACCGTGGAACGACCCTGTAAATGAGAGGATCTTGATCCGTTCAGGCTCGCCTCGCGACCAGTGGTATCGGCGGGCGATCTTGATCGACGCCTCGATCGCTTCCGCCCCGGAGTTTGTAAAGAACACCCGGTCGGCGAACGTCAGGTCGGCATAGCGTTGCGCCAGCCTTTCCTGACCCGGAATCCGGTACATGTTCGAAACGTGCCAGAGCTTCCCTGCCTGTTCGCTCAGGGCACGGACAAGCGCAGGATGGGCATGGCCTAGGCTGTTGACCGCGATCCCCGCGATGAAATCCAGATAACCTCTGCCGTTACTGTCGAAAAGGCGAACGCCTTCGCCACGCTCAAATACGACCTCGGACGGACCGTAAACGGGAAGAATGGCGTTCGACATCGGCGTCTCCCTTCAGGACAGGAAATGCGCATTGATCAGAGAAGGGCGGACCTTTGAGGCCCCCTTTTCCCCCTGTCAATGCAGGAAAAACGAGAACCTCAGGCTTTGAGCTTGTATCCCGATCGCAGCAGACGCCAGGAGGCGAGGCACAGGATAAGAGACAGACCGAGAGTGTAAGAGGCGCCGAGGGCAAGATCGCCCTCATGTCGTCCGATGAAACCGTATCTGAAGCCGTCGATCAGATGAAAGAACGGATTCCAGTGAGAAAGGGACGCAAATGGCTCCCCCAGACGGCTGATGGGATAAAACGTTCCCGACAGCATCGTCAGAGGCGCGACGATGAAGTTCTGTACGGCCGCCATGTGATCGAATTTATCAGCCCAGATCCCCCCGAGGAGGCCGATCGCGCCCATGAAGAGAGACGCCACAACGGCGTAATAGAAGACTGCCCAAAGATGCTCCACCCGGAATGGGACGACGCCCATCGCCCAGACGCATGCGAACGTGACCGCCCCCACAAGGACGCCGCGTGCGACGGCGCCGGACAGGAAGCCGACAGCAAGCTCCCCCGATGAGAGCGGCGGCATCAGAAAATCGACAGCATTACCCTGGACCTTGGCGATGATCAGAGAAGAAGAGGTATTTGCAAATGCATTCGTAAGGATCGCCATCATCACCACCCCGGGAGCCAGGAAAGATGGGAAATCGACCGAGCCCAGGGCCCCGCCGCCAGGAATGGCCAGGGCGAAAACGAACAGCATGAGTATGGATGACACCACGGGCGCAAACAGCGTCTGCATTCCCACCTTCCAGAACCTTCGGGTTTCCCGCACGCAGAGGGTCCAAAGCCCTATCCAGTTGACAGGACCATACTCTCGCGGTGGTTGAAGGGCCGGAGAACCGGCGTCAGTGCCGAGTTTAGACATTTCATGCCTCTTTAAAGCGCTTCTAGAGCGCATTCCCGACGCCGCGCCAGACAAATCTCGCATCAGAAAAGCCTGACCTAACGGTCGTTCCGCTCACGCAGACCTGCCCGATTGAGCTCAACGGACGTCAAGATATTGATTAACCTGTTAGCAAGAAACGCAGTATGTTGCGTCTGCGCGTTTGGGGGCTACTATCCCTTGATCGCAAAAGGCGACCGCAGACACGACGCCATCAACATGTTGTGTCTCTCATGATTCGCCGCGGCTGAGGAGAAACTTCATGGGCTGGACCGAAGAACGCGTCGCCGAACTCAAGAAGCTTTGGTCGGAGGGACATAGCGCCAGCCAGATCGCAAAGCGCCTGGGGTCAGTGACGCGAAACGCAGTGATCGGCAAGGTTCACCGCCTGGGGCTTTCGGGCCGCTCAACGCCATCCAGACCGGTTAAGCGCCCGCCCCGGCTGGCCAGACCCAAACCACAGACTGCGACGAGACCTGCCGCGCCAGCACGCGCGCCGGGCCCTCAGGTTCCCGTCGTACGCGAGCCTGTCGTCGCCCAGAGGGCGAGCGAGTCCGCAGCCGTGATTGAACCCAAGCGCCTTCCCAACGGCGACATGGTCACCGTCCTGACGGTCAAGGATTCCATGTGCAAATGGCCGATTGGGGACCCGGCCGACACGAACTTCGGCTTCTGCGGGCAGGCGTCCTGCGCTGGCTCCCCTTATTGCTCAGACCATGCGCGCGTCGCCTTCCAGCCCGCCAAGAAGCGCGAGCGTAGGTCACGGGAATTCGACTACATCCATCGGCTGGCCGGCTAAAAAGGACTGCGCTGATCGAACTCGAACTGACGGGCTCCCGTACGCTCCGGGGGCCCGTTTATGTTTTATGGCAGGTCGCTGAGAGGCGACGTGTTAAGAGGGCTGGCTAGGGGAAACCCCATCAGGAAAAACTGAGCGAGTACCCGGCAGATCTAACAGTTCGAATAGGATCCTCGCCGCCAGCCTTTGCGAGAGCCTTCCTGAGACGTCCGATGTGCACATCTACGGTACGGGTTTCCACATAAACATCCGACCCCCAGACCGCATCCAGAAGCTGCTCTCTGGAAAAAACACGCCCTGGATGCTGGATGAGGTGGTCCAGAATCCGGAACTCCGTCGGTCCAAGATGAATTTCGGCGCCATTTCGAAGTACGCGATGGGCCGATCGATCAACCACGATATCGCCGATTTCGACCCGCTCTTCCGCCAGCGCCGGTCGAATGCGTCGCATCACCGCACGTATACGGGCGACAAGCTCGACCATTGAGAATGGCTTCACCATGTAATCGTCAGCGCCGGTATCGAGCCCCCGAATGCGATCAACCTCTTCCGCCTTGGCGGTTAACATGATGACAGGGAGGTTACGGGTGGTTGGCTTGCTGCGAAGACGGCGACACACTTCAATCCCTGCAACCTTCGGAAGCATCCAGTCGAGAATGACAATATCGGGCAAGCGCTCCTCGATGAGCAGGATCGCCTCCTCGCCATCCGTCGCGACCCGAACCTCATATCCTTCGCGATCGAGATTGTACCGAATAAGCTCGATCAGAGACGTCTCATCCTCAACCAGAAGTGCATAGGGACGAGAGGTTCGCCCGCCGCCTCCACGGCTGAGATCATTTGCTTGTGAAGACATCAACTTTCGGCCTTTCGGTCGTGAGAGTCTCGCCTGTCACCAGAAAATGGACTTCCTCAGCGATGTTTGTGCAGTGATCGCCGACGCGCTCGAGGTTCTTCGCCACGAACAGGAGATGTGTGCATGATGATATCATCCGTGGATCTTCCATCATGTAGGTCAGCACCTCACGGAAGAGAGACGTATAATGCTCGTCCACCTCTTCATCGCGCGTCCAGACGGACGTCGCCGCATCGGTCTCAAGAGCTGAGTAGGCATCTAGCACCCTCTTGAGCTGAGCGACGACAAGCCGCCCCATTCTCGCGACACCCTTGAAGGCTCCCGTCGGCTCAGCGCCGTCAAGAACCTTCGTTCGCTTGGCGATGCTCTTGGCAAGATCGCCGATCCGCTCAAGCTCGTAAGCAATCTTCAGCCCCGAAATTGTCTGCCTGAGATCACGGGCAAGAGGCTGTCTCAGCGCGAGAAGCCTCAGGATTTTCTTTTCTATCTCCACCTGCATGGTATCGATCTGCGGATCGCGGGCCACAACGCCTGCAGCAAGAAGAGGGTCCCGGGTCGCAATCGACTGAATAGCGTCAGACAGAGCGTCCTCGGCGAGACCGCCCATGCGCGCGATGTCTCCCGACAATTCCTCAAGATCGGCGGAAAAGGATCTGACGGTGTGCTCTGTCATGACATCGCGCCTCCCTGGAAAGATCGGACCCGGAACCGGTTATCCGAATCGACCGGTGATATAATCTTGGGTCCGTGTATCGCGAGGATTGGTGAAGATGAGCTCCGTATCGCCCGTCTCCACCAACTTCCCCATATGAAAAAATGCGGTCTGCTGTGAAACCCGAGCCGCCTGGGCCATGGAGTGAGTCACGATCACGATACAGTAGTTGAGCCGCAACTCATCAATCAGTTCCTCGATCTTAGCCGTCGCGATCGGGTCGAGCGCGGAGCACGGCTCATCCATCAGAATGATCTCCGGATTAACTGCGATAGCTCTCGCGATCACCAGGCGCTGCTGCTGACCGCCCGATAGCCCCGTTCCGGGTTGATTGAGACGATCCTTCACTTCATTCCACAATCCGGCTCGCTCGAGCGAGCTTTCAACAATCGCCTCCATCTCCTTCTTGGTGGACGCAAGACCGTGAATTCTGGCGCCGTAAGCGACATTATCGAAAATCGACTTAGGGAAGGGATTTGGCTTCTGGAACACCATTCCCACACGGGCTCTCAACAGAACCGGATCAATCGACCGATCGTTGATATCTTCTCCGTCAATGTCGATCTCACCTTCGACGCGACACCCTTCGATGGTGTCGTTCATCCGATTGATTGATCGGAGAAATGTTGATTTCCCGCACCCGGAAGGACCGATGAGCGCTGTCACCGTCTTTTCAGGCATGTCCAGGCTGATGTCGAACAATGCCTGCTTCGGGCCATAAAAAACAGACACATTTCTTGCGCGAACCTTCGTCCTCGCGACGGCCTTCAGACCGGCGTCACCCGTTGCTCCCGCCCCTGAAACAGCACCGGACGCCATCACCACCTCCGCTCCAGCCGGCGACGCAGATAGACAGCCAGCGCATTCATCGCAAACATGAAAATCAACAGTATGATGATCGCAGCGGACGTCATCGGCTGCCACGCCCGTTCGGCCCCACTCGACCATTTGTAAACAAGGACCGGAAGCGCAGTAGCGCTGTCGAGCATCGACTCAGGCGGATCAGCGACAAACGCAACCATCCCGATCAGCAGAAGAGGCGCAGTTTCTCCAAGAGCACGAGCGAGGCCAATAATCGCACCCGTCAGAACTCCAGGAGCCGCGAGCGGAAGAACATGATGAAAAACCGTCTGAGGGAGAGATGCGCCGACAGCGAGCGCCCCTTCTCGTATCGACGGTGGAACAGCTCCCAGAGCCGCCCTCGTCGCTATGATGATAGTCGGCAATGTGATCAGCGAGAGCACAAGCCCCCCCACCAGAGGGGACGAACGGGGAAGGTCGAAGAAATTGATAAAGACGGCGGCGCCCAGAAGACCAAACACAATCGAGGGAACTGCCGCGAGGTTGTTGATATTCACCTCTATAAAGTCAGTCACCCAGTTCCGGGGGGCGAACTCTTCAAGGTAGATGGCCGCCATTACGCCAACCGGAAGAGACAGGATGAGGGTGACCAGCATGATCCAGAATGACCCTGCAAGCCCGGCCGCAAGACCCGCGAGCTCCGGATAGGTAGAATCAGCATGGGTGAGAAGAGAGGTATTCGGCCTGCGAACAATATCGCCTCCCTTCATCAGCTGGTCGGCCCAGACGATCTGATGGTCTGTCACCAGGCGGTCCGCCTCAGGCACAAGAATTTCCCTGATCGACCAGCTTCCAGCAGCAACCGCTCCTGCTGCGCCAAGCGGTATCAATTCCTGGCCGATCACCTGATTTTCACTGACCTGCTTCGCCTTGACGACACCGCCGGCAATCTCGATCAGCACGGTTGGCGAAAACTCATCCAGGACAATCCCTGCGGACGGATTGGACGCCACTGAAAGGAGATCGGTTGCCGCTTTGAGATCTCGGGCTCGCTTACGCTCAAGCCGAGCCTTATCGGTACGGACTTCTTCCAACTCCCTGTCAAGGCGGGCCGTCATCAGCGCCCTTAGGTCCGCCTCGGCGCCCGGCGCTCCCCCCTCAAACCTCCCGAGGGCGTACGCCGCAGCGATTGACCCTCCCAGATCAAGCCCAAGCTGAGCTTCGGCTTCAGCCTTCAGGAACTCCTCCGGATCGCGAAGAGACTCTGCAGGCTCGGTAGTCGCATCAGGCGAGCCAGATGCAATGGCGACAGCAGCTGGAGTGCTCGCAGGTGTATCAACACTTGGACCGACCGACGGAACAGGAGGGGCAAGACGATCGCGCGTCGCCTGCAGGACAGCAAGATCCCTTTCGAGTCGGCGCAGCTTGGAACGAGCGGCCGACAGACCTTCATCCGCCAGAGCCTCGGCGCGTCCCGGCGAAACAGACTTGAGCGCCTCGACCCGAGCCTCGACCCCGGAGATTCTCGCCACCTGGTCCGCAACAGCAGCCTCAGCAGCGACGATCTCCGCCTGATTGATTTCAATCACCGCAGGAAGAAGAGCCTCCTCATTCCCGCTTGCGACCACGCGCCCAAGAGACGTCAGGGGCCGGGATGTGACAAGCGATGCGACAGCCGAAAGAGCTCCAATGTCCAGATTGGGAACCGACCGCGCTATCTCCTCAAGGCGACTTGCATCAACCATGCGTCGATCGCCCGCGAGATAAGCGGTTCGCGCCTGAATGCGTCGGGTCTCAGCGTTAGGTTCCCCACGCGCCTCAGCCTCAAGCGCCTTCTTTTGAAATGCATCGCCTCTCTCAAGAAGTTCATCGGCTTCACGTGTCGCCTCATCTGCTCGCTTGGTGAACTCGCTCCCTAGAAGCGTTCTGAACGGCTGGACGTCGCCGGAGGCTTCCGCGCGTCCTGCAGCCAGTGACAGGGCTGAGAGGTCCTGGCCTTCGATCGCGATCGACTGGCGGACCATTTCCGCTAGACTTCCGGCGTCCATGGACGTGAGCTCGGTACGGTCGGATTGAAGCGCCTCAAAGCGCTCATCAACGCGCGCAATCGCAGCCTCCGATACTCTGGCCAGCTGCTTCCGCCCGTCGGCTTCCTCAGCGAGGCGATCCGCCAGAGACCTGTACGCCTCAGCGAAGCCCCCCTGGGACCGAAGATCCACGGCCTCAGAGGTTCTGGAAACGTCGACTGATCCGACGCCGTCCAAAACAGACTGACCGGTCACCAGTCCTTTGAGATAGAGGTCGATTCGATCCGCCAGCGGCGCCGTGATCCTGATAGTTGTCCCCACAAGTTCCGGAGACTGCGCCACCCGAGCGGCAAGCTCCTCAGCAGACAGGGTTGACACCATCCGCGCGAGCTGACGCCGAAGGTCGCGATCCTCAGCGGCTTCAGGAAACCGTTCTCTCAATTCGCCTCGGATCAGATCCGAGAACGCAGAGACGTTGGCGCGTATGGTTTCGGGATCGCGCTCACCGGACGGATCGACAACGCCAGGGTCAATGAAAAGTTCTAAAGAAAGATCATGACGGGTAAAGGCGGAAACCGCCTCGGTGGCGATTGAAATCAAAAGCACGCAAAGGGACGTTATGGCGAACAATATGGCCGCAACGCCATAAGATCGAAAGCGAACTTCCTCCCGATAGCGCCTGCGCAAACGCCTGGATTTTTCGGCGCCGGGGTAAGACAAATTCCCGTCACTCATACTTTTCACGGTAGGCTTTGACCACGCGCTGCGCGATCAGATTGAACACAAGCGTTATGAGAAACAAACCGAAGCCCAGCGCAAAGGCGGAAAGAGTCTTAGGACTGTCGAACTCAGTATCGCCAGTGAGAAGGTCGACAATCTGCACCGTGATTGTCGTGACGTCCTGAAAGGGATCCGCCGTGATTTGAGCGCGCTGGCCGGCGGCCATGACAACGATCATTGTCTCCCCCACTGCGCGGGACACAGCAAGCAACAGAGCGGCGACGACCCCAGGCAGCGCGGCGGGGAGTATAACGTGGCGCACGGTTTCAGACTTCGTCGCGCCGAGGGCGAACGCGCCGTCTCGCAATGACTGGGGAGCGGCGTTGATAACATCGTCCGACAGGGAGGACACGAAGGGGATAATCATCACCCCCATCACCAGCCCAGCCGCGAGGGCGCTCGTCGGCTGAGCGTCGATCACTGGTCCCTCTATCCAGGGAGCTACAGCAAGTATCAGTTCATTGAGCCAGTCTCCAAAAGCGCGAACTGCGGGGGCGACGGTGAGAAGAGCAAAAAATCCGTAGACGACCGTCGGCACCCCGGCGAGCACTTCGAGAATCGGCTTAACCGATCCCCGCAGTCTGGGACCCGCATACTCAGACAGATAAATCGCGGAAAACAGCCCCACCGGAGCCGCAACGATCATTGCGATGAATGTAATAAGCAAAGACCCATAAAAAAGAGGAACAGCCCCGAACGCCCCAGACGAACCGACTTGATCAGGACGGATATTGGTCTGAGCGCTCCACTTCAGGCCAAAGAGAAACTCCGCCGGAGAAACCTCTCCGAAAAAGCGCAATGTCTCGAAGATGAGCGAAAGCACGATCCCCAGCGTCGTGGCGATCGCGACGCCGGAACAAAGCATCAGAAGACCGCGAATCGCGCCCTCGACCTGATTGCGGGCGCGCTGCTCACGACGAATTCGTGTCAAGGCAACAGCAAGACCGATCGCAGAGAGAATTGAAGCGAGCCCAACGGCGGCCAGCTTCACCTGACCCCTGATTTCCGCCGCTAGCGTGGCGTACGCCTGCACCGAGGCGTCAATCGCCTCTCCCTCGAGACGGGATGGATCAGAAAGTGGGCGCCTCGCTAGCTCGAGAGCCGCGTTGATCCGTTCAGCTTTTTCAGTGGGGTCAAGACCTGCGATTTCAGCAGGTAATCGAGAAAGAGCCAGACGATCGGCGAGAACATCCCCAATCATTGCGTTGGCCGCCAGGACCACGAGACCAGGGAGTAGAAACGTAAGCGCGACCAGATAACCGTGATAACTGGGTCGGGAGTGGAGTTCGCGCGTCTTACCGGAGACAATCGACAGGGCGCGACGTCGGCCAAGGAAGAACGCTGCGAACGTTCCAGCCGCCAGGACCGCTAGCAGGCCAACGGCAAGCCTTGAATGGGCGATCTGTTCGAACATCAACGCGTCCAGCCCGGCTACCGATTATGCTTCTTATCCAGCCTTTTTGACAGTCCTATGACGGCTGGCCGACGGCTTCCTTACCCATGTTTGGGGTCGCCGTTCAATGGGCGACAAAGGGATGGAGGGCCCTGATGCCGGCGCATCGCCTCCCTCGAGCCGCCGGAACCCGCATAATTCCGGGTCAGGACAAGAAAACGCTAAGCTGCCACGAAGGCTTTCTCGCCATATATTCAATCGAAACAGAACCCTAGATTGCATCTGGACCGGGAAGGCGCGTGGGGGAAATCGGCTCAAGGGGGCCGGAAGAGAGGACAACTCCAAAAGCCGCGCCGCGACCCAGTTCGCTCTCGACAACGAAATCGCCCCTATGGCGAGTTACGACATGCTTGACGATCGCCAGCCCGAGACCCGTGCCCCGCCGAAGGCCTCGCCCGGGATCGACCCGATAAAACCGCTCCGCCAGTCGGGGAAGATACTGCCGGTCAATACCGGGACCGGAATCGGACACCCGCAGAAACGCGAACCGCTCCTCTTCGCCGCCGCGCCGGACGGGTGCGGTGGCGATCGACATCCGGCCTGCGGCCTCCCATCGGCGACCAGCGCTCAGAAACGCAGCCTCGTGGTCAAGTCCATCACGTATCTCGATTTCGACGACGCCGTCCGGTTCAGAGTATTTGATCGCATTGTCTATGAGGTTCTGGGCCACCTGACTGAGCTCGTCGCGGATGCCCGCGACGATCACGTCCCGGTCCGACGCCCTGACCGCAAGAATCACGCCGCGCGAGCGTGCGACCGGCTGCAGGGCGTCGACAACCTCCCGAACGACCGAAGCGAGATCTGTAAGAGTTTCAGGGGGTCGATGCTCATTGAGTTCAATGCGAGACAGCGACAGAAGATCGGAAATCAGACGCCGCATTCGGTCAGCCTGACCCTGCATGATCTCGAGAAATCGATCCCATGCGGCGGGGTCGTCACGGGCCGGGCCGCGCATAGTCTCAATGAACCCGGCCAGCGACGTCAGCGGAGTGCGCAATTCGTGACTGGCGTTTGCCAGAAAATCGACCCGCGCGAGCTCCGCTCTCTTGATATCTGTCAGATCATGCATCGTTACGAGCACGCCGGAGCTGGTCGCAGTAACGAGCGGCGCGGCGACACAGGAATAGTGACGGTCCGTTTCTCCTCGCTCGACAAACTCGAAGATTTGAGCGGTTCCCGACCGCCTTGCCTCTGAAACGGCATCCACAAACTCAGCCCGACGCACGACGACAGCAAGAAGCGGCTCTGATCCTACGAGCCGAAACACCCGACGAGCGCCCTCGTTTGCGGCTTCCACCTTGCCGAGGGCGTCGATGTAAAGAACGGGCTCGGGGAGCGCCTCGATCATCGCGAGACGAAACCGCCGTTCATTATCGACCCTCGCCTTACGTTCATCATCCCTCATGGCCGCATGAGTGGAACGCAAAGCCTCGGCGGTAAGATCCGAAGTCCCTGAAAAATAGGCGAAAAAGAACAACCCCACGACCAAAGAAGCCACAATAGCGGCCCAGGCCGGCGTTGCTCCGACGAGAGCGAGGATCATGAACCCAGCCGAACAGACGGCCCAAAGGACGACAAAGTCGATAAAGCGACGATCCCGAACTGAGCTGTCGGCGCCCTCTCCCGGCTCAGTCTCGATGTCCTGTTTCGGCGCCCCCCTCATTGACTGCTCTCTTGTCGCCTCGATCGGACCGACCGCATCTCTCTTCTAGAGCTCTTCTTCCTAAAGCGCGACCACCTGTCATCGTGATAGGAGATCCAAACTGGAGCACCGAAGGATCGGGGGTAAGACACACGAAACCCGCATCTTTCATTGACTTGCCCATTGGATTTGGACCAGATCCCCGCCACATGCGACGTCGTCGCCCTCCGTCGCCTCCAGTTCATGAGGATAACCGATGAGATCCGTTCTTCTGACCGCTGCGGCCATTTCGGCGCTCCTGGCGGCGTGTTCCCCAACAACAGCTCCTGCAGAACAGGCCTCTAAGGCCGAGATCGGATCCTTTGGGATCGATACCGCGGCGATCGATGCCTCCGTAAAGCCGGGCGACGACTTTTACACCTATGTGAACGGCAAATGGCTGGCGGACTTCGCGATTCCGGCCGACAAGGCTCGTTATGGTGTTTTCGACGAACTGAGTGATCGGGCGGAAACCAATCTTCGAACGATCGTCGACGAACTTGCCGCCTCCTCGCCAGCTTCGGGAACGAACGAGCAGAAGGTCGCGGATCTCTTCGCCAGCTGGATGGACGAGGCTGCTCTCGAAACACGAGGCGTCTCACCCCTCAAGCCGAAGCTCGATCAGATCAGCGCCATTGCATCCCGATCAGACCTTATGAAGTTGACGGGCGACATCTTTCTGACGTTTCCGATCAGCGCAGGCGTCGAGACCGACCCTTCAGACACCTCCCGCTATGCTGTGTGGATCGGACAAGACGGCCTCGGCATGCCCAACCGCGACTACTACCTTAAGTCCGGAGAACGTTTCGACCAGTATCGCGCGGCCTACACGGCCTACCTTACCCGAATTTTTGAAGTGATCGGGAACCCAGATCCCGCAGCAGCGGCAAAACAGGTCCTCACTCTTGAACGGAAAATCGCTGAAATTCACTGGGCGCCGGAGAGACAGCGGAACGTGAAGGAGGCGGTCAACCAGATGAGCCTCGCCGAACTCAAGACCCTCGCTCCTTCAGTGAACTGGGAGTCGATGCTGGCCGACCTTGGATTACCCGGAACCGAACGTGTCGTGGTTCAGGAAACCTCGGCGATCGCAGACGGCGGAAAGTTGATGCAATCGGAGCCGCTGGACAGCTGGAAGAATTATCTCGCCTTCCACTACGTGAATGACAACGCCTCCTATCTGACAAAGGCCGTCGACGACGCAAATTTCGAGTTCTACTCACGAACGCTTCGAGGGGTGGAGACGCAGAGAGACCGATGGAAACGCGGCGTTGGATTGCTGGACCGTCTGATGGGAGAAGCTCTCGGACAGATCTATGTCGCACGCCACTTCCCGGCGGATCACAAGGCGAAGATGGACGAGCTTGTGGCCAATCTGCGCACCGGACTGGAAACAAGACTGCAGACCCTGGAATGGATGGATGACGCGACGCGTCAGGAAGCGTTGAAGAAACTGTCCACCTTCGAACCCCGGGTCGGATATCCCAACAAATGGAGAGATTATTCCGCACTGTCGATTGAAGCTGGAAAACTCTTTGAGAACGTCGCTGCGGCCCGTCGTTTCGAATGGAACCGAAACGTTTCCCGGATCAACTCACCGGTTGATCGTGAAGAGTGGGGAATGAACCCGCAGACTGTGAACGCCTACTACAATCCGCTGATGAATCAGATCACGTTTCCCGCAGCGATTCTCCAGCCTCCGTTTTTTGACCCCGCAGCCGACCCCGCTGTAAACTACGGAGCGATCGGTGCGGTCATCGGACATGAAATCGGTCACGGCTTCGACGATCAGGGACGTGAATTCGACGAAACGGGAAAAATCAGAAACTGGTGGTCTGAGCAGACCAACGCTAATTTCCTTGCGTCCACCGACCGTCTCGCAGCTCTGTTCGACAGCTACTGCCCCCTCGCCGACGGATGCGTGAACGGACGTTTGACTATGGGAGAGAACATCGGCGATCTTGGAGGACTGCAGATGGCCTACGAGGCCTACCGTCTCTCTCTAAAAGGCGCGGAAGCCCCAGTGATCGACGGATTTACGGGAGATCAGCGCTTCTTCATGGCCTGGGCCCAAGCCTGGAAAGCCAAACAGAGGGAAGATGCGCTGCGCAATCAACTTCTGACAGATCCCCACTCTCCGGCGATGGTCCGCGGAGCCGCCCCCCTCAGGAACATCGACGCGTGGTATGAAGCCTTTGGCGTCCAGGAGGGGGACAAGATGTACCTCCCACCGGATCAGCGCGTAAGGATTTGGTGATCGAAGGCTCGGTTCAGACCTCCGGTCCCGTTCGAGCGGAACGCGACCGGAGGGGGCGGGACGTCATGGACTTGAAGCACGAATTTTGATCTACCCCGCCGGTACCATTCGGGTGCAGCCGATGACGGAGCGAGAACAGCGGATGAGCGGCAGGATTGTCACGGTTTTCGGCGGATCGGGTTTTGTCGGGCGAAACGTCGTCCGCGCCCTGTGCCGGAAGGGATGGCGAGTTCGTGTCGCCATGCGCCGCCCCCATATCGGGGGCGATCTGCGCCTCGCAGGCGACGTAGGCCAGGTTCAGCTCGTACAGGCTAACGTCCGCAACCGGGCCTCGGTCGCCCGGGCTCTTGAAGGAGCGGAGGCAGCCGTCAATCTCGTTGGCATATTGGCGGAGAGGGGCGCACAGAGCTTCAGCGGAACACAGGGCCAGGGTGCGGCTAATGTCGCCGAACTGGCGGCTGAAGCCGGCGTGAAGGCGTTCGTACTGATGTCCGCCATCGGAGCGGACAGAAACTCGGGCTCCGCCTATGGGCGTACCAAAGCCGAAGCCGAAGCCGCGACCCTGAAGGCCCTTCCGCATGCGACAGTGCTTCGATCATCGATCGTCTTCGGACCCGAAGACGGGTTTTTCACACGATTTGCGGAGATGGCGAGATTGAGCCCGGTGCTTCCGCTTATCGGCGGCTCGACCCGATTTCAGCCTGTCTATGTGGGCGACCTGGCGCAGGGTGTAGCAGCGGCGCTGGAGTCCGTCGACGCACATGGCCGAACCTACGAAATCGGCGGTCCTCGCACCTACTCGATGACAGAGTTGCTGCGTTTCATCACCCGGCAGATTGACAGACCCCGGCTGCTTCTCCCGATACCTTTTGTGATCGCCTCGCCCTTGGGCTACGCCATCGGCGCGATCTCGAGACTGAATCCGCTCTTCGGACCGCCGCTGACCGGAGACCAGGTGCAGCTGCTGAAGTCGGATAATGTCGCCTCGCCGAGTGCTCCGGGACTGAAGGAGCTTGGCGTCGAACAGCTTGAAACGATAGAGACCATCGTTCCAACCTATCTGTGGCGACACCGCCCCTACGGACAGTTCCACGCTCCGAAAGACGATAGCGTTTCGAGAGTGGACGCCTGATCCCCGAGCCGTAAAGGCAAACCGGTCGCGATCAGACCAGAGACGATCAACCCGACGCAGAGCGCTCCTTGCTCACGCGGACAGATGCAGCATAGCAAGACCGGCTAGACCGACGGCAATCCGCCACCATCCGAAGGGCGCGAAGCCGCGCTTCTGGATAAACCCGAGCATCGTGCGGATAACGACCAGTCCGGAAAGAAATGAAACAACGAAACCGACAGCGACGACGCCCAGCTGATCCGCGTCGATAAGATTTCGGCTTTCCCAGATATCGAGAGAGAAAGCCCCGACCATAATCGGAATCGCAAGGAAAAATGAAAACTCCGCGGCCGCGCGCTTATCCACCCCCAGGAGCATGGATCCGACAATGGTGGAGCCGGAGCGGGAGACCCCGGGGACAATGGACAGAACCTGAAACAGGCCGATGAGAAAGGCTTTGGGCAGGGACAATTTCATCGCATCATGATCAGACGCTGGCGGGGCGGTGCGGTCGATCACCAGCAGCACAACGCCGCCTACAATGAGAGACCAGCAGATAAGCTGCGGGGTCTCGAAGAGAACAGTCTTGATATAATCATGCAGAACGGCGCCGGCGAGGAATGCCGGGGCACAGGCAAGTATGACGCTGATTGCGAACCGGCGTGAGGCAGCCTCACTGGGTAGGCTCATAACGACAGCCCATAACCGTTGGAAATACACAACCACCACCGCAAGGATCGCTCCAAGCTGAATGAGCACTGTGAAGGTGTCCCAAGAGGGATCCGTCAGCCCCATCGCAGCCCCGGCCAGAAGAAGATGACCGGTCGAGGACACGGGAATGAACTCGGTGAGACCCTCGATCAATCCGAGGATCAACGCCTGCAGAATTGTCTGCGCTTCCATTCGGCCCCCCGCTTCGGTCATCGCCTGCCTCGCCTCAGAGCACGGTTCGCAAACGATCGCCAGTCAGACGAAAGAAACCAAATGGGACTATTTATGGCCGACGCGCGAAGTAGGATGCTCAAAATTAGACCGGATCATGCACACTAAGAGCCATTTGGTTCTTAAATCCCCGCTTTTGGCTTGTCTCCCCTCATCTCTCCTCCTAGTGACTGGTCCGCCCAGGCGGAGAAGGCGGATCCTCGATGTCGACGTCGAACATGCTGACATTTGTCACCACAGATCAGGCGCCCCCGGAAAAACGGGCGGCAGCCGAACGACGGGATGACTTTCTTGAGATTTACTCTGACTTCATCGCCGCAAAGGCCCGTGAACAGGCGTCGCGGTGCTCTCAGTGCGGCGTCCCGTTCTGTCAGTCTCATTGCCCCCTCGGAAACAACATACCCGACTGGCTCATGCTGGCCGCCACAGGTCGGCTAGAGGAGGCGTATGAAGTGTCTTCGGCGACATCAAGCATGCCGGAGATTTGCGGCCGCATCTGCCCCCAGGACCGGCTGTGCGAAGGCGCCTGCGTGATCGAGCAGTCCGGACATGGGTCGGTAACGATCGGCTCAGTCGAGCGCTACATTACAGACACCGCCTGGCGGAATGGATGGGTGGCTCCGATCACGCCGCAGCGACAACTGGATCAGTCGGTAGGCATCATCGGGGCGGGTCCGGCCGGTCTGACAGCGGCGGAACAGCTGAGGTCTGAAGGCTACCGAGTCGTGATCTACGACCGTCACGATCGCCCTGGGGGCCTGCTGATTTACGGCATCCCCAATTTCAAGCTGGAGAAGGAGGTCGTCGAGCGGCGCACGCGTCGTCTGGAAGACGGCGGAGTTCAGTTTCAGAGGGGCGTCAGTATTGGCTCAGACATTTCCCTGAAGGACCTTCGATCGCGACACGATGCCCTGCTGATCGCAACCGGCGTTTACAAAGCAAGATCGCTGGCCGTTCCCGGGGTGGGCGCTTCTGGCGTCCATCGAGCCCTGGATTACCTCATCACCTCAAATCGGGTTGGCATGGGGCTCGCCGCAGAAGGCTTCACATCAGGGGTTCTGAATGCAGAGAATCGCCACGTGGTCGTGATCGGCGGAGGGGACACGGCAATGGACTGTGTGCGCACCGCAGTTCGACAGAAGGCGAGATCGGTCACATGCCTCTACCGCCGCGACCGGGAGAATATGCCCGGCTCGCAGAGGGAGGTCGCCAATGCAGAAGAAGAAGGCGTCCGGTTTCAGTGGTTGGCGGCGCCGAGCGCGATACTGGAAAAGAAGACGGGCGGAGTAAAGGGCGTGCGGGTTCAGCGCATGCGGCTCGGTCCTCCGGATGCATCCGGTCGGAGATTGTCGCAAGCCATCCCCGACGAATCTTTCGATCTCAAGGCAGACATGGTGATCGAGGCCCTCGGATTTGAACCAGAGGATCTGCCTGTACTGTTCGCAGAGCCTGATCTCGCAGTGAACCGGTGGGGCGGCGTTAAGATCGATCATCGAAACATGATGACCTCGATACCAGGGGTTTTCGCAGCCGGAGACATCGTCCGGGGAGCGTCGCTTGTCGTCTGGGCCATCAAGGACGGTCGGGAGGCGGCGACCGCGATGGACGCCTATCTTGGCGCCAGACGACGGTCGCGAGGCCTCGCAGCAGAATGAACATTCATCCCCCCCACGGCCCGTCAAGCATCCCTCGAAGGGACACGATATGACCGAGACATCAGCGCAGGCCTGGCTAGACAAATACCTTGGTCAGAGGGATCGATTAATCGCGGCGGGAACCTATGACCCCGCCGACGAACACGACGCATGCGGGGTCGGTCTCGTTGTCAAAATCGACGGAAGCCCTCGGCGGGAGATCGTCGACATGGCGCTGCGCGCGCTCAAGGCGGTCTGGCATCGGGGGGCGATCGATGCGGATGGGAAAACGGGAGACGGGGCCGGAATCCGGCTTGATGTTCCACAGGCCTTCTTTCGTGACCAGGTAAGAGCTCAGGGGCACTCCCTGCCCGATAATGCAAACATCTGCGTCGGTCAGATCTTCCTCCCGCGAACCGACCTGAGCGCGCAGGAGAAAGCGAGATCGATCATCGAGACTGAGGTCGTGCGGTTCGGCTTCTACATCTATGGATGGAGACAGGCCCCCATCAACACCTCTGTGATCGGACAGAAAGCCAACGCCACCCGCCCCGAGATTGAACAGATCCTGTTCGTGGACAGGCAGGGGCGGGACGAACATGAACTTGAACGCGCGCTTTATGTCTGTCGACGGCGAATTGAGAAGCGAGCGCGTGAAGCGGGAATGGCGGAGCTCTACATCTGTTCATTCTCAGCACGGACCATCATTTACAAGGGTATGTTCCTCGCGGAGGACATCGACAGATTCTATCTCGATCTCGCAGACGCCAGATTTGTCTCGGCGGTCGCGATCTATCATCAGCGATACTCGACCAACACATTTCCACAGTGGCGCCTCGCACAGCCGTTTCGAATGCTGGCTCATAACGGCGAGATCAACACGCTGTCAGGCAATGTGAATTGGATGAAATCGCACGAGATCAAGATGGTCTCGAATAACTTCGGAGAATACGGCGACGATGTGAAGCCTGTCGTCACACCGGGAGGGTCGGATTCCGCGGCCCTCGACAACGTGTTCGAATTGCTCGTCCGCGCCGGACGCTCCGGTCCCATGGCCAAGACGCTGCTGGTTCCCGAGGCGTTTTCCTCTGATGAAGCTGTCATGCCCCGAAAGCATCAGGCGCTTTACGCCTATTCGAATTCGGTCATGGAGCCTTGGGATGGTCCGGCTGCGCTCGCCTGCTTTGACGGACGATGGGCGATCGCGGGAATGGATCGAAATGGGCTTCGGCCTATGCGCTATGCGCTCACGGAAGACGGTGTGCTGGCCGTTGGATCTGAAGCAGGCATGTGTCC
Source organism: uncultured Alphaproteobacteria bacterium (assembly GCA_903831255.1). Taxonomy (GTDB): domain Bacteria; phylum Pseudomonadota; class Alphaproteobacteria; order Caulobacterales; family Hyphomonadaceae; genus UBA7672. The sequence goes on from CAIKWZ010000047.1 coordinate 32,257, forward strand.
ACTTAATCCTGAGACGATAATCCGCAAGGGCCGCGTCGAGCCGGGCGCCATGCTCGCGGTCGACATCCGGGAGGGCCGCCTCTACGAGCACAGGGAGCTCATCGACACTCTGGCTGAAAAACACCCCTATCAGCAATGGCTAAGGAACGTCGTGGAGCTGGAGCCGCTGATCGGTCCAGGTCCGGAGCCACGGCTCTATCCGCAGCGCCAGGACATTCTGCGCAGGCAGAGTGCGGCGGGCGTCACCATGGAAGACATGGAGATGATTTTGTCTCCGATGGCGGAAGACGCCAAGGAAGCCATCGGGTCCATGGGTGACGATAGTCCGCTGGCTGTTCTGTCAGATCACTTCCGCCCTCTGTCCCATTACTTCAGGCAAAACTTCGCTCAGGTTACGAACCCTCCGATCGACCCCCTCAGGGAAGGTCGCGTGATGTCGCTTCGGACCCGATTCAAAAACCTCGGAAACATCCTCGCGGAAGACGAAACTCAAACGAACGTGTTTGTCCTTGAAAGCCCCGTTCTGACCAACGGCATGTACGCGCGAATGCTTGACCACATCGGCGATGGAGTAGCGGTGATCGACTGCACCTTCCTTCCTCCCGACACCCCCGGAGACGGAGAGGCTTTAAAGGCGGCTATTGCGCGAATTCGGGAGGAAGCGCGCGTAGCCGTGTCGTCTGGTCGAGGACACCTGATCCTCACAGACGAGGGACAAAGCAGGGATCGGGCCGGTATTCCGATGATCCTCGCTGCCGGAGCGGTTCACTCTCACCTCGTATCGCACGGGTTGCGAACGTTTTGTTCACTCACCGTGAGATCAGCCGAATGTCTCGACACTCACTATTTCGCCGTTCTTGTGGGCGTCGGCGCAACCTGCGTAAACGCCTATCTCGCGCAGGAAGCCCTTGCAGATCGCTATGCGAGGGGACTGTTAGGAGATATGTCGCTGGAAAAGGCAGTCGGCAACTACAAGAAGGCTATCGAGGCGGGATTACTAAAGATCCTGTCAAAGATGGGGATCTCCGTGATCTCGTCTTATCGCGGCGGATACAACTTCGAGGCTCTTGGCCTCTCGCGGGCCCTCGTCGCGGATTACTTTCCTGGCATGCCGAGCCGAATTTCAGGCATCGGTCTCTCAGGCCTCGAGCGTAAGATCGTCGAAGCCCATTCGAGAGCGTGGACTGGCGCTTCAGCAGTTTTACCGATGGGCGGTTTTTATCGCGTGAGGACAAGCGGGGACACCCACGCGCTTTCAGGCGATCTCATTCATCTCCTTCAGACCGCGTGCGGCGACAATTCCTATGCCGCCTACAGAAAATACTCGCAGCTCGCGAATTCGCGTTCAAAGGCAGTTCAGCTGAGAGATCTCCTGGACTTCAGGCCACAGCCAGGGCGCACATCTCTAGATGACGTCCAATCCGTCAACGAGATCAGAAAGCGTTTCGTGACACCCGGCATGTCTCTTGGAGCCCTTAGTCCGGAAGCTCATGGTGCTCTCAATATCGCGATGAACAGGATCGGGGCGAAGTCCGTCTCAGGCGAAGGCGGCGAGGTCCGGGAGAGATACCGTCCCCTGCCCAATGGCGACAACGCGAACTCTGCAATCAAACAGGTTGCATCAGGTCGCTTCGGCGTCACGGCTGAGTATCTGAACAATTGCCGTGAACTGGAAATCAAGATCGCGCAGGGTGCCAAGCCCGGAGAGGGGGGACAACTTCCCGGTTTCAAGGTGACGGAATTCATCGCCCGAAATCGCTACGCCACACCGGGTGTGATGCTGATCTCGCCGCCACCTCATCATGACATCTACTCAATTGAAGATCTCGCTCAGCTCATCTACGACCTCAAACAGATCAACCCTGAATGTCGGGTCTGCGTAAAGCTTGTCTCCCGGTCAGGGGTCGGGACCGTCGCGGCAGGGGTCGCCAAGGCGAAGGCGGACATCATTCTCATCTCCGGTCATGTCGGCGGGACTGGCGCATCGCCCCAGACGTCCATCAAGTTCGCAGGGCTTCCATGGGAGATCGGTCTCGCGGAAGCACACCATGTGCTCACATTAAACAATCTACGGGATCAGGTGACTTTGCGCACCGACGGCGGCCTGAGAACGGGACGGGATGTTGTTATAGCCGCCATGCTGGGTGCGGAAGAGTACGGCATCGGCACAGCATCCCTTCTCGCCATGGGCTGCATCATGGTCCGCCAGTGCCACTCCAATACCTGCCCGGTAGGGGTGTGCACGCAGGACGAGAGCCTGCGCGCCCAGTTTTCCGGCTCGCCGGAAAAAGTCATCAACCTGATGACATTTATCGCAGAGGAAGTGAGGGAGATTCTTGCCGAGCTGGGCTTCACTCGTCTGGATGAAGTGATCGGTCGTACGGATCTTTTGAGACAGGTATCTCGTGGATCTGCAATGCTGGACGACCTTGACCTGTCTCCTATCCTCGTCCGAGCAGATCCGGAAGCGAAGATCACCTACAAGCCGAACCATCGCAACGCTGTTCCCGAAGCTCTCGACGAGAATATTCTGAGAGACGCCTCCGGCTTCTTTGAGCGCGGCGAGAAGATGCAGCTGGACTATCACGTGAGAAACGTTCACCGCGCGATCGGGACACGGGCATCCTCGCACATCGTCCGACGCTTCGGCATGGATTCTCTGCCGGAAGATCGTCTGAAGGTCATGCTGGAGGGTTCAGCCGGCCAGTCCCTGGGAGCCTTCGCAGCCAAGGGGCTGACACTGGAGGTGACTGGCGACGCCAATGATTATGTCGGCAAGGGACTGTCGGGGGCGACCATTATCCTGAGACCGCCTTCGACCTCCAGATTCGTCGCTCAGGACAATACAATCATAGGAAACACCGTTCTATACGGCGCCACCTCCGGCAAGCTGTTTGCGGCAGGCCGCGCGGGCGAACGCTTCGCTGTCAGAAATTCTGGGGCTCAGGCCGTCATCGAAGGATGTGGCTCGAATGGCTGCGAGTATATGACAGGGGGCACAGTCGTGATCCTCGGTCCGATCGGCCGGAACTTCGGAGCAGGAATGACAGGCGGCATGGCCTTCATTCACGATCCCGACAATCGGTTCCCGATCGAGGTCAATCCGGACACGGTCATCTGGAGGTCTGTGTCGACCGAGTACTGGCAGGACGTTCTTCACCGGCTGATCGCAGAACACATGCAGCGGACCGGGTCTGTTCAGGCAAGCGCACTTCTGAGCAACTGGAACCGTGAGGTCGCAAACTTCGTTCACGTGATCCCCAAGGAGATCATCACCCGCCTCCCAGCCCCTATCGAACTGTCGGCGGCGGAATAAGGAAACTAAGATCTCTCGAACCGGCGACACCGGCTGGCCTGGGCTTCAGAGCCAACTCAGTTGTCGCCACTAGAGTCGTATGGTTGGCAGTCCATGGAATGCTTCCCGGAGCGCATTGGCCCAGCTATCGGAGATCTGCCGGAACTCCCTGTGATCCTGTTCGATACGCTGGCTGAAGCTTGCCCGGCAGTGGTCCGCCTTGATAACAAGAAGATCAAGCGGCATGCCCACTGACAGATTCGACCTCAGGGTGGAGTCCATGGACACAAGAGCGGCTTTGATCGCATCATCCAGAGGGGTGTCAGGACGGATGACCCGATCAAGGATCGGCTTTCCGTACTTGTGCTCTCCGATCTGCAGGAACGGGGTGTCGTCCGTGGCCTCGATGAAATTCCCGGCCGAATAGATCTGAAACAGACGCATCTCACCGCCTCGACGCTGTCCGGCAAGAATTACGGTCGCGTCAGCAGCAGCCCCCTGAGACTCGATACGCGCACGGTCTCGCGCCTGAACCTCGTGCATCGCCTCCCCGACAAGCTGCGCCGCCCGATACAGCGTCTCGCAGGTCATCACGCTCTCTATATCGGAATCGACAAGGCTGCGTTTCACAGTCGCTTCAATCTTAGTGACAACGCCCTGAGTAATGCCCAGATTGCCCGCAGTCATGAGGGCTACGACGCGCTCGCCAGGATCCTCAAAGACAAACATCTTCCGAAAGCGACCGATGTTGTCGATCCCCGCATTCGTTCTCGTATCGGACAGCAGAACCAGACCAGCCTTGAGTTTGAGACCAACGCAATATGTCATGACTTCGACCGTCTACTGCTGTGCCTGAGACTGCGTGACATGAACGTCCGCCACGAGCGCCTCGTCGCATTGGCCAACAAAGTGCCCACGAACTGGAGCAGCGTCATCAGCATCAAATCCGACACCGAGACGAACATATCGATCGGTCGGACACAAACGATTTGCCGGGTCAAACCCGATCCATCCCAAATCACTCGCATAAGCCTCCGCCCAAGCGTGCGTCGCAGTCGCATTATCATCTGAGGACAAAAGGTACCCAACAACATACCTCGCCGGCACGCCCATGAATCTGGCTGCAGACACGAAGACATGGGCATGATCCTGACAGACGCCCGCTTTCTGCAGCAGGGATTGCTCAGCGGTTGTCTTCGAACGGGTCGACCCCGGAACATAGTCCATGGCATCCCGAACCTCGCCGCAGAGTGAATGCAGGCGATCAAGCACCGGACCTGCCGGGATAGACCGAGCGAGTGCCTCAACGGCGTCTCCCGCCTCGGTCAATGCCGTCGGCCGAAGGAAGAGGACCGGCCGTGAAACATCCTTCAGTCCCCGTACGCAGCCTGCCGCATCCTCCGTTTCAACCTCTCCTTCTGCGACAATCTCCACCCGACCGATCGCAGAATGGGTCGCCCAGACAGCCTCACGATCACCAAACCCCGTTGTCATCATGGGAGGGACAGACACGCCGTTAACAGTCACCGACCATGATTTGACCTTCTGACTGGCATACCCTGAAGGATACAGCCGCAGACGAAGGGCGCAGCGCTCCGCAGGCGGAGAGTAGTCGTAAGCAGTCATATGCCGGATGTGCAGTCGCATGGCGCCTAGAAGTGATACTGGCGGCTGATCTCCGCCGCCAGGCGGTGATTGGCCGTGATGCTGTCCGAAATGAAATCATAAAGACCGGCCTGAAACAGCTGCTCTATGTGAACACCGTCCAGGCGAGCGACCATCTCAGTCGCCGTATCGTGACACGGCCCACGTTCGCCATAGTGATCTGCGATGTCGTCTAGAAAGCGTTGGATAGTCCGGTGACAATAGCTGATGGAACGGGGAAACGTTGCATTCAGGATCAGAAAATCGGCGATCCCCCACGGATTGTAATCGCCTTTGTAGACATGATGGTAGGCCCGCAAGGCTGATGTCGCCCTCAGGACCGAAGTCCACTGATGGTAATCGCGCCCCCCCCCGACGACATCGGTCTCGGGCAGAAGCACGTAATACTTCGCATCCAGAAGGCGTAAGGTCATATCGGCCTGCTCAATCAGCCCACCGAGGCGAAGGAAGCAGTACCCATCGTTTCGGAGGAGAGAGATCTCTGAGGCCCCCCGGAAAGCCGCCGTTCGGTTCTTGACCCACTCGAGGAGGGTCGGAAGATTTCGCCGCGAGGTTTCAGGGGCCATGTCATCGAGCTGCCTCCAGCCCTCGTTCAGCGCCTCCCACATATCCTGTGTGAGCGCCGTTCGAATGGCCCGACCATTCGCCCGCGCCTGAACAAGACATGACCGGATCGAAGAGCGGTTATCGACGGAGATCAGGAGGTCATGAATAACGTCGGCGGCGGTTTGATGGGGTTTGCCGTTGATTGGGTCCTGCGCACCAGCGGCCAGCGCGACCGAGCGCCACTCGTCCATATCGCTCGACCCAGGGACCATGCTCATGCGATGACCCATCTCAAGCAGACGTGCGGTCGCGTCCGCTCGCTCCATGTAGCGACCCATCCAGAACAGGTTTTGCGCGGTTCGGCTCAGCATCTCAATCCGCCAGTATCCACGTGTCCTTGACCCCGCCGCCCTGACTGGAATTGACCACGAGAGATCCCTTCTTCAGAGCGACGCGCGTGAGCCCTCCTGGCGTCAGACGAATATCTCGTCCGACAAGGCAATAGGGACGAAAATCCACATGACGCTTCTCAACCCCCCCATCTCCAAGGATCGGAGCGGTGGAGAGCTCCAGAGTGGGCTGGGCGATAAAGGCAGATGGATTGGCCTTCAGCTTGAGCCTGAATGCCTCAATGTCCTTCTTCGAAGCATGCGGCCCGATCAGCATTCCATAACCGCCCGACCCATGGACTTCCTTGACCACAAGGTCCTTCAGATTGGACAGAACATACGAGAGATCTTCAGGAGATGCGCACCTCCAAGTCTGCACATTCTCCAGCAGCGGCTTCTCGCCGAGATAAAAGCGGATCATCTCCGGGACAAAGGAATAAATCGCCTTATCGTCCGCGACACCGGCTCCGGGGGCAGAACATAACGTAACCCCGCCGGATCGATAAACGTCAAACAACCCCGGGACACCAAGAAGACTGTCCGGCCTGAACGCGAGCGGATCGATAAAACTATCGTCGATGCGGCGATAGATAACGTCAACCCTCTGCGGACCGCGTGTCGTCCTCATCCAGACCAATCCGCCTTCGATAAAGAGGTCCTGCGGCTCGACCAGCTCGATACCCATCAGATCGGCCAGGAAGGAATGCTCATAGTAAGCGGAGTTCAGGGATCCCGGTGTCAGAAGAACCACTGTCGGATCGTTATCACACTTCATAGGAGCCGCTTCTTCCAGCGTCTTTTTGAGAAGGACCGGATAACTGTCCACTGGCTCAATGATCCCGGCGGCGAACAGTTGCGGGAACATACGCATCATGATTTCGCGATTCTCGAGCATATAACTGACGCCAGAAGGCGTCCGGCAATTGTCCTCGAGAACCTGGAACTGGTCTTCGCCGGTGCGAACAATGTCGATACCGCAGATATGGCTGTAGATCCGACCGGGCGGATCAATGCCGACCATTTCGGGTAAGAACGCTTCGTTCCGATAGACAAGGTCCTCCGGGATCACGCCCGCCCGCAAGATCTCACCCCGATGATAGACATCATACAGAAAGGCGTTCAGCGCTCGGCTTCGCTGCTTGATGCCTCGCGACAAACGTCTCCATTCCGACGCTCCGAAGACCCGCGGAATAAGATCGAACGGGATCAGGCGCTCGGGGTCTCCGCCCTCTCCATAGACAGCGAACGTGATGCCGATTCTGCGAAAGATCGCCTCCGCCTCGCTCTGTCGAAGCTTCAGCAAATCGACGCCAGCCGCAGAAATCCAGTCTGCGACCCGCTCGTAAGGAACGCGAACCGCGCCCTGAGATCCGTACATTTCATCATACATGGCCTGTCAGTCGTAGCGTCCCGGGCGAGGTTGTGAAGGAGGCGATCGCTCCTTTTTCGACCCGCAGCGACGACGCCTTGTTTTTAGGCGCCCCGGGGCGATCTATCCGGAGAGGAAAGTCCCCGTCCCGATGGGGCGCCCTGTTCCGCAAACAGACAATGGGTTAGCCTTCGGGGGGAGGCCCCGGATGCAATCAGCCGAACAGCACCTGAAGGACAGCGCTAGGGCCCTCGGCTTTGACGTCACCCGTATTGCGAGCGCTCGGGACGCCTGGACGGCGAGCGCCCGGCTAGCCCATTTTCTCTCCCTTAATCGGGAAGGAGACATGGCCTGGCTTCGCGACACCTTCGAACGTCGTCAGCACCCAACGGGGATGTGGCCGGAAGCCAGATCGGCCGTGGTTGTCGGCCTGAACTACGGGCCGGCTTCCAATCCCATGACGAACCTGGAGCGTCGCAGCTCCGCCGCTATTTCAGTCTATGCCCATAACGCCGACTACCACGATGTGCTGAAGCGCCGTCTAAAATCCCTGGCGCACGGTTTCGCACTGGCGACAGGCGCCGACGTCAAGGTTTTCGTCGATACTGCCCCCCTTATGGAAAAGCCTCTGGCTCAGCGGGCCGGTCTTGGCTGGCAGGGCAAACATACGAACCTCGTGAGTCGGGACTGGGGATCATGGCTCTTTCTCGGCGTCATGCTCACCACAGCCGATTTATCCCCCGACAAGGAGGAGCATGACCATTGCGGCTCATGTTCAGCCTGCCTCGACATATGTCCGACAAAGGCCTTTCCGAGACCCTATGAGCTGGACGCGCGTCGGTGCATCTCCTACCTCACGATAGAGCATCGCGGCGCTATTCCGCGTGAGTTCAGAAAACCGATGGGAAACAGGATCTATGGCTGCGACGATTGTCTTGCCGTCTGTCCCTGGAACAAGTTCGCGCAGGTCACACGAGAGATTTCCCTCCACGCGCGACCCGAGCTTGTATCGCCGCTTCTGGGAGACCTCGCACGCCTGTCCGACAGCGACTTCAGGAGCGTATTTTCAGGCTCTCCGATTAAGCGCATCGGACGGGAACGGTTCGTTCGTAACGTTCTGATCGCCATCGGAAATTCAGGAAACCTGGGGTTGATTCCAGTGTGCATAGAGCGTCTCGCAGACAGCTCGGACATGGTTAGAGGATCAGCGATTTGGGCTTTGGGGTCTCTCTCTCCGCTTGCCTTCGAAAGCGAACGTCGGCAACGACGCGAGGCGGAAATGGTTCCAGAGGTGCGGGAGGAGTGGGATGCCGGACCCGACATCAGATAGACCAAACTCAGAAGGCCAACCGTCGACGGCTCTCCAGCCCGTCACGTTAACACGAGTGCAGCCGGGCTGGCGGAGAGCCATCCGTCAGATTTTCAAGTTCCTGATCATCGGGATCGTCGGCTTTTTGCTCCTGAGCGTCGGCCTTGTCGCGCTTATCGGGTGGACCGGTCCGCCGCCAACGATCAACATGGCGCTGAAGGCCCTCGATGGCGCGACCATCCGACAGACCTGGAGACCTCTTGGGTCAATATCTCCGAACCTCGCACGCGCGGTTATTGCAGCTGAAGACACTCGCTTCTGCACGCATCAGGGCTTCGACCTGGTGGAAATCCAGAAGGCGATTGAAGCGGCCGAACGGGGGCGAAACCTGAGAGGCGCTTCGACCATCTCTCAGCAGACTGCGAAAAATGTTTTCTTATACAATGGCGGAGGATTTGTTCGTAAGGGCCTTGAGGCCTGGTTCACAGTCCTCATCGAGACGATGTGGTCAAAGCGCCGGATCATGGAGGTCTATCTGAATATCGCCGAATGGGGTGACGGCGTTTACGGAGCCGAAGCCGCAGCTCAGGCGCGTTTCGGGATTCCGGCCAGCAAGCTTACGTCTCGACAGTCATCCCTTCTGGCCGCCGTGCTGCCAAGCCCAAACCGCTGGAAAGTCAACGGCCGATACGCTGGTCGCCGATCAGGACGAATTCAGGCTGTGATGAACGCAGTCCGTCGAGACGGGCTCGACCGCTGCCTTACGACTGACGAATAAAAAAGCGTTCAGAGGTCCGGAAGCCCCTTGAGCCGACGGGCCTCCCGGATATCGCCTCGCAGAACAAGAATGTCGACATTTCGAGGCGTCCGCAAAAGGGCGGCGCTGACATCTCTCCATGCCTCATCGAGCCGATCCACCTCCAGCATCACCCGGGCCCTCTGCGCCAGAGCTGTCTCGTCACCGGGCGATAAGCCGATCGCCGCATCAAGATCGGCCTCGGCCTCGGTCCATTTGTCCGTCAGCATATAGGCTCGGGCTCGATCGACCTTTAGATCAGGGTCTCTCGGCGCAAGCTTGATGGCGTTGGTCAGGGCGACGATGCTGGCCTCCGGCGCACCTGCAACCAACCAGGCGTTTCCGGCCTGAGCAAGATATATCGCCCTCGCCTCAAGAGTTCCGGCGTCAGGATCATTGGCAAGGGCCTCAAGACGGGCGGCGCCCTCCTCTTCCTGTCCCAGGGCTATCAACGCGAGGGCGGCGCAGTGCCGGGCGCCGGGACGGCCGCCGGCGCCCAGCCAGGCGAGCGCGTCCTCATACGCCTCCTCGGGATGCTGATCGATCAGCGCAATGCACCTCGACAAGCGCTCGGACTCAGCTCCAGCCTGAGCAAAGGCGGTCGCCGGCAGAAGCAGACAAGCTCCAACGAACAAAAACCGCCACTTCATACCGCCTCCACAGATCACACAGCAAACACGGGCGCCGCTGGCCAAGAAGCCGCCGACCGGGCATATCTCATACACCAAGCATTGGTGAGACACATGATCCCGAAGCAGCTGGCGGCATTCGGCTGCGGCTATGTGGCGACCGCTCTGGCGGCAAACCTGATCCCGCAAGGCGTATCCTTCACAGGAACCACGCGCAGCAGTCAGGGCGCCGAGAGCCTGCGCAATCGCGGGATCCGACCGGTCATATGGCCCGGGGAGGACATCCGTCTGGAGCCGGGGGCGGCCTGGCTCATCAGCGTTCCGCCGGACGAGGACGGATGCCCTGTCTTCAGATCATTCGGTGGACGTGCCGATGAAACCTCGTGGATCGGATATCTCTCAACAACTGGAGTCTATGGAGATCTGAACGGAGGTTGGGCGTTCGAAGACACGCCCCTTGCCCCCAAGAGCCCGGAAGCTGTCAACAGGGTTGCAGCCGAGACCCAGTGGAGGAGTGTCGGCGCGCATGTGTTTCGATTGCCCGGGATCTATGGACCGGGACGATCCGCACTTGATCGCATCAATGATCCGCAGACGCGCCGCATCATGAAGGCCGGACAAGTCTTTTCCAGAATCCATCGAGACGACATCGTCTCGGCGTTGGAAGCCTCACTCTCAAGGCCCTCGCCCGGATCCGTCTACAACGTATGCGACGACGAGCCCGCTCCCGCCGATGAAGTCCTGAGCCATGCGGCCGCATTGACGCGACGACCTCCGCCGCCGGCAATCGCTTTCGAAGAGGCCAGTCTATCGCCGGCAGCCCGACGCTTCTATGCGGAATGCAAGCGCGTATCGAATGCCAAACTAAAGGCTGAACTCGACTGGCGACCGCTCTATCCTGACTATCGGTCAGGACTTGCAGCGTGCCTGTCGATAACAACTGAGAAAGACCAGGACACGACGGGGCCAAACGGCAGACCGGGTCCGCCAGCTGCAGAAACTTCGCCTGCACCGAAACCCCTCTAGGCGGCCCGGATTCGGCCCAGTTTTTTGTCGACGAGGTTTTGAAGGCCTTCGACCAGCTTTTCTCGGGCGTCGTGCTGACCGCTGGGCAACATCCCAAGGGTGTGCATCGCGTCGATATGAGTCTTGATAGTCTCCTGATCGAGCATTCCGGCGGCGCCGACCGCCTGGATATATCGGGCGAGAGATCGGGCTGCGGCGGCCATCAGAGCGTCACGGGTCTCATCAGCGTGAGCCTGTGTCTCCTTCACCATCATGAAGACTTCTCGAAGCTTCTTGCGATCTCCCACCGAGAGGTCGGCGACGCCTTCACTGATTTTCTGAACGGCCATGCGCACCACCTGGCGAGCCGAATCCGACTCCCAGGGCAGAGCGCCTTCTGAGTCGTCAGTGGGGTCCATAAATCGGCGGAAGGGGCCGCCATAGTCCTCCGGCGTACGACGACGACGGCAGGGTCCGATATAAGTGGCGGCGTCGATGAACTCACGGGGGCTGTCGAGCACCGCGAACACGCGATCGATGATAGCCTGGGCCGTGAAGGGACGGACGATGATCTCATCCACGCCGCTGTCTCGGGCGATATCAAGAAAGACCTTGGTAGGCGTATTGGTCATCACAATGATGGAAAGGGACCTTGGAACCTTTTTATAGCCGGCTCTGACGAGACGAGTGTACTCAAGACCCGACAGCTTCGGGATTCTAGATGTGGTGATCACGATCCGCGGGTCGTAGTCCTCGGTGAGGTGAACCAGCTGCTCGCCATCAGCGGCATGCATAATGTTGTCAAAGCGGGCGCCGCGCAAAACGTCTGAGAGAAGGTTGCGGGTCTGCGCATAGGGATCGGAAATCAGGATAAGCGAATTGCGATAAGGATTCGACATATGGGTCGCCCGAACTTCCAAACCGAGACCTTACGCGCCAGCGCCGCTATCTTCCCAGTTGCGCCATGGCAGTGAGAGCCTCTCCCTGCTCTGAACGCTTAACCTCAAAGTGTTTAAATCCTTCTGAAAGCGAGGAATCATTTTCAGGTTAAGCCCTATTGAGTTTAAACGTCGATGACGGAGGCTAGGACAGGCCGCTAGACCCCCGTTCGAATGCGTTAACGATTAACGCGGCCGAACAACCAGAATGCGGATGCGGAAAGCGGTGAAACGGATGCCTCTGGCGGGAGCAACCATTCTTCAGGTTATCCCCGAGCTGTCGGCTGGGGGAGCCGAACGCACCACGATAGAGATTGCGAGCGCCCTTCAGGAAGCGGGAGCCCGAGCCCTGGTTGTCAGTCGAGGAGGGCGCCTGGAGGAGGAGCTGGCCGCTGCAGGAGGCCGCTTGATCCGTATGGACTCAATTGGCTCAAAAAATCCTATAACCGCCTATCTGAACGCCCGGTCACTCGCGGGCCTGATACGATCGGAGGGCGTCAGCATCGTGCACGCGCGTTCCCGAGCCCCTGCATGGAGCGCCCTCTGGGCGTCTCGACTCACCAAACGCCGCTTTGTGACGACCTATCATGGAACCTACAATGCTCGGTCTTCACTCAAACGACTTTACAACTCGGTCATGGCGCGAGGAGACGTCGTCATCGCCAACTCCGAATTCACAGCCGGCCACATTCTGAAGGAGCACCCCTTCGCAGCGGGAAGGATAGTATGCATCCCGCGCGGAGTGGACATTCAACGCTTCTCCACCGCCTCGATCGCATCGGAACGACGTGACGCCCTTTTGCGAACCTGGAACATCGTGGATGGCGGAAAGGAGCTGATTATCCTTCTGCCCGGTCGGTTGACAGCATGGAAAGGACAGCGCGAAGCCATCCGCGCGGTCGCACGACTCCCGCGGCCGTCGAAAAGTCCCTGGAGATTGATCCTTGCTGGGGACGCCCAGGGACGAACCGCCTACGTTCAGGAGCTGAAGGACCTGGTCCTCAGTCATGGTCTCTCGGGTCAAGTGGACCTGGTCGGTCACTGTTCGGACATGCCTGCGGCGTTCAGCCTTGCCGATATCGTTCTGGCTCCATCCGTCGAACCCGAAGCATTCGGACGCGTCGCGGCGGAAGCCGGGGCCATGGGGAAGCCTGTGATCGGTTCAGATCTCGGAGGGCAGAAGGAAGTGATAGTAAACAATGTCACTGGTCTTTTGACGCCTCCAGGCGATGTCGAAGCCATTGCCAAAGCCCTTCAGAGCCTTATTGAAGCCTCACCGGCGACAAGACGCAGTTTGGGAATCGCCGCACAGACCAGAATTTGCAACAATTTCACCGCCGGCGCCCTTCAGCGAGCCACGCTCCGGGTCTATGATGATCTCATCGGTCGGTCAGAATGAATGAACAGCTAACCTTTTCGCCCCCTGCCAATCCCGGCGACACCCTCAGGCGTGTGCTGGTGATCAAGCTTGGCGCATTGGGGGATTTCATTCAGGCTTTGGGGGCGATGCGCGTTGTCCGGGCAACCCACCCATCCGCCCGCATTACCCTCCTGACAACCGAACCTTTCGAAACCTTCGCAAAAGCCTGCCCTTACTTTGATATCGTGGAGGCCGACGGTCGTCCGCGGGATCTAAAGGGGCGCTCCGACCTCATTCGCCGCATCCGCCAGGCCGGATACGACATGGTTTATGACTTTCAGAACAATGACCGGACAAGCCAATACTTCGCGGGACTGACGGGTCAGAAGCCCCGTTGGTCAGGCGCGGCTCAAGGCGCATCCCATCAGCATCGCAACCCCGATCGGGCGATGATGCATAATTTCGATCGCCTCGCAGAACAGATGCGGCACGCAGGCCTTAGTCCCAAACCGCCAGGCGATCCATCCGGCTGGATCATCGGCCAGGATCTTCTCCCCAGCCTCGACTGGATCCGCACAACATTCAGAGATCCCCCTCGCTTTCAGCCGGCCTTCTTCAGTCTGTCAGGTCCCTACGCTCTTCTGATCCCAGGCTCGTCAGCAGACCACCCGGAAAAGCGATGGCCGATCGAACGCTTTGCAGAGATCGCACGATGGATTGCCGGGCTCGGGGTGACCCCGGTCGTCATTGGGGCCAAGGCTGAAGGCGAGATCGGAGCCTCAATCATCCGGGCCGAGCCGCGAGCCCGCAACCTGGTAGGACGAACCGATCTGTTCCAACTGGCGGCGTTGAGCGAACGCGCGGTTATCGCGATTGGCGGGGATACGGGCCCCATGCACCTTGCCGCCGCAGCGCGAGCTCCAGGCATCTGTCTCTTCGCTCAGGAGTGGACGCCGGAAATGGCCGAGCAGGTTCGATCCGTATGGAGTCCGGCGACCCGACTGGGCCGGGCGGCGCCAAAGGGCGGCCCCATGATGATTCTTTACGCCCGCTCGCTCGAGGAACTGAGCGCTGCAGACGTCAAGAAATCGGCCCGCGCGCTGGGCGTTCTGCCAGGGGAATCCCCCACCGTCGAAACGCCCCCGATTGCCCCTCAGGAAAAGACCGCGCTTGCCGAACGTCGGAATTCTTGAACATTTGGGCCCGCGGGGGCATAGTCCGCTTCGCAAATTCATCAACAGCTGGGAGAAACTGCCATAGCCCGTCGTCCTCAAGCGGCTCCGCCGCCGAAAAAAGATGGTCCTCAGATCAACGAGGACATCCGCGCGTCCCGAGTTCTTCTCATCGACGAAAAGGGCGAGAAGCAAGGCGAAATGCCCCTGGATGCGGCACTGGACGCCGCGCGGGAGGCTGGCCTCGACTTGGTGATGGTCGCCCCTGACAACGACCCTCCGGTCGTCAAGATTTCCGACTATGGAAAGCAGCGCTTTCAGGAACAGAAGAAGAAGGCGGAAGCTCGCAAAAAGCAGAAGTCGGCGGATCTCAAAGAGATCAAGATGCGCCCGAACATCGACAAGCACGACTACGAGGTCAAAGGCAAATCGATCCGACGCTTCTTCGAAGAAGGCGACAAGGTTAAGATCACCATGCGATTTCGCGGACGGGAAATGGCCCATCAGCATCTCGGCATGGAGCTGCTGGCAAAAGTTCGACTGGATTTCTCCGACGTCGCCAAAGTCGAACAGGAGCCAAAGCTTGAGGGCCGTCAGATGGTGATGGTGCTTTCCCCCAAATAAAACAGCCGCACGGAGCGGTTTTGGGGAATCGTCGACCGCCAGCTTGCTTTCTTATCGCACTGGCGTATAGAAACCCGCTTCCACGCACCGGTCGGGGCCAAATTGGCATGCCTCACTGGTCTTTTTTGGCGTCGCGCCGTCAGAAATGACGGGTCGGTCTGTCGCCCTCAGGAGATGAAAATGCCGAAGATGAAGACGACCAAGGCCGCCGCCAAGCGGTTCAAGTTCACGGCGACCGGGAAACTCAAGCACGGCGTCGCGGGCAAACGTCACCGATTGATCAGCCACAATTCGAAGTACATCCGTTCCAATCGAGGCACCGAAGTGGTGGCCGCGGTGGACACGCCTCGCATTGTGAAAAAGTTCCTGCCCTACGGCGACAAGTAGAGATCCCCGTAGGACGCCCTTCCAACCTGATCATTCTATCGGAGACGACACATGCCACGCGCACGCGGTAGAGTTCCGGCACACGCCCGGCACCGTAAAGTCATCAAGGCGGCCAAAGGTTTTTATGGTCGCCGCAAAAATACGTTTCGCACGGCCCAGGCGGCGGTGGTTAAATCCAGCGTCAACGCCTTTAAGGGTCGCAAGCAGAAGAAGAGAAATTTCCGCTCGCTCTGGATCCAGCGCATCAACGCAGCCGTTCGGACCTTTGATGAGACTCTCACCTATTCCCGCTTTATCGACGGCCTGACCAAAGCGGGCGTCGGGGTGGATCGCAAGGTGATGGCGGAACTGGCGGTCAGCGAGCCGGCCGCTTTTGCAGCCCTCGTTCAAAAAGCGCGCGCAGCTCTGGCCTGAGACCTCCAGCGAGGCCGGGGAAGGGATCCTGCGCGAGCGACGGCTGCGCAAGCCGGATCAGTGCGGCCGTTCTTCGGAGATCTAAATCCGGTAATTGCGCGGGGCCGCTATGACGATACTGGACCAGCTTGCCGAAATTGAACGGGACATAACCGCATCGGTCTCCGCAGCGCCGGCGGAAGCCGATCTCGAAGCTATACGGATAGCCGAACTTGGGAAAAAAGGTCGGATCTCCCTGCTGATGCGCGAACTGGGAACGATGCCTCCGGAGGAGCGGCTTCGCGCGGGACCCGTGTTGAACGGCCTCAAGGATAGGGTCGCGACAGCCATCTCGGCTCGCCGACAGGCCCTCGAGGTCGAGACCATGAACCGGCGGCTGGAAAACGAACGAGAGGACCTGACCCTAGCTCATCGACAGGAGTTCCAGGGAGCATTGCACCCCGTGATGCAGGTTTTCGAGGAGATTGCGGCGATCTTTGCAGACATGGGTTTCTCGGTTGCCGAGGGACCCGACATCGAGGACGACTTCCACAATTTCACAGCCCTCAACTTCCCTGTCGGCCATCCTGCCCGGGAAATGCACGACACCTTCTTTCTTCGACCTGCCGCCGACGGCTCGCGAAAAGTTCTCAGAACTCATACAAGTCCTGTGCAGATCAGGACCATGATGAGCGCTCCGCCGCCCATTCGGATCATTGCCCCGGGGCGCGTGTATCGAAAGGACTGGGACGCGACCCACACTCCGATGTTCCACCAGGTGGAAGGTCTCGTGATTGATAAGACCGCACATATGGGGCATCTGAAGCAGTGCCTGACGGACTTCTGCGCCCGTTTCTTCGAAGTCGAGCGCGCCGAAACCCGCCTTCGGCCTCACTTCTTTCCCTTTACAGAGCCGTCCGCGGAAATGGACGTTCGATGTGACCGTTCCGGCGGAGAGATCCGGGTTGGGGTCGGATCGGACTGGCTCGAGATTCTGGGATGTGGAATGGTTCATCCCAATGTCCTCCGGCAATGCGGTCTGGACCCTGAAGAGGTTCAGGGCTTCGCCTTTGGCATGGGCGTCGATCGCCTCGCGATGTTGAAATATGGAATGCCGGACCTTCGGCCATACTTTGAAGCGGACGTCGACTGGATCCGCCACTACGGGTTCCGGCCCTGGCTGATTCCGACCGTTACAGGAGGATTGAGCTGATGAAGTTCACCCTTTCCTGGCTGAATGATTATTTCGATACCAGCGCTGATCTCACCGCCGTGGCTGAAGCCATGACGCTGGCCGGACTGGAAGTGGAGGACGTTCACGACCCGCGAGACGCTCTCGCTGCCTTTTCAGTGGCGCGGATCATCGATGCGCGCCCTCACCCCAACGCCGACAAACTGCAGGTGTGTCAGGTGGAAACCCGAGACGGGCCGAAGGAGATCGTCTGCGGAGCGCTCAACGCCCGAGCCGGACTGACAACGGCCTACGCGCCCATCGGAGCATTTGTACCCGGCCTGGGCGTGACCCTCGCGGCTCGCCCGGTTCGGGGCGTGGTTTCCAACGGGATGCTTTGCTCGGGCGGCGAACTTGGAACCGCCGAGGATCCCTTTGGCCTTCGTTCTTCGCGGGAAGAGGCCTGGATGCCCCGGGCCGCCGCCCTGGACATAACGCCGGAGACGGCCCGTCTCGATGGCGGAATTCTGGAGCTGCCCGACAGCCTTAAGATCGGCGCACCGCTCGCCGAGGCGCTGGAGGAAACAGATCCGGTCATCGACTTCGAAGTCACGCCCAATCGTCCGGACTGGCTGGGCGTCATGGGAATCGCAAGGGATCTGGCCGCCAAGGGCGTTGGACGTTTCTCCCCTCGCCCCGTATCTCCGGTCGCAGGACTATTTCCATGTCCGATCGGAGTAATCCTTGAGGCGCCGGGTGCATGCCCGGTATTCGCCGGACGTCTGATCCGCGGGGTCCGGAACGGCCCCTCTCCGGACTGGCTCCAGAAGCGCCTGAAATCGATCGGCCTTAATCCCAAGAATCTTCTGGTCGACGTCACAAACTACATCTCATTCGATCGCGCGAGACCCCTGCACGTCTATGACGCATCAAAGCTGAGGGGCGACATCATCGTTCGAATGGCAAGGTCGGCGAATGACGCAGAAGGCGGAGCGACGGACCCGGACGTACTCGACGGCCTGGACGGCATAAAGCGCGAGGCGCCTGCTTTCTCCTGCATCATCTCAGACGACGGCGGCCGACGATGCATCGGACTTGGCGGCGTAATGGGGGGCAATGAAACGTCCTCCCAGCTGGACACGACGGATGTTTTTATTGAGAGCGCCTGGTTTGATCCGCTCACAATCGCCCGGACCGGCCGGCAAACGGGAATCCTGTCAGACGCTCGCTTCCGATTTGAGCGCGGCGTGGACCCCAACAGCTGCCTCGAGGGACTTGAGCTCGCAACGCGCCTGATCCTGGAATACGCTGGGGGAGACCCATCCGAGGTCGTCATCGCGGGCGCACCGCCCAAGACAGACCGCACTGTGGTGTTCAAGGTGCGCGACATGGAACGCCTGACAGGCGTCCGCATGAAGCCGAAAAGAATGGAAGAAATACTCAAGGGCCTCGGCTTCCGTCCAGAGACGCCCGCGAAAAGCTGGCGGTCAGGGGATGAGGACTGGCGGATCCAGGTTCCATCATTCCGACCCGATATAGAGGGCTCGGCGGATATTGTTGAGGAACTCATCCGCATCGAGGGTTTTGACAGTCTTCCGACAGACCCCCTACCCCCTCCGGCCAGCCCCGCACAGATCGTCGTGACTCCATTGCAAAACAGGATCCGGATCACACGCCGGGTGCTTGCTGCGAGAGGGTTTCTCGAGACGGTGACGTGGAGCTTCATGGACAGCGCCAAGGCTGCGCTCTGCCTGACCGAAGGAGCCGCTCTCAACGATCGTCTGCTTCTGGAGAACCCGATCGCTGCCGAGCTCTGCTACATGCGACCGTCAATGCTTCCGAACCTTATCGAAGCCGCACAGAAAAATCTGGATCGCGGCGCACGGACAGTACGTTTGTTTGAGGCGGGACCGGTCTATGAGGGAGACGAACCCGAAGACCAGAAAGCAAGAATAGCGGCCCTAATCGCAGGGCATGCCGACCGTCACTGGACAGGACGATGCCCGCCCTATGACGCATTCGCTGCAAAGGCGGATCTCCTCGCAGCGCTGGAGGCCCTCGATCAACCCGCGGAACGCTTTCAGATCGCCCCGCCAGTCGGACCTCTGTGGCATCCAGGTCGAGCAGCGACGATCCGCCTTGGACCCAAGACCATCATAGGAAGCTTTGGCGAAATCCATCCCGCTATTCTGAAGGCGCTCCGAGCGGAAGGACCAATGGTCGCGTTCGAGCTCGCGCTCGATAACCTGCCGGCGGTGAAAGCGCGGTCCTCGAAGACCCGGCCTCTGCTCGATCGTCGCCACCTGACGCCAATTCGTCGGGACTTCGCCTTCGTGGCGCTCGAGAGAGTAACTGCGGGCGACATCGTCCGTGCAGCGATGAAAGCTGATCCAAAACTCATCGTGTCAGCGAACGTGTTTGACGTCTTCCGCGGCCCCTCACTTGGAGAGGGACAAAAGTCTGTGGCGATCGAGGTGACGATCCAGCCAAAAGCCGAAGCTCTCAAGGATGAGCAGATCGACGCGATCTGCAAATCCATCGTTCAGGCAGTCGGAAAGGCGACAGGAGCGACTCTGCGCTCCTGAAACGCTGGCGCGCAAACCGGCATTCGACACGACAACGTTGGGAGCGGGCCGTCCGCCTAGTCAGGGAGGATCAGCCGGCCGTCAGCGCCCAGCGGGATAAAGGGATTAAAGGCAACCTCCCAGGGATAGCCATCTAAATCCAGAAAATAGCCTGAATAGCCGCCCCAGAACGCATTGTGAGCCGGAGCCTGCAGATGTGCGCCGAGTTCCACCGCTCGCGCCAGACACATGTCGACTTCATCCCGGGAGCGCACGTTGTGAGCAATCGTGAAACCTCCAAACTGTCCGCGATCATCAGGGAGACGACAGTCTTTTGCGAGCTTGTCGACCGGATATAGTCCGAACACCACACCGCCGGCATCGAACAGAGCGATCGACTCAAAGGCCCTCGCCTTACGGCTCCATCCCATAGCTTCCCAGAAAGCAATGGAACGCTGAAGGTCGCGAGAGCCCAAAGTGATGATGCTGATCCGTGGCTCCACGCTGAACTCTCCCCAAGGATTCTCGCCCGCCCAGGCTGCGACGTACGAAACGGCGCTGTCACAAAAGACCAGTCTTCAGACTGATACAACCCCTCACGACTGGCAGAGAGCGCAGTCTATCGCAAATGCAGCTCGGCAACGAACTGAGCCCGCCTTTAGCCCTGAGGCGATAGGCCCGCGGGAGACAGCCTCATCCATACGCCCTCACGGTCCGCCTGGACTCGCTCAACCAGCAGTCGCGCAACCTGGCTATCATCATGAAAGACGGCTCCGCAGGCGCTGTCGAGCAGAGCCTTTGCGAGATTATCGAGGTCCATCCAAGGCGGATCCCCTTTGAACTCCATCCGGATATGAACCTCAAAGTCGCCCCACCGGGGGCGCACCTCCTGAAATGTCTTACGAAAGAATTCCCGCACGAGAGGCTTGTAGTACTTGGTCTGCGTGGTCAGCCCCTCGATATGAAGCTCGACACCACCCTGCTCCCGAAGCCGCGCCCGGATTTTGCCGCTGCGAACCCATGGACGCCCGTCATCTTCATGTCGATCCATCTCAGACCTCTCCCTCTGGCTCTGGACAGTTGAGAGGAGATCTGTGCGAGTTGACGGGAGAACGGAAGTAACGACGAATGCCGACCCGGATGCGGAACGCGCAATAGCCCGAGCGACGCCTCCGACGGATGGCACGATCGACAAATGGATCACTGGGCATGATGAACCCGTCTCTGGATTTCGCAGCCTTACGGGAAGCCTTCAACTCTCATCGTCGCATTCGGATCGCCGAGGCTCTGCCTCCCGAACTGGCTGAAGACATTCGGCGGGAACTCGCAAACCTTCGCTACAGCCTTTTCTGCGCGACGTCCAAGGGGGTGGCCGTCCTCGAGCACGATGAGATCGCTCGATGGCCGCAGAGCAGAAAGGATGAGTTGCGCGACTTCCTGATGGAGGGAGCAGCCGGTGGTGAAGGGTTCGCCTATAACGGTTTCCGCATCACCGAGGCGATGGAGAGACTTTCTCCGGCTACCGCTCTCGGGCGCCTGGCTCGGGATCTCGGATCGCCGGCCATGCTGGAGATGATCCGGACGATTACCGGGCCCTCTGACATTGACAGCGCATTCGCTCAGGCGACCCAGTTTCTGCCAGGCCACTATCTGACCCGCCACCTGGATGATCCAGCAGGCGAGCGACGACGTTTCGCATTTGTATGGGGTTTCACCCCTGTATGGAGACCGGACTGGGGCGGTCTCCTGCAGTTTTTTACCCCTGACTTAGAGCCATCGCAGTCACTGTCGCCGGGCTTCAATACGCTGGACCTATTCGACGTCAGCCACTGGCACTCGGTGACTTACGTCGCCCCCTTCGCCCAGGCGCCCAGACTGGCGATATCAGGCTGGTTTACAAAACGTTAGGAACAAGCGCGCTTGCTCGACGGCGGCAAATCGCCTGAGCGGGTTGAACCTGCATCGGCTTGGGTCTAGTCCCAATTTGCCTGAATGGGAGCGCACCTCACATGACCGTCAAGACCCGTACCGAAACCGACACGTTCGGCCCCATCGAAGTCCGCGCGGACCGATACTGGGGAGCCCAAGCGGAGAGATCTCTGGGAAACTTCCGCATTGGATGGGAGAGACAGCCGAACGCAATCATTAGAGCTCTTGGGATTGTGAAGCGAGCGGCCGCTGAATCCAACATGGCGCTTGGAAAGCTCGATCGTCAGCTCGGAGAGACGATCGTTCAAGCTGCCGACGAGGTGATCTCTGGATCGTTGAACGACCACTTCCCTCTGGTCGTCTGGCAAACCGGATCCGGAACTCAATCAAATATGAACGCCAACGAGGTGATCTCCAACCGGGCAATTGAAATCCTCGGCGGAGTGATGGGGTCCAAAAAGCCCGTTCATCCGAACGATCATGTCAACATGAGCCAGTCCTCGAACGACACCTTCCCAACGGCGATGCATATTGCGTGCGCAGAAGAGATTCATCACCGCCTTCTTCCTGCCCTCGGCCGCCTGCACCAGGCGCTGTCTGAGAAATCGAGGCTATGGGCGGACATCATCAAGATCGGGAGGACGCACACCCAGGACGCCACACCTCTGACCCTCGGTCAGGAGTTCGGCGGATACGCTCGCCAGATCGAGCTGGGCATGGAGAGAATACGCATGTGCCAGCCGCATCTTATGGCGCTGGCGCAGGGCGGGACAGCGGTCGGCACCGGACTGAACGCGCCGATAGGCTTTGATCGGCTGGTCGCGGAGAAGGTCTCTGACATCACCGGCCTTCACTTCACCACCGCGCCGAACAAGTTCGAAGCCCTGGCGGCCCATGACGCGATGGTCATGAGCCACGGCGCCATCACGACTGTGGCCGCCTCGCTCTTCAAGATCGCGAACGACATACGTCTACTCGGGTCGGGACCACGAGCCGGCCTGGGCGAACTGTCTCTGCCTGAGAACGAGCCTGGGTCCTCCATCATGCCGGGAAAGGTCAATCCGACTCAATGTGAGGCCCTTACACAAGTATGCGCCCATATAATGGGCAACAATGCGGCGATCGCATTTGCCGGAAGCCAGGGCCATTTTGAGCTGAACGTTTACAATCCAATGATGGCCTACAATTTCCTTCAGTCGGTTCAGCTGATGTCAGACGCAGCCGTCTCCTTCACAGACAACTGCGTAGTGGGCATTGAACCGCGCCTCGACAATATCCGATCCGGTGTCGAGCGATCCCTGATGCTGGTGACAGCTCTTAACGAACGACTGGGCTATGACGCATGCGCAAAAATAGCGAAGACAGCACACCGGAATGGAACGACCCTGAGGGACGAAGCGGTTGGAGGCGGTTACCTCACGGATGAGGAATTCAGCGCGATCGTGCGTCCCGAGACTATGATCGGACCGAAGTGACCACACGCTAAGGCGTTCGGCCATCTGGAGAAGAAAATGCCTTATGACGCCCCGATTGACCAGATGCGGCTGACGCTCGAGCGTGTTGGCCGCCTACATGAGATAAATGGGGGCGCCCAGGCGCCGGACCTCGACAAAGAGACAGTGACCGCCATCCTTGAGGAAGCCAATCGGCTGGCGCGGGATATTCTCGCTCCCCTGAATTCGGTCGCCCATCGTGAAGGCGCCCGCCTGACCGGCGAAGGAGTGATCGCCCCGCCGGGGTTCCGGAACGCCTACGGGGCGTTTCGGGACGGGGGCTGGATGGGGCTCGCCTTTCCTCATGAGTACGGGGGGCAGGATCTCCCCAAAGCCCTTGCTCTCGCTGTAATGGAAATGATCCACGCCTCGAATATGGCCTTCGGTCTTTGCCCCCTTCTGACATTCGGAGCTATCGAGGCGATCCTTGCCTACGGAACCGAGGACCAGAAATCAGCCTATCTCCCAAAGCTGATATCCGGAAAATGGACAGGAGCCATGAACCTCACCGAGCCGCAGGCGGGATCAGACGTCGGCGCCTTGCGGACGAAGGCTACGCCTAATGAAGACGGCAGCTACTCGCTTCATGGCCAGAAGATTTACATCACCTGGGGCGATCATGACCTCGCAGAAAACATTATCCAGCTCGTCCTCGCGCGCCTACCGGATGCTCCGGAGGGATCACGAGGCGTCTCCCTGTTTCTGGCTCCCAAGTTCCTGATCGACAGGAACGGCGCACTTGGAGAACGCAACGACTTCCGTTGCATAGGCCTTGAAAAGAAGATGGGCATACATGGCTCGCCCACCTGTGTCATGGAGTACTCCGGAGCCAAAGCCTGGCTGATCGGCGAGAAAAACCGCGGGCTTGCAGCGATGTTCACGATGATGAACTCAGCACGTCTGAACGTCGGGCTGGAGGGCGTCGCAATCGCTGAAGCGGCCAGACAATCGGCAATCCTGTATGCTGGCGAGCGCAGGCAGGGCTCCGCAACGAATATCGAAGGTCCCGCGCCCATCATCAGCCATCCGGACATACGTCGTTCAATCGGCCGGATGACGGGCTATGTTCGCGCCGCCAGAGCGATCTGCTACGCCTGCGGCGCGGCGGCGGATCGAGCGCGACACGCGGAAGACGCAGCTGAGCGGGAGACATCGAGGCTTCGAGAAGACTTGCTGACACCCATCGCCAAGGCGTGGTCGACTGACAGAGGAGTCGAAGCGGCGGACATCAACGTCCAGATTCACGGCGGAATGGGCTTTATGCACGACACTCCGGCCGCTCAGCTGTATCTCGATGCCCGGATTATGCCGATCTATGAGGGAACTAACGGGATTCAGGCGATTGATCTGGTTGGACGCAAACTGGCCCAGAGCAATGGTCAGGGCATGTGGGACATGCTTCAGGAGATCAGAGGCAACCTCTCAAAAGCGCGGCAGTCCAATAACCCGTATCTTCTGGCAGCCTGTGAAAACCTTGAGGCCGGAACCGAGGCGCTGGAGGAAGCAACAGGCTGGATGATCCAGCACATGCGGACCGATCGGGATACCGCGCTTGCAGGGGCCAGCCCCTACCTCAGGTTAGCCGGAGATGTCATCGGCGGTCACTATCTGACGGTCCTGGCCATGGAACAACAGGACGAGAGCCTGTCGACCGCGGCTCTTGCGACAGCAGCGTTTTATTGTGAGGACACCTTAGCTGGCGTCCGAGGACGGGCTCTGGCCGTCACGCGGTCTTCACGAGTGGTCAGCGAGATGTCTGAGGGATTGTGTAGTCGATAAATTCCTCGAGACAGACCTGTTCATTGATCACCCGTCAGATCGGGGACCCGATGCGACGACGAAGGCATGACCGTCCGAGTTAAAAGCCATGACCTTTTCCGGCTCAATGAAAACGCTTTTCATGAGGCCCGTGGAGACGGGCCCTCCGGCTCCTGCCGCCCTCCAGACGCCATGGACGGAGTTGAATCGCAGGAATTGTCCGCCGGCGATTATCTCCTCGCCATCGGACCTCACGACCACTCTCATTGCTCGAGGGCTCGTCCGTTCGAGTTTGAGATCTGCAGGCCTGAACGCCAATGTGATGCGGCCCTCTGCCGGCAGGACAAGACCCTCAGGGGGATGAAAGCTTGCGCCATCCTCGGTCCGTATCCCCCGGGCGGCGATCTCGAGCCGCATCGTGTTGAGGCACGGGTGCGCCATGGCTCTGGCGACGGAAAGCGTCACGGGAAAACCAGCAACGTCCTCCGCCGACCCTGACTGGATCAGACGTCCCTGTTCCATGACGACACTTGTACCACGCAGAACCGAAGCCTCTCGACCTTCCGACGCCAGGTAGATCACGGCAGCGCCCGTCTCCAGGAGGACTGAAGTCATCTCGTCCAGAAGCCTGTCCACCCCCTCGTGAGCAATCCCTTCAAAGGGATCGCTCACGACAAGGACATCAGGCTCGGCGGCAAGAGCTGCAGCCAAAGTCATTCTGAGACGTAACTCGGCGTCAGGCGCCTTGAGCCCGAAATCCTCCCGACCTCCCAGTCCCGCTCGCTGAAGCGCGTTCCTGAGATCCGCATCTCCGGGCGCTGCACCCGCGACCCTGCGAACCAGCCGTTCTGTAAACGATCGGACTGTTCGACCCTCGACCGAAGCCCCTTCGGCGCCAAGCGCCATCACGCGGATACGCCGACGACCAGAGGGGTTACGGGAGAGTATTCGGACCGTTCCCGACGACGGCCGCACCTGCCCCCTGAGGATACGGGAGACCGCGCGCCTTTCTTCGGCCGACAGGCCAAGAACGACGCAAATCTCTCCCGCGAGAAAAACGACACTCACGCCATCCAACAGAGGACTGCCGGCGACAGAATGGGAGACCGCCCTGAGCTCAAGCATCGTCAACCGCCAGCAGACGTCTAAACAAAGGCTCTAAGCCATCACCTCCATTATGATCGACGGCCCGAATGCGTCAAACAGGCCTTCGCCCCTGAGGGGAAATGTCCGGGATGAGGGCCGGCACGCTCGCGGAGGGGTTAACAAGAGGCGCCTTGGAGCTGAATTTTAAGTGAGGGCCAACAGGAATACGGTCCGTCAGCGTTCAACTGACGTAGACCTTTGTAAACCATGCCTCGTCAGGCGCCAGAGACTCTGCCGGAGACGCACCTTATGAATTGGAAGCAACTGATCCGTTCGCCCCGAGGAGCGCTTATTGGCCTCGGAACGGTCGCCGTGGCGATCGGCGCTGGAGTCATGATAACCAACAGCCTGAAAGGCGCCTCCGCAAAAGGAGAAGTAACCTTCGAAACGGCGAAGATCGATCGGGGAGACGTCGCACGGATAGTGACCGCCTCAGGAGCGGTGCAGCCCTTAGACAAGGTCGATGTCGGCTCTGAGGTCTCTGGCAAAATCACCGAACTCTTTGTCGACTTCAATTCACGCGTGAGGAAAAATCAGGTTCTCGCTCAAATCGACCCTCAGACATTCAGAACGGCAGTCGAATCAGCGCGTGCGCGTCTCCTTCAGTCTGAAGCGGCGGTTGCAACTGCGCGCACGTCGATGGAGCGCTCCAAGGTCAAACTTGAAGTGATGGAAAAGACCTATAACCGCCAGAAGGCATTGTTCGCGGAACAGGCGATCTCGCAGGCGGCATGGGAGCAGGCGGAGAGTGATTACGCCTTTGCCAAGCTCGACGTTGAGAACAATGAAGTCGCTATTCAGTCAGCCAGGGCAGGCCTGGCGCAGAGCAGAGCTTCGCTTGACGAAGCTGAGTTTCGTCTCAGCCGCACGAAGATCGTCTCGCCAATCGACGGCGTCGTCATCAACAGGGAGGTCAATGTCGGCCAGACCGTTCAATCCTCGATGAACGTCGCGAAGTTTTTCACCATCGCCAACGATCTCTCGCAGATGCAGATCGAAGCCGCTGTGGTGGAATCGGATATTGGCGGCATCGATGAAGGTGACCGGGCGAGCTTCACAGTTGACGCTTTTCCTGGAGAGACATTCCAGGGCGTAGTCCGGCAGGTCCGGCCAAGGGGTGAAGAACAGGCGAATGTCGTCACCTACACAGTCGTAGTTTCCGCGCCAAACCCGACGGGAAAGCTGATGCCGGGGATGACGGCTAACGTGGAGATTACGGCAGACCGAGTGGAAAATGTCCTGCGTATCGCGACGGACGTGACCCGCTACAACCCGCCCAAGGAGATGTTGGCCGCCCTCGAACAGGCTGATGGCGGGGGCGACGGAGGGGCCGATCGCCGGGGCAGCCAGGACGGCGGCGGCCCAGGTGGATTTGGCGGCGCTGGCGGGCGCAGAGGCGGCCCTCCGACAGGTGAGTGGCTGAAGGAGATCGGCGTCGACGACGCCCGGATAGAAAAGATAAATGCGGAAATGCGCACGGAAATGCAGAAAATGCAGGCCTCGATGCCGCGAAGGGAGGCGCAGAGCGGTCCTGCGGGACTGACCGGGGGCGGCGGCCCACCCGCAGCCCTGTTTCAGCAGGCGGACATGCAGGCCTTCCGCCAGAAGATGACGGCGTCGCAGGATGCCGTGATGCGTCGAAATCTGTCTGAGGAGGAATTCAACGAATTCAAAAAACGTCGATCCAGTCAGCAGTCGCAGAAACGGGCCGCGGTCTACGCTCTTGACGCAGAAGGCCAACTGACGCGTCAGATGCTTGTTCTCGGAATTTCAGACGGTTCTTTCACTGAGGTGCTTCGCGGCGCCGAGGAAGGTCAGGAATTCGTCATCCGCACAAAGGCTGAGGAAAAGCCGGCGGCGAAATGAACATGTCATCCGAACCGTCAGCCGATCGGCCCATCATCTCGTGTCGGAACCTTTCCAAGATCTATAGGATGGGCGACCAGGAGGTTCACGCCCTGAATAGGGTCTCGCTGGACATCTGGCCTGGTGAATTCGTAGCGATCATGGGACCTTCAGGATCCGGCAAATCATCACTTATGAACCTGATTGGCGCGCTCGACCGACCGACATCCGGTGAAATGTGGATAAAGGGCAGCGAACTCTCGGCGATGAGCCGAGACGAACTGGCGGACCTGCGCAACGAAACCCTGGGGTTCGTGTTTCAGCAGTTCAACTTGCTAAGCCGACAGGACGCCCTCTCCAATGTGAAGTTGCCGCTCCGTTACGCCCGCAGGGAGATAAGTGATCTCGACGCGAGAGCGCGCGAATGCCTCGAGATGGTAGGTCTGGGGAATCGCATGGATCACCGCCCCATGCAGCTCTCGGGCGGACAGCAGCAGAGAGTCGCGATCGCCCGGGCCCTGGTCAATCGCCCAAGCATACTCTTGGCGGATGAACCTACAGGCGCCCTTGATTCCCGTACCACCGCCGAGATCATGCAGCTTCTGGTGCAGCTCTCGAGACAAGGCATCACGATCGTGCTTGTAACTCATGAGGCAGACGTCGCAGCCTACGCTTCGCGGCAAATACATTTCCGAGACGGCGATATAGAATCAGACAGCGCAGCTCCGCGCACAAACATGTTGAGCGAGCAGATATCATGAAGCTGAAAGTCGCCTCGACCTCGGCCCTGGAGGCCTTGATTTCAAACCCTCTGCGAAGCCTTCTGACGATGCTTGGAATCATCATCGGCGTGGCGTCCGTCATGGTGATGATGTCCATTGGCGAAGGCGCCCGGGCTCAGATAGACGCTCAGATCGCCAGCGTAGGCTCCAATCTCCTGACTTTGAACCCGGGCGGCATACAGAGGGGAGGACGCAATCAGGGCGGCGGCTCCGGACGTCCCTTTACCGAAGCGGATGTCACGGCGATCGCAGACCTCCCCTTTGTGGAAGCTGCAACAGGCGTGCTGAGCGGCCAGGCGACAGCGGTCTCAGAGGAAGGGAACTGGGTGACGACAGTTCAGGGCGGAGGCCCCGATTACTTTGCGGTCAACAACTGGACGATCAGCGAAGGGCGACTGTTCACAGATCAGGAAGCGCGTTCAGGGTCGGCCGTCGTGGTGATCGGAGCCTCGACCGTCTCAAATCTCTTTCCGAATGGAAACGCTATAGGCCAGAGGATACGGATCAACAGCGTACCCGTTGAGATCATCGGAATTCTCGAAGCGAAGGGCCAGAGTGGCGGGGGAATGGGAATGGACAGGGACGACACGGTCGTCGGACCTCTGTCGATGGTCCGCAATCGCATCGTGGGCGGCAACCGATGGGTCTCCCGGCATGTGTCGCGGATCCAGTTTCTGGTGAGAGACGGCTATGATATCGCCTCTGCTCAGGATGAAGTCGCGCAATTGATGAGGGACCGGAGAAAGATCGCGCCAGGAGAGGCCGATAATTTCTCAATCTTTAACTTCGCTGACATGATTAAGCAGAGGGGGGCGGCCATGAACACGATGAGCATGCTCCTCGCCTTTACGGCGGCCGTCTCGTTGCTGGTCGGCGGAGTTGGGGTAATGAACATCATGCTTGTGTCTGTGACCGAACGGACACGGGAGATCGGGCTTCGAATGGCGATTGGCGCCCGAGGAGGCGACATTCTGATCCAGTTTCTGGTAGAAGCAGTATTGCTGTGCACTCTGGGAGGTCTGATCGGCATGTCGCTGGGATGGCTAGGAGCCTTTGGGGCCGCCCAGGTCGGAAAATGGCCCATGTCGGTCAGTCCGGTTATCATCGGAACAGCTTTGGGGGCGGCGGCCTCCGTTGGGCTGATATTTGGCTTCTTCCCGGCCCGCCGCGCCGCTCAACTCGATCCAATTCAGGCATTGCGACATGATTGATTCGACACTGACACGTGGGTCTGCACTCGGAGTCCTCGCCGCCATGCTGTCGGCGTGCGGACATTTACCGGTAGCCCCTCCAGCCTTTGAGGAAATGGCCGTTCAGAGAACGGGACTGCCTGCGGACTGGACGTTGGCGCCGATGTCAGGAGACGCCTCGGGGGTCATTGCCGACTATTCGGTCTTTGGGGACACCCAGCTGACTGGGTTCCTGAAAGAGGCCCTCGACAACAACCGTTCGCTGAAGGCGGCGCTTGAAAGCGTTCGTCAGTCAGAAGCCTTTCTCAAGCAGACGCGATCAGGACTTTGGCCGTCGCTTAGAGCCAGCGCAGGCGTGCGGTCATCATCTTTGACCGACGACCTGAGCTTTGACAGCGAGGCTTACTCATTTGATGTTGCCGGCGCTTACTCGCTCGACATCATGGGAGACTTGTCTGCGTCAATTCAGGCGTCGACAGCGGGCCTGCGCTCGACAGAAGCCACCTACGAGCTTGCTCGCCGACAGCTTGGGGCGCAGGTGGCGCGGGCATATTTCGCGGTGATTGAACAACAGCTTCAGCTGGAGCTGGATCGTCGGGCCCTCGCACGGGCCGTAGACACCTACCGTATCACACAGACACGATTCGATGCGGGATCCGCAGCGCGAGACGAGCTGGTCCTTGGGCAATCCACCCTTGCCTCAAGCGAAGACAATGTGATCGCATCTGAAGCGTCGGTGAGAACTGCGATAAGAGCGCTGGAGATCCTCCTTGGACGTTTTCCGACCAACGCCCTGAAGATCGGCGCCGCGCTACCCGAGCCTCCCAAGGCGCCGCCTCTGGGTATGACGGAGCTGACCATCAGATCACGTCCTGATGTTGTGGCGGCTGAGTTCAATCTCATTCAGGCCTTCGCCAACACACAGGTGGCCAAGCTGTCTCGCTGGCCTCAGCTCGATGCAAGCGTCGGCCTCGGTCTTGCGAACCGCACCATCGATACGACAGAGAACCTCTTCGATTTTGACAATCTTGCAATGACGCTTGGGCTGTCTCTGGCGCAATCAATCTTCGACGGCGGCGCGATATCGGGCCGTATCGAAGCCGCCGAAGCCTCTAAGCGCGCTGCGCTTCAGCGATACGGACAAACCGTGATCGATGCCTACGGATCGATCGTCAATGCTGTCGATCAGTTTAACACCCTCCAGTCGCGTTCAAAGAGTCTCCAGACCGCTTCCGATGCGGCGCGAGAGACGGTTCGACTTAGCGAACTCAGATACAATGAAGGCAGCCAGAACCTTCTTGACCTGATCAACGTCCGCGAGCGAGCAGACCTTCAGGAATCTATTCTCATCTCAAACAGACGCGCTCGTATCGATCAGTGGATTGTTCTTCATCAGGCTCTCGGGGGCGACCCTTCCAAGACCACACCCGTCGCGACGCAGGCGGACACGGCGGAGGGAAGCTAAAAGACCGCTGAAGCCGGGGAAGGTCTCGACGGTCGACTTCATTGGAGGCCTGTATCTCTCCTCCGGTCATGTTGACCCCTTTATCAGAAGAACTAAGGTCAGCGCATCCGCGCCTGTCCGCGTTCTCGACTGAGGGGTGACCATGAAGGGCTTCCTGGCTTGCGGCGTGTCCGCTATTTGTATGCTCCTTGCAGGCTGTGATGACGGCGCGAAGGCGAAGTCTGCAGCCGACGCGGCGATTTTTCTGGAAGCTGCGGAGCAGGAGCTCGCCGAGCACAGCGAGTTCGCCGCTCGAACAGAATGGGCTCAACAGACGAACATCAGTTACGACACGGACTGGCTTCTCTCTCGGGCAAGCGCAATTGGGACCGAGCTCGTCGTACGCCTCGCGAATGAAACAAAAGCGTTCGAGGGTTTAGACCTTCCGCCTGAGCAGGCCCGGAAGATGGCCTTCCTTCGATCGGGCATCGTTATGCCCGCCCCGTCGCGTGAGGGAGCGGCAGCTGAGCTGGCCGAAATCACGACCCGCTTGTCCAGCACCTATTCGACCGGCAAGTACGAGATGAAGGGCAAAGCGCTCAATCTCGATGAGTTGTCGACGATCATCGAACAGTCCCGCGACCCCAATGAACTAAAGGAAGCATGGGAGGGCTGGAGAACGGTTTCCCCCTCAATGGCGGGGGACTATGCGCGCATGGTCGAGATAGCCAACGAAGGCGCGCGTGAGTTAGGCTTCAGCAACCTCGCGGATATGTGGCTTTCGAACTACGACATGGCCCCCGAAGCAATGCAGGAGGAAGCCGATCGCCTCTGGGGTCAGGTTGAGCCTCTGTACCGGGAATTGCATTGCCACGTCCGAGCTCAGCTTCACGATCAATATGGAGACGCAGTTCAGTCGACGTCCGGCCCCATCAGAGCCGACCTTCTCGGCAACATGTGGGCTCAGCAATGGAGCACGCTCTATCCATTAGTGGCGCCCAGGGCGGCTGACCCGGGATACGACCTCACAGAGGCCCTTAAACAGAAGAAGTATGATCCTGTTCGCATGGTGAAAGCCGGAGAAGCTTTCTTCTCATCTCTGGGTTTCGACCCGCTTCCCGCGACATTCTGGGAGCGCTCGATGATCACCCGCCCCAAGGACAGGGAGGTGGTATGCCATGCCTCCGCCTGGGACCTCGACAATGTCGACGACATTCGCATCAAGATGTGCACGGAAGTGAATGCGGAGGACTTCCAGACTGTTCATCACGAGCTGGGCCACAATTACTATCAACGCGCCTACAACAAGCAGGACATCCTGTTCAGGACAGGGGCGCACGATGGTTTCCATGAAGCCATCGGCGACTTCGTGGCTCTGTCGATCACCCCGGAGTATCTCAAGCAGATCGGACTGATTGACACGCTCCCCTCACCGGAAGCCGATCTAGGCCTTCTGATGGACCGGGCGCTTGAGAAAATTGCATTTCTGCCATTCGGCCTGATGGTCGACAAATGGCGTTGGGGAGTGTTTCGCGGGGAAACGACCCCCGAGACATACAACGCGGCCTGGTGGGAGCTCGCTAAGCGTTATCAGGGCATCGCACCTCCGGGCCCAAGACCGGAAAATGCGTTCGATCCTGGTGCAAAATACCATATTCCAGGAAACACACCGTATCTGCGCTATTTCCTGTCCTTCGTCATGCAGTTCCAGTTCCACAAGGCCGCCTGCGAACAGGCCGGATGGACTGGTCCCCTTCATCGATGCTCGATTTACGGCAATAAGGCCGTTGGAGAAAAGTTCAACGCGATGATGACGGCGGGCGCCTCTCAGCCCTGGCCGGATACACTTCAACTATTCACGGGCGGCCGGGAGATGGACGCATCAGCGATGGTCGAATACTTCGACCCTCTCATGGGATGGCTGAAAGACCAGAACAAGGATCGCGCCTGCGGCTGGTAGAGAGCCAATGCACAGTTCGCAAGAGAGTGCGTAACGGCAGCGAACAGCGCTTATGCCGGTTTGAAGGATTACGGATCATGAGACTGGGAGCGCTGGCGGCGGTCGTCGTGATTCTGGTCGGGTGCGTGTCTCCTCTTCCGTCGCCGCCGAACGAGGCTCCCACTTCTGACGGGAGCAATGAGATCGTTCTTTCGGCCTCCCTGACTCGTGACGACCATCAGACCTATCGGGAGCTGCCTTTCACGGTTCCATCGGGGGTCCAAAGGATGACCTTGGTCCTGACCTATTCGGGTCGAGACAAGAAGACAGTTGTCGATTTGGGGGTCCGCGACCCACAAGGCGTCAGAGGATGGAGCGGAGGGGCCAAGCAGACGATCGAAATCGCCGAAACGTTTGCGACGCCCTCTTATCGCGCCGGCCCACTGACGCCAGGCCGCTGGTCGGTGATCCTCGGAATTCCCAACATCCGCGAACGAGAAACGTCAGAAGTGGTGGTGAGGATCGCCTTTCACTCAGCCGCGCAGATCGGCGCCAAACAGCTCAACTCAGACGATTCGACGGAGGAGAAGGGTCGCTGGCGGCGCGGCGATCTCCACATGCACACAGGTCATAGCGAT
This sequence comes from uncultured Alphaproteobacteria bacterium, assembly GCA_903831255.1. Classification (GTDB taxonomy): domain Bacteria; phylum Pseudomonadota; class Alphaproteobacteria; order Caulobacterales; family Hyphomonadaceae; genus UBA7672. The sequence continues at coordinate 66,033 of CAIKWZ010000047.1, forward strand.
GGAAGCTGCGCCAACGTCCATGGTTTGCGGATCCCCTGCCCCGTTCACAAGACAGTCGAGGCGGCTGCGGCGGCGAGACTCGATTTCATCGCCATAACCGACCACAACACGCTGTCTCAGGGGCCCTTTATAAGCGAGCTCCAGCCCGCCTTCCCGGATCTGCTGATTGTTCCGGGGATGGAGATAACAACATTTTTCGGCCATGCGAACGCGCTGGGCCTCCAGGCCCCGATCCCCTTTCAGCTCGGGCATCAAGGACTAAAGGACATCGGGGCGCTTCTCGACGCGACTGAAAATCAGGGAGCGCTTCTGTCAATCAACCATCCCCGACAACCCTCAGGCGAAGCATGCATGGGTTGCGGATGGACTCTTGAATCAACACCCTGGACACGGGTGTCAGCCATCGAAGTGGTGAACGGGGGCAGTCTTCGTTTGGGAGGTGCGGAAGGGGCGATGTCCGGTATCCCATTCTGGACAGCGCTTCTGGAAGAGGGCCATCGGGTTACAGCGATCGGCGGCAGCGACAATCATGACCCGACAGACACCTTGGGACTGAAGCAGTCGCCCGTCGGCGTCCCGACCACCTATGTTTGGATGAATAGCCTCACCCAAAGAGGGCTGCTTGAAGGGATCACGTCTGGCCGCGTATTCATCGATCTGAAGCCCGGCCCTGAAAAGGCCCTGAGCCTGACTGTAAGCAGCTCCTTCGGTCGTTCAGAGATGGGTCAGGAAGCGATCCTCGCGCCCGGAGAAACTGCAGTCGCTGCGGCGACCTTTGAGGGCATGGAAACCGGACAGGCGGAATTTATCAGCGGCGGCCTCGATGTGACAGTAACCGAAGGGATCGCGAATACAGCAAGGATAAGCTTGAAGGGCGGCGCTGCAAGGGGTTGGATCAGAGTGAACATCCGCTCTGCCGATGGCGATTTGATCCTGATCGGAAATCCGATCTACATCACTGAAAAAAGCAACTGACCGCGACCCCGCTTAACGCCTCCGGAACCCGCAGGATGCTGGTGGACGTGCGATCGGGAGCTCGGTACCTTTGCTGCAACTCATAATCAAAGAGGAGACCACACATGAAGCGACTTCTTTTGACCGCAGCGACTGTCATAACCTTGGGCGCCGGCGCCGCATCCGGCCAGACACTCGCCAGCCTCAACCAGCAGGGTCTGGATCCCGCCTCCGGCAAGGCCCCGGCGCAGCTTGTAGTCTTCTTCCACGGATACGGCCAGAAAGGCGAAGCCATGAAGCCCTTGGCCGCTGCACTCGCAGCGCGTCTTCCGAATGCTGCATTCGTATTCAACAATGCGCCGCTCACTCAAGGAAACGGCTTCAGCTGGTATGATTTCGCAGGAGAGAAGGCCGCAGCAACGCGCCAGTCTGCTCAGGAGACCTCCGCCGCTCTCGTCGCCTCTCTCAGCAAGACCTACAATGTCTCAGCTCAGAATATCGTGACGGTCGGTTTCAGTCAGGGAGGAGGTGTTGCGGTCATGGCAGGGACATGCGGCGGCCCCGACGTGAAAGCGATTGTCTCTCTGGCTGGCGTAGTCCCAGTTGCCTGCAACAAGGAGGGCGCGGCCCCGGCATCGAATGTGTTCATCGCCTGGAACGAAGGGGATCCAACCGTGAAACGCGAGAGGATAGATGCAGGCATCGCCACCATGAAAACGGCAGGCTATGAGCCCGCTCTCGAAGTCTTCCAGGGAACGACGCATTGGCCGGCGGAGGCAGGACTAAAGGCCGCCGAAAACTTCATTGTCGCTCAGCTCGGCGGGAAATAACGTTGAACGGCTGCGTCACGGCCCAACGCCGGGACGCAGCCGCTTCCGGACTCAATCACGGCGCGGAATAGGACATGACAGCCTCAGCGGCTACCGAGCCGACGGAGCGTGCGACGTCCGGGGAAATCTGATCCCATAGCTCCAATGTGATGCCGGGCGCCTTGAGAACGTCAAGCGCCCAGGCCTTCGAGGTTCCACCCTCTGGATTGTGAGAATAGCTCCACGCCGGCGGGGGCTGGACGTCCGCATCAAACCGCATCTTCATGTGAGCCAGCAATCCGATAAACTTGGAAGGCGCATCGACAGGCGGCGCATAGACGACTGTTCGATTCGTGGAATGGAAATCAATAAAGGCTGCGACAGGCCTTCCGCCCGTCTCCTGAAGTATCCAGGACGCCAGAGAGGCCGTCTCGGGTTGGGAGAAACGACCCCAATCGCGATTGAGATCAATGCCTCCCGAATTGAGCCTCCAGTGCCCTCCATCGACACCATCGGGATTAGGCATCGGCGCAAGAATAATCCTGTAACGCCGTCGAAACGCGTCTGCAGACAGGTCATTGGCGGAGGCCAGACGCGCGATGAAGGCCTGAAACGCATCTTGCCCGGTCGTCTCAGGCGGATGCTGGCGAGTGACGGCGACGACCGACAGCTCCGCATTCTCATTCCCAAAGACGAAACCCACCAACGGGCGCCCCTCGCGGGACAATCCATAGCGGACTTCACGTGACGTATGCCCCGCGAGGATCTTACGAACGAACGCCAGCCCATCCTCGGCGGATGAGACAGGCTGAGCCGCAACGAAGGTCTCTCCCTCGCCGACGCTGACCGAAAGTTTCGCCTGACTGCGATCATCTGACAGGACCACCTTATCGGCGCTGAGACGCTCCCAGGGCTTGGGCCCAACCTTTACCCAGGGCGGATAGCGATGGGCCTGCCCTCTGTAATCCAGCGTCACATTCAGGCTGCGGGGTGTATCGCTCGTGATACGAAAGGCGAACCACGGGCTTGGATTGATATCCCCAGAGTCAGACGGCTCATGAACGATCCGTAGACGGAAATCGCCATCCCCACCCTGCCGACAGTCATGAAGTCCTGCGCCTGGGAAGTCCATATCGACCTCAACCCCATCGCTGGAGCAAACCGCGCCAAAGCCGCCGGGCGACGTCGAGACGCAGGCGCCAAGGCCGAAAAGGTTCGCAGCGACGATCGCTGAAATCACTCTCAAACGATGGGGACGTTGCGCCATGACGATTTACCCGAACAAAGTCGGCCGGGAGAAAGCTTCTCTGGCCCGCCAGAAGACAGCGGGCGCAGGATCGACAACCGACCCCGCGCCCGCCTGACCGATCGATTTAAGCGGCCGTCTATTTCTTCAGAGCGTCATAAATCCATGCCCTGTTCTTGCGCTGGTACTCCGCCAGCAAAGCACGATCCTGAATAAGGAAAATCATGAAGAGATCGTTCTTGGGATCGACCCAGAATTCAGTCCCGGCGATACCGTTCCAGGAAAACGTTCCATTTCCGGGACGCTGTCGGGTGTCATCAAGCACAAGGCTGAAGCCGAGCCCAAAGCCCATTCCGGGACCCGGGAAGAAAAGTCCCTTTCCGCGTATCGCTGGGTCTGTCTGATCCACACGCATGGCGGCCAGCGTCTCCGGCTTAATGATGCGCACACCCTGGTACTCGCCATCTCCGGCAAGCATCAGAGTAAAGCGGAGATAATCCTCAGCGGTCGACGAGAGACCGCCGCCGCCGGACAGGAAGGGGGTCGCAGCGGCATAATCGTAGTATAAGCCGTCCTTGGTCTTCGACTCTGCGAAACGAGCGCGGTTGGCTTCGGGCTGAAAGAAAGCCGTATCCGTCATGCCCAATGGCCCCGTCACGCGCTCGCGTATCGCGACATCAAGCGATTGACCGCTCGCAACCTCAATCACCGCGCCGAGGATATCGGTCGAACGGGAGTAGTTCCACGCAACTCCCGGATCCGCCTTCAGCGGCAGCGCCCCGATCAATTTGGCGTAATCCCGCGGGGAAAGATCCGATCGGTTCTCGCCACCCGCCGCATAAGCCTTGCCCAGGGCCGATGCCGGCTCGATAAAGCCATAAATCAGACCCGAAGTATGGCTCATCAGATGACGAACGAGCATCGGCGAGGTGGACGGACGTTCGGATCCGTCGGCCTGACGAACGCGCAAGTTCGAAAATTCAGGAAGATACTTCGAGACCGGATCATCGACGCTGAGCTTGCCTTCCTCAACCAGCGTCATGGCCGTCACGCTGACGATCGGCTTGGTCATCGAGAAGATGCGAAAAATAGTCTCCTCAGTCATCGGGGTGGTCTGCCCGGGCCCCTGGACGCCGAAGCCTTTCTGGTACGCGACTTGCCCGTTTCGCCCGACGAGAAGGTACGCGCCGGGAATCTTGCCGCTCGCCACATCGCCTTCAAGAGCAGTCGTGATCTGACCAAGCTTGGCGGGGTCGAACCCCAATGCGGCCGGATCGCCATTGACAATCGACGACTGAGCAGGATTGAGCCCAGGCTGAACAGAGGTCAACGCGCAACCGGAGAATGAGAGCGCGATAACGAACGCCGTTCCTCCTGTCAGAAGCTGTCTGATCATTCGGTTCCCCGCCATGGTGTCTCTCCCTGATTCTCTTATTCGCGTCGGCGACAAAGACTCGCCCCACCCTGATAGTCCATCTCGAAGCGCCTCGCCAGTTGAACGCAAACGGGAGAAGACAGGCTAGGACCGAAGCGGAGGCCGAGTGAGCATGGCTGATGGAACCGTGATCTGGATCAAGAGCGCTCCGCCCCCGAGCGGCGAGCACCGGATATTGCAAGTGTCAGCGGACATGGACCGCACCGAGGACCCAGCGTGCTCTTCAAGACGGTGAGATCTGGTCAAGTCCCTGTGACGGAAAAGAAGCGCTCTTGCGCCTGTCGACAAGAGGATTAGCCTTCCAGAAAGCGAAATGTCGTCAGGGAGAGCGATGAGGCTCGATTTTAGCCGATAGGCTCGCCGATCCGGCGATCAGAATGGGAAAAACACCATGATAAAAGGCCGAACGAGGGTCGCACTGCTGGCGTCGGCGTTGATCGGGGGCGCTCTCAGCGGATGTGCTCCGTCGACTGAACCGCAGAAAGAAGACACTGCGCCGGCGGCTGGGGCTGAAGGCGCCTACCGCACTGAGCTGTCGATGGCTGAGCTTATGGCGCACGTTCTGGACCACGCAGCCGATGGGGTCTGGCTAAACCAGGGCTGGGTTGTTGACGATAAGGGAGAAAGAGAGCTCTTCCCGACGACCGAAGCAGGCTGGCTGGCTGCCGAGAACTCCGCGGCGACAGTTGCGGAAACCGCGAACCTTCTCCTCCTGCCGGGCCGGCGGGTGGACGATGAGCATTGGACCGATCACGCGCACGCCCTTCACAAAGCCTCTCTGGAGGCCATGAAAGCAGCAGAAGCACGGGACAAACAGGCTTTTTTTGACGCTGGCGGCGCGATGTACGTCGCCTGTCGGGACTGCCACCAGGAATACATTCTCGGTGAAGAACCGATGAGCGGGCCGCAACGCTGAGGGGAAACCAACGACAGGAGACCCTCTATCCGGTTGAATTCTGGGGCGATCCTGTCGCATTGCCCCAGCGTTCTAGGGGGGCTTACCGTTACGATACGAATGAAGCTGACGGGTAAACAATTGCCGCAGCGCCGCAGGGGAGGCTTGTAGACGTGTTCCACGAATTTTTCAGATGGCTGCAGGAGGACCTCGGCTTCGACCCCGATCAGGGAGCCTCCTGGAGTCAGCAGTTTCTCGGATCATTCAATCTCTGGTCGATCCTTGAGGGAACGCATGTTCTGACCCTCATGCTGTTTGCCGGAACGATCTGGATTGTCGACCTGAGAATGCTTGGGGTGGCGTTCAAAAACGTCCCGTTCTCCAAGATCAACGAAAAGGTCCTGCCCTACACTGCGGTCGGCTTCGCCGCGATGCTCATTACGGGCTTCATCCTCTTCCTTGCCAAGCCGATGGACTACTATCACAACGTGTGGTTCAGGGCGAAAATCATCTTCCTCATCATCGCCTCGATCAACATCTTCTGGTTTCACCATAAGGTTCAGAAGAACCAGGAAGAATGGGACGCTAATCCCAACCCTCCCCTACCCGTGAAATTGTCTGCGGTCATTTCGATGACATCGTGGATTCTCATCATCATCTTTGGACGCTTTATCGCCTACAACTGGTTCGAGTGCGGCAAGCCTCAGCCGGCTTTCGTGAACGTTTTCGCGGAGTGCGCAACAACGTCATCTGGGATTGTCCGCGCAGACGCCATTCTCGAAGAAGGGCCAATTGAGAGCGCGCCTCTCGAAGCGGAGGCTCCATCCACTGAGGAGGATGCCGAAAACGCGCCCGCCGCAGCTTCGGAAGAGGGGAATTGAACCATGGATTTCTATACGCTTTTTCCCAATCTCGAACCCTGGGTTCAGAACCTCGCCGGCGTCTGGCCGGCGTCAGTCATCAAACCATCAATCTGGATGTTTGCAGCGATTGAGGCCGTGCACTTGTTGACGCTGGGCCTCCTCGGAGGCTGCGTCATACTTCTCAATTTCAGGCTTCTGGGTATCGGTCTGACGAGCGAACCGGTGTCTGTCGTCGAGAAGAACCTGCGTCTCTGGCTCTGGGTCGGCGTCGGAGGAGTTCTTCTGACGGGCGTCGCCATCGGCATGTCGAACGCCGAAAAACTCTACACCAGCCCGGCCTTCTTCGTGAAAATGATCAGCCTTGCCGGAGGCCTTATCTTCTCCTTCGGCGTAACCAATGCGATCGCCCGATCTGAAGGCGCAATCTCCACCGGGACCAAAGTCGCAGCTGTCATAGCTTTCGTGCTTTGGCTTGCTTCGATCGGTGTTTTCGGCGCGGCGAACGGCGCGAACCCTGGCACGGTGCATCTCGTCTGCGCAGGCTACGCAATACTCTTCGCCTTCGGAACGAAGACGCCTAAGATCATCGCTGCAGCCTCCCTCGCCTGCCTCGTACTTGTCGGCTGGATTCTGACCTATGGTGTCTGGAACGTCTGGGACAATTATGAGACCGTCACTCAGATCAATATCTGGTTTGTCAGGGCAGCCGCCGTCATTCTCGTCGGACTTCTGGGATTTGAAATCTTCACATCCCGCTCGACGGAGACTTCGCCGGTCGTAAAGCTCGTAGCTCTGTTCTCGATCCTGTCCTGGGTCACGATCGCAGCTGCAGGCAGGTGGATCGGTCTGAGCTGAACGAACTCACTTTTCTTCCCAGCAAGAAGCCCCTCCCGGTGAACCGGGAGGGGCTTTTTTGACGACCACGTATGGATGTCTGGGATGCTATTCCGCATCACCCGCGACAACAGTTTTTCGTCCCAGGCGCTCGTCCTGCCGGGCCCCTGCGAGGATGCCGGGAAGCGAGTAATTGCCTTCATGACAGGCATACTCATAGATCTTGGCCGGAGTTGCGTTGAGAGACATCTCGGCTCGCCACGGTTGCGTGAAAGCGGTCGGATCCTCGACAGTAAACTCGTAATGGATCGTTCCTTCGGCAACGCGCGTAAAACGTTCAACAACCTTGGCCCGGTCTCCGAGAAAAAACGACTGATCCATGTTCGGTCGAAGAGCGATATCGGGATGAAAGTTGACCGTCTCGACGACGAGAGTATCGCCCTCCCACCAACCGATGGAGTCTCCAAGCCACTTCCGAAACGAGTCCGGCGCGTGCTTGCCGTTGATGGGAATGACCCTCGCGTCGTGGTTCATCTCGACCATGATGACGACATGATCGGGCGTCTGAACAATCTGATAGTGATTGTTATAAAGGACGTTGACCATTGGCGGCCCACCGGTTGAACCGAATCCGACAATGCAGCGTTCGCCTTGTGGTCGGATCTCGGGACCATCGAACGTTCCCCGCACCCGTGCCAGCCGCGCATCGTAGGTCTTGCGACCAGTTTCTGAGTAAGGGATGCGTCCATCCTGAGGCTCGACGATCCACGAGGTGCGACGCTCACCCTTCACAAGTCCGTAGGTCGTACCGGGGTCGATCCAGAACGCATTATAACCACCGACATCCTGCCCAGCCCGAGGCGCGCCGTCTGTGGGATTAGTGGCGCTGTTCTGGGCAGCCATCATCCGTGCGCGTTGCCCTTCAGCCCGAAGGGCCTGTTCTTCAGAGATAACGGGACCCTTGACCGAGCGCGGCCGCTCAAGCGGCGTGAGGCTGGCGTTGGTCCAGACGCCTTGAAGATCCGGACGCCCATCAGGGGTGCGGGGAGGCGCATATGTGGCCTGAGCCTGAACGCTGCCGAGACAAACAGAGAAGGCAAGGCCCGTCAGAACGCACCCAAATAGATTCATCTTCATTCTCTCTCTCCTCATCCTCGTCTCGATACAGCCCCGAACAATCGGCATCAGCGACACCTGAAAGCGTTACTCTCCATCGCTGTCGACCCGGGTTAGAACGCCTCGCCGTTCGTCGGCTCGCGCACCCGCCAGAATTCCCGGAAGAGAATAGTTCCCTTCATGGCAGGCGTACTCGTAAACCGCTCCCGAGGCTCGGGTCATGACCATCTCAGCCCGCCAGACGCGAGAGAAGATCTTAGGATCGTCGACAGAGAACTCATAAAGGATCTCTCCGTCCGCCACGCGCGTAAAACGCTCGGTAATCCGAGCGTCCGGAGAGATATAAAACGTGATCCCCGTGTTGGTGCGAAGACTCTCCTGAGGATGCATGTTCACCGTCTCGACCACGAGGGTCTCCCCCTCCCACCACCCTATGGAGTCTCCCATCCACGGCCGGATTGCATCACTGCGATGGGCGCGACCTATAGGGATCACCCTCGCGTCGTGATTCATCTCCACGAGGATCACCACATGGTCAGGCGTCTGAACGATCTGGTAGTGGTTATTGTAAAGGACGTTCATCATCGGAGGACCGCCGGTAGAACCAAAACCGACAACGCACCGTTCTCCGAGAGGACGGATTTCCGGCCCGTCGAACGTGGTGCGACGTCTCGTAAGATCCGCCTCATAGATCGCCCGCCCCTCCGGGGTGTAAGGGAGACGCCCATCGGGCGGATCGACCACCCACGATGTCCGGATTTCGCCTTTAACAACAGCCATTCTGGATCCGCTGTCGATGTAGACATTGTTGTAACCGCCCACATCCCGTCCTTTAGGCGGAGCCCCGGTTGTCGGATCGGTCGGCCGCGCTCCGGCCGCGGTTCTCTCGGCCGTGCGCCTGGCGATGGAGTCCGCCTCTTCGGGGGTGAGCGTCGCCCCCTTGAACTGAGAGCCCCTTTCAAGGGTTGTGAGCGAGGTATTGGTCCATACCCCTTGAAGATCTGGGCGGCCATCGGGCGTTCGAGGCGCCGTCCATGAGGAAGCACCCTGCGCATGGGAGGAAAGCCCCCCCGTAGCAACGCTCATCAGACACGCTAAAGCAGTCATTGCCCGAGCTACCGCCCCGGTTCGCAGCATCTTGATCATGATAGGCGCTCCTCCCCTGATCGCGCGGATACTTCGACCCTTAGCGATCGTAAGGCTCCGGTGTCTGAAGGAACCCCGAACCCTTTAAAAAAAACCGCCGCCTGCAATCCTGCAGGCGGCGGTCCTGTTCCACAGTCACTGGACCTGATGAGGTCAAAGACCTCAGGCCGCGCCAGCCGCGCACTTGGAGGCCTGACCGCCTTCAGAGGAGTCAGAACCATCGCGCGGAGCGCCAGTTCCCGACGAGCCGACGAAGAGCTTACAGCCGTTGGGGAACGTCACGTCTCGCCCATTGGCCTTGCAGGTCTTCACTTTCGTCTTGGCGTGGGTCTCGCAAAGAGCGTCCTTGGACTGATAACCGCGCACAACGACTTCAGTTCCGACAGGCAGCGAGGACTTGTTGATGCCGGTCCGCAGGAGAGTGTTAGGCGTGCCGCCCTCCACAGCCCAGTTGAACATCGTTCCCTGAGCAGCCTTGCCCTTTGCGTCTGTATTCGGAACGTTGATGTGGATCCAGGTATGCGGATTAACCCACTCAACGGTCACCACTTTTCCCTTGAGAAGCACCGGAGCGTTCGCATCGAACTCCGCCGCGAAGGCATGGTGCGCATACGCTGCAGACCCCACGCCCACTGCCCCCACCAGGGGAAGAACCGCCGCCATCAAGGCGAAACGCATTTTCTTGTTCATCTGACTTCCTCCTGCACTCGCCAGGGGTGCCCCTCTGACGCCGCTGATTGCCGACCTCTCCCTACCCGGGTTCAAACCCGAATGCCGGGAGGCCTTTTCCTGCTACTTAATAATCAAGAGATCCCGATATCAAGTAGACCACCTCATCAAACTTCAGTCTTTGTCCCGCCCGGTTGAGTGCCTGAGATGGCGCTCTTCCAAGTATCAGACTAGCCGAGCCCCAGACTTCCTTCGATCCGCAAAAAACAGTCAGGAAGGTCACGACTTCGTCAAGTCGACGGGTTCCAAGCAAAACCGCCAGGCCGGTTACCCGACCTGGCGGATCGCCTCGTTATTCAAGCGGCTGCTTGCTCTTTTCGAGCGCAGGCCCGGGAAGAGGGCTCGCCCGCAGGTGCCCGTACATCAGTTCCTCAACGAACTCGACGCACTTGAACTGCTGAAGCTGGGCGTCTTCTCCCACACGACGATAGAGATTATAGGCGATTTTCCAGGGCTTCGTGTAGGTTTCCGGATCCTCGATGGTCGCCTCGTACCGCATCGTATTCGCGCTGGTAGGCGTGTAGCGTTCCACCACTTTTGTGGTCGAACCATGATGGTTGCCCGCCCGGTCCAGCCAGGTGTCCGACAACAGTCCGGTCACTTCGACAACAAACGTATCGCCTTCCCAGCGACCGAAAGACTGCCCCATCCAGCTGTCGATCGGAGCCTCACCCGGATCATCCAGGAAGACGTTCCGAACAGCGCCCGCATATTCGTAGGCGAAGAACACAGCCTTATCAGAATGGAAGATCTGGAAGGGGTAGGGCATGTAATTGGCGCGCGGAACGCCCGGAAGGTAGCACTTGATTTCAGGATCGCGATTGATCCAGTCGGCCTTGTTTTCATCACGCAGAGCCAGAGCCTCGGCGGTATACGGGATCTTCCCGTCGCCCTGAACGATGCCAACGCCGGCCGGGACCGCCCCGACGGCGCCCAAAGCCACGACGCGGGCGTCAGGAACCGGAACATAGGGACCAGGGCGCAGCTGCATGGCCGCGCTCGCAGGATGAGCCTCAATATTGAAATTAGCGGTGTTGAGCACCTGCCAGACCCCGTTCAGGTCCGGGTGCTTGCCGTCAGGCCCCCTGGGGGCGACATACGCCGCAGCTGCAGCGGGAGCTGCAGCAGCCTGAGTGGCCGCTCCTTCAGTCGGCGCGGTCTGACACCCCGCCAGCGCGACTCCCAGAACCAGTGTAGAAACAAGCTTCTTCATAACTCCTCCCCGTACGCCCAACACTTATGACCTGTCCCCGTTCTAGGACCTACCGCTGCCGCCTTCTGATTTGCTTGGCGGCGAGCGATACGAACGGGATGAAGCGCGAAGGGCCGACGCTGCGGTAAGGAACATACCGACCTTCAGGCTGAGCGCAAGACGTGAGCGGGCCGATGGGACAAAGTCGCCCAACCGACCGCTAGGCCACCCAAAGCCGCGGAAGCCACGGAAATCGAAGAAACAACCAGGACTGGCCCCCACGCGAAGCGCCACTGAGCCTCGAACACGTTTATCACAATCGGGTGAGAAGCCGCGATCCCCAGACCGGCCCCAAGCGCCACGGCGACGCTCCCCGCCAGCGCAAACTCGACCGCATAGAGCCCCAATATCGCACCGCGAGACGCCCCAAAAGTTTTGAGAAGGGCGGAATCCTGCCGACGCCGTCGCGCCGCCGCTGCAAACGCCCCAAACAGAACCAGCACTCCAGCCAGGGTGACGACGCTGGCGAGAACCGTCACGATCAATGAGACCTCGTCAAAAAGGTCCGCTGCCGTCTCAAGCGTTCGCCTTAACTGGAAGACCAGCACCCCCGGCCACCGATCAGCGATAGCGGTCATGACCTCGGTCTCGCGTGATGGGTCCAGTCTGACGATCGCGGTGTGGAAGGGCCGAGCCGCCTCAAGCACCCCCGGAGAAAGTATAAAGGCCATATTGGCGCCGAACCCTCCCCAATCGACCTTCCGGATGGAGGCGACCTTCGCCTCGAGATCTCGACCGAAGATCCGGAAGCCGATCCGATCCCCGACTGTCAGGCTCAGTCCTTGAGCCGCCCCCTCCTCGACGGACACCAGAAGAGGCCCCGAATAGTCTTCCTTCCACCAGGCGCCTGACTTGAGGCGAAGATCCTGCGGCGGCGCCGCCATGAAACTCATGGCGGTTTCACCTCGAACAACCCAACGCTCTTCAGGGGCGACAGCTTCCTCTTGAAGCGTTTCGCCATCGATCGTCGTGACGCGCCCGAGGATGAACGGAGCGCGCTGATAAACTCGACCATTCGCGACATCAACGCCCTCAGCCTTCATCAGGTCATCAAAGGCGGCGACATCCTCGTGCGGAATCTGCCGAATGATCAACGCCGGCGCGTTGGCGGGGGCCGTATCGCGTATCTGACCGAGCAGATTGGTCTGAACGACGGCAACCAGCGTCAGGAGCGACAATCCCAGCCCCAGAGCCGGCGCAAGGGTCGGCGCAAGCGATCCGGGTCCGCCCAGATTAGCCAGCACAAGGCGCATAAATCCTCGGGATCGGCCTGCGAGGCGCAATGACAGCCTCCGGATCAGCTGCGCCGCGCCCGCCATGATCAGATAAACGCCCGCAGCGCCCGCCAGCAATGACAGAGTGACAAGCGGCCTGACGGAGCCCAGGACGGCCAGAAGGGTCAACACAGCCGCCGCCGATGCGGAGACAAAGAGCTCCTGCGTGGGCACAGGTCCGGACAATCCCTCCCCTGCGCGCCTGAAGAGACGGGCGGGCGGGGTCGAGCGGGCGCGACCAAGCGCGGGAGCGGCGAAGACGATCGCAGCGAGCACGCCCAGAACGAACCCCTTGGCCAACGGCCACGGAAAAACCCCCAGACTCGACGGCAGAGGTATTCTGTCGCCAGCCAGAGCTGTCAGAACCCAGGGCGAAGCTGCGCCAGCCAGCGTTCCGACCCCGGACCCGAGCATGGCTAAAGCTCCCAGCTGCAGGGCGTACGCTGCACGGATATGGCCGGCATCTGCGCCAAGCGCCTTGAGCGCTGCTATGGAATCCACTCGGGATTCGAGGAATGAGATGGTAGCCTGCGCAACGCCGACGCCGCCGGCGACAAGCGCCGCAATGCCAATGACGGTCATGAACGTATCGAGCATATCCAGAAGATCGCGCAGCCCGTCGACAGCGTCGTCCGGACCGCGATATCGTATCCCAACATCAGGCCAGTCCGTTTCGATTTCGGCTTCAATGTCGCGACTGGAAGACGGCTCAAGAAGAAGGCGATAAGACGTCCGGAACAAACGACCGGGATCAAGCTCCCCCACCTCCCGCAGCGCCTCGACGGCCATCAGCACGCTTGGCTGAAAGGCTCCAGGAACCCCCAGACGATCGGGCTGCGACAAGATCACCGCACGAATCTGAAACGTATTCCCCCCCAGCTCGACGGTATCGCCGACTGACAATCCCAAGGCGTCAAGAAAGGACTGGCTAACCGCCAGCCCCCTCATCCCGCCCGCCGACCCGACAACTTGCGATAACGCGACATCCGGAGCCAGGCTGACCCGCCCCAGAAGGGGATAGGCCCCGTCGATGCCCCGTACATCCGCCTGCCGCACCACATCGCCGGACCGCGCCATCATGTCGACGTCCGCCATCTGGGAGACGCGACCGCGAGCCGCCATCCAGTCAAGCTCAGCCTGGCTCGCCTCTCGTTGTGAAAATCCGAGCTGCGCATCCCCCCCGAGAAGGGTTCGCGACTGTTCGGAAAGTCCCCGTGAAAAAGTCTCCGTGACAGACCCGGACGCCGAGATCGCCCAGGCGCCCAGGGCGAGGCAGGCGAAATAAATCCAGAAACCGCCAACTCCGCCCGACAGCTCGCGCAGAGCGATCTTTATCCACACGCCTGCAGAAATGGATTTTTTGGGAGGCTGGCTCATACGATAAGGCCGTCAGACATTTCGATGATGCGGTCAGCGCGCCTCGCAAGGTCGAGATCGTGGGTCACCACCACAAGGCTTGCGCCTCGCTCCCGTGCGATCGAAAACAGCATGTCAGCGACCAGCAGTCCGGACGCCCGGTCCAGGTTTCCAGTCGGTTCATCGGCAAACACCAGGCTCGGGCGGCTTGCCAGTGCGCGTGCGACCGCTACCCTTTGCCTTTCTCCTCCCGACAGCTGCCCCGGATAATGATCGGTTCGACCCGCGAGGCCCACCGCAGCAAGGGCGGAACGGGCGAGTTCGTCGACGTCCTCAAGCCCGGCGATTTCGAGAGGAATGCGAACATTGTCGAGCGCCGACATTGTCTGCAGAAGATGAAAGGACTGAAACACGAGACTGACCCGTCCGCGCCGCAGACGAGCAAGGGCGTCTTCGTCGAGACCCGTCAGCGACTTGCCAAGAAGGCGAACCTCGCCGCTGGTGGCCGCCTCGATACCGGAAGCAACCCCAATGAGGGAGGATTTCCCGGATCCGGATGGCCCGATAACCGCCACGCATTCGGCGGGTGCAACAGTGAAGGAGACGCCTTTGAGAATCTCGACCGGACCTGAGGACGCGGGAAGAGTGAGACGAACGTCGCTAAGCTCAAGGGCTGCTTCCACAATCGACCTCGTAACGACGAAAACCTGTCACTATTGATAACTCTTCGAGATTTCTACGATAGACTGGACTAATCGGCTCACTCAGGGCGGCCCGGACAGGTTCGATGCGCCCTGATCGGCAGAGGACGGCCAGGATATGTTCAAAAATCACGACGGCAGGACCAACGGCTCACACGCGCTGATCGCAGCGGCTTTGCTTTTCATTATCGGATGCACGCCTGCCGGTTCCGATCGTGACATACCGTCTCAGCCATCCAATGCGCCCGGCTCCCCGGCGACCGATGTCGGCCAGGACACGCAACGGTCGACCACTGTGGTCATGCTCGGCGACAGCCTGACGGCAGGATATCGGCTTGCGCCGGACGAGGCGCTTCCCTCTGCATTGGAACGTCGGTTGCGAGAGCAGGGCCTGTCAGTCACGATGGTGAATGCCGGAGTATCGGGGGACACCACGACCGACGCCCTCAATCGCTATGAATTCAGTGTCGCGGCGTTGAACCCGGATCTGCTGGTGATCGCAATCGGCGCGAACGATTTTCTGAATGGACTGGATCCGGACAAGGCCCGTTCGAACATCGCCAAGCTATTGGAAAACGCCAGAGAAGACGGCATTCCGGCCGCGCTCGTCGGACTGACGCCCCCGCAGAAATCTGAACCATCCCCAGATGTTTCACAGGATTTCGCCTATGGTGAAATCTATCCTGATCTGGCCCGCTCGTACGGAGCGCCTCTATTCCCCAACCTTCTGTCTCGGGTGGCCGGCCGGCCTGAACTTCTTCAGGACGACGGCCTTCATCCGACCGCGGAGGGGGTTGAGGCGATTGCCGAGGACCTGACGCCGTTTCTCGCGCCGCTGGTGAAGGCGGCCGACGCTTCGCAAACCAGCGCCGCGGACTGAGACGCGATGTGATCAGCCAACGGGCTTTTTCATTTGCCTCAGACATCCCGGACCCTAGAAATGAAGCATTCTGAACTTCCGTCCAGTTGAGGGGCCGACGCTCATGAGAACAGCTCTCGTCATCGCAGGCCTTGTATCCAGTCTGACTGGGGTTTCCTGGGGTCAAGGTATCGGGGACGCGAATTCCGATGCGAATTCTGAGGACGGACGATTCATAAGCTGGAGAGAACACATCATCGACGATCGTCTCGCCGACGGCACGCCTTTATCAGGAGGCGACGGCCTGATCATGGTCGATCTCGACCTCGACGGATTTGAAGATATCGTGTCAGTCCATGAATCGGATGTCGTTTACGACGGCGAACCGGACGGTTTCGTCCGCGTCGCGTTTGGAACCGGGGATCCTGACCGATGGGTCAATGTCACCCTGGTCGAGGGCCTTGAAGCAGGCGCTCCGGAGGACGCTGCGGCGGCGGACGTGAACGGCGATGGGTATCCCGACATTATGATTGCGAGTGAGCTCGCCCACCTTCTTTATCTCCAGAACCCAGGCCGTGACGCCAGAAAGACGCCGTGGAGGCGGGCCCTTCTTGCAGAAACGGTGAACCGCGGATCCTTCATTCGTGTCTTTCTCGGAGACCTCGACGGCGATGGCCGCCCAGAGGCGACAGCCGCGAACAAGGGCGTTCAGGAGCCGCCCCCTGGATGGAACAGGATGACCCCGGTTTCGGTGTTCAAGCCGGGGCAAGATCCTCTCGACGGAGCCGCGTGGCGAGAAACAGTTCTGATGACCGCGATCATCCCCCAGAACGCCCAGATGGTCGACATCGACAAGGACGGAGATATCGATGTCATCGCCGGAGAGAGAACACGCGCCCGTCTGACTTTGTTTGAAAACACTGACGGCAAAGGACAATTGAGGGGTGAAGAGATCACGATCGACGGAGCCCGTGCCGGAGGGTTCAATCTCGACTACGCCGACTTCAACGATGACGGCAGGCTCGACATTGTCGCGGCGACTGACAAGGGCCTGGGCTGGCTTGAACAACCGGTTTCGATCCGGAATAGCTGGCGATTTCACGCAATCGGAGACTTCGGGCCGGATGCGCTGACCGGCATATCCCTGGCTGATATAGACGGCGACGGCGATACTGACGTGATCTCAGGGGGGTACAGTCGTGGCGATCGAGCAACGGATACGAGTATGCCTGTTTCCGGATCCCTCGGACGCCTGGGGTGGTTCGCCAATCCCGGAAGGGTCGACAGCCCGTGGGTCCGGCATGATATCTCTCGGCGGGTCCGCGGCATGTTCGACAAATTCATTCCCCGAGACATGGATGGGGACGGGGATGTGGATTTCGCCGGAACTCGGGGCAACAGCACACCCTTTGACGGCGTCTTCTGGTTAGAGCAGGTGCGTGGCGAGCAGCCCCAGCCACGCTTCAGGCGCGCCCGCGAGCTGGACAGCCCAGAGGTGGGCCTCCCCCCCGCCTCGAACCAGAACTAGTTTTAGAACCACTGCTCAGACCCTTGAGATCGCCATAACCGTTCTCCCCACACTCGGAGAGAAAGCCCCGGATCAGCTGACAGGGAACATACGACCGCCGCCAGCAGGCGAATCGACGGAGCCGCTGGCGGCGCGGGATCGGGCTCGGCCGGAAATGTCTTTGATCTGGTGCTCCTCGAGGAGCCGTCGCCCCATTCCAGGGGTCAGCCAGGCGCCTCGCCCGATCGTCGGCAGAGGCAGTCCCATCGCGGCCACCAGGGTTGCGAAAGCGGAATTGGAATTGAGACCGAGCCCAAGAAACGGATAGGGCGCCCCTCCTCCGCCGGCCGGACCAGGGCTGCGGGAGTTGATCCGCCTCATGGCCTCTCTTGCGGCCGAGATGAATGATTCCAGAGCGGAGGTGTCGAGTTTCTCGGCGATGATCGCCGCCTCGCCCTTTTTGACGACCTCCAAAAGCCCAGACCCGCCTCTCGTCGCACCATGGATTGCGAGAGCCGTGTAGGGGTGATCGGCGGTATCGTAAATTCTCAGCCGGTCCGACGGCAGGAAACCGATGGGCTTACATCGCCAGTCTCCACCGTCAGGATCAAGGCTCGAAGCCAGACCGTTGAACTGTCGGACGCATCGCCCCAGACCGTCCGCCACGGCGAGCACGCGATGAGCGGCGATAGCCGTCCCGCTCGGAAGTCGGTGCTCAGCCCCAATGATCATCCAGTCCGACATACAGAAGAGATATCTCCATCAACAGCAAAGAAGAAGGACAGGTTGACCAAGAAAGCTTTCCATTGACGCTTCATTAGGGCAGGTTCGGCGATGTCACGATTAAAGAGATCGGACGGCCGCAACGAATGCGGCATCACGGGGAGTTGAACGAATGGCTTCAGAATTGGCGATGTCCGCGACGCGATCGACGCTTGGTGCGCTCATGATGGCGGCTACGGCTCTGAGCCTTTCAGCCTGCCAATCGCCCGATAGCGCTGCTCTAGGCGCCCCTCCCTCGCAGGTGGCCGCGGCTGAACCCGCCCCCCGTCCAGCCGAACCCGTTTCAGTTTCATTGTCTGACACGCCTCACCCGGGCGAGGCGATTTACAACACGAACTGCGCCGCATGCCATGATAACGCAGAAGCCACTCGCTCTCCGTCCAGAGAAACGCTGGGCAAGATGAGCTTCCAGTTGATCAATTACGCACTCACCATGGGAAAGATGCAGGTTCAGGGACAGGCCCTGAGTGACGACAAGCGTGCGACCCTCATCAACTATCTGATTGGTCGAAGCGCGTCGGCGGGCGACGGCTGGACTCAGTCGATGATGTGCCCGTCCGGACGCAGGAAGATTTCTCTCGACGGCGGCGCGAAAGTATCGACCTTCGGCTTCGACAGATCGAACACTCGCTCCCTCACAGAAGCGCAGGCGGGATTGTCGCGTTCTCAGCTCGCCAATCTGGAGCTCGCATGGTCGCTCGCCATCCCGGACGCCACCACTATGAGATCGCAGGGCGCGATTGTCGGAAATACTCTTTTCCTGCCAGTGGCGGACGCCTCGGCGATGTACGCCATCGATATCTCCGGGCGTCAGCCGTGCATCCAGTGGATTTACCGGACACCCGGCGGAGCTCCCCTCCGAACCAGCGCCGCCTATGGCGTGATCGCAGACGGGACGCCCCTTTTGGTCTTCTCCGGCCTCGATTCAACTGTTCATGCCGTTGATGCAAGAACAGGCAAGGCAGTGTGGACAAAAGGTGTCGGCAGCTTCCGCTTTTCCCTGACAACCGGGACGCCGACAGTGTTGCGGGATCGGATCATCGTGCCCGTCGCACAATACGAGATCTCTGTCGCAGCGGCCAATGAGGAGCTTTGCTGCACCAATCATGGCTATGTTCTGTCCCTTGATGCAAAAACGGGAGAGCAGACATGGCGCTACGACACGATGTCAGATGCAATGCCTGTCAGAGACCGCGGAGACGGAAAAATGCTCTGGGGCCCATCAGGCGCCCCCATCTGGAACTCTCCGGTCGTGGATGAGAAGCGACGACTGGTCTACTTCGGAACCGGCGAAGCAAACTCCGCCCCGACGCACCGAAACACCAACGCCATCATCGCCATTCATCTGGACACCGGTCGCGAAGTCTGGAGCCATCAGGCGACCGACCGCGATATCTTCCTTTCTGGATGTGGACCGCGCCCCGGTCCGGACAAGCTCAACTGCGAAACTGACACGGTCTACCGGGATGTAGACTTCGGAGCGTCGGTCATACTCGGAAAGCTGAAATCCGGACGGGAGGTTCTGTTCGCAGGACAGAAATCCGGCACCGTCTGGGCGCTGGAGCCGGACACTGGAAAAGTGATCTTTCAGCGAGACATCGGAACGGGCGGACCGCTGGGCGGCATTCACTGGGGTATCGCATTCGCTGACGATACGATTTACGCGCCGATCAGCAATCCGGGCCGCTCGCTTCCGGGACAACCGCCCCTCGACCCAAGCATCAAAGCTGGCGTCTATGCGGTGGATGCGGAGACAGGCGCCATCAAGTGGAGATTCACCCCGACGCCAGAGTGCGGCGGACTGTCGCCTGCCGAAGCACGGGTGTGCGCACGTGGCGCAGCCTTCTCAGGCGCGCCCACGGTCATTGGCGAAACGCTGGTGTCAGGAACCCTCAACGGCGATCTTTATGTTCTGGACCGAAAGACCGGCGAGCCGATCTGGAAGACAAGCACGATGAAATCCTACACGGCCACCAACGGAATAAACGGTCAGGGGGGCGCAATCGACGGAGCCTCGATTGTGGCCTCAAACGGACTGCTTTTTGTTAACTCTGGATACGGGATGTTCGGTCAGCAGGCCGGGAACATGATCCTGGCATTCAGACCGGCCCCAAACTGAGCCGCTCAACTTGACGTGAACAGGGTCTGAAGAGCTGACCTAGGGGCATGAGTTGACGTTTGCGTCAGGTAGGGTTGACTATACTTCTGAAGATACGGGCGCCCCGACACGAAACGACGGGGAAAAGACACGAAGGAGAAGCGACGATGCGGCGACATAACCAGCGTGACCGATCCACCCTGAGGTCCGAAACGAAGCGCCCTGGCGTAGCTGCGATCTTCGCGATGGCTGCGGGCTTCGCCCTTGCCGGGTGTTCGACAAGCGACGCGCCCGCCCAACAGGCCGCAACGACGGTTGCAGCCACAACGCCTCAGCCCCACCCGGGCGAAGCCGTCTACAAGGCGAGCTGCGCGAGCTGCCACGACAACGCGGAACTGACCAAGGCGCCGACCCTCGAAAGTCTCGCCCGCCTCAATTCAGGCCAGATCGTGAACACGCTGATTACTGGCAGGATGGCCCCTCAGGCAGCGAGCCTGACCTCAGAGCAGGTGACGTTCGTCGCCGACTATCTCTCAAAAGCCGAAGAAGTCGACGACAGCTGGGTGTCGGCGATGATGTGCCCGAGCAACCGTCGCACCCCAAAGCTGGCATCCGCGCCGACTGTGTCGACCTTTGGGTTCGATCTCAAGAACTCTCGCCGCCTGACCTACGCTCAGGCTGGTCTCGACGTGACGGACATGACCAATCTGGAAGTCGCGTGGGTTGTCGGTTTCCCCGACGCAATCACGATGAGATCCCAGGCGGCGGTCGCCGGATCGACTATTTTCCTGCCTGTTGGCGAACATAAGAACCGCCTGTTCGCATTCGATATTTCTTCCGAAAAGCCTTGCATACAGTGGATCTACGAAGCCGAACGCACGCTTCGCACCAGCGCTGGATTTGGAACCCTTCCCGACGGCCGGAAGGCGGTCGTAGTCGGCGACCTCGGCGCTTACGTCCACATGATCGATGCAAAGACGGGCAAGCGTATCTGGGCCTCGCACATGGGGCTCTTCCCTGCCTCGGTTTCAACGGCGACACCCGTCATCGTGGGAGACAAGGTATTCGCGCCCTCTTCCCAGTACGAGATCATGATGGGCTCGGTCGACAGCCATGTCTGCTGCAAGACCCATGGCGGCGTCGTCGCTCTTGACGCCATGACCGGAAAGCGGGTGTGGGAAGGCCACACGATGGAAGACGCCAAGCCGGTCCGCGATCGGGGCGACGGCCAGATGATATGGGGCCCCTCTGGAGCGCCGATCTGGAATTCCCCCTCGATCGACCTGAAGCGCAACCGCCTTTATGTCGGAACAGGGGAAGCAACCTCTCCGCCTGCACACAAGAACTCGGACGCCCTGATGGCGTTCGATCTCTCCGACGGGTCGGTGAAGTGGGCCCATCAGGCGACCGCGAATGATATCTTCGTCGTCGGCTGTCAGCCCGGATCTAAAGGCAAGAACTGCGTCTCGGCATCGGAGACAGTCTATCGCGACGTAGACTTCGGAGCCTCGACGATCCTCGCATCGACCCCTGCCGGCCGCGACCTTGTGCTTGCGGGCCAGAAATCAGGAACGGTGTGGGCGATGGATCCGGACAGCGGATCGGTCGTATGGCGAACCGATATCGGTACGGGCGGCCCGAATGGTGGCATTCACTGGGGCATTGCTGCCGATGATACGCACGTCTTTGCCCCCATCAGCTATGCGGGCCGATCAATTCCGGGCCAGGCCGTCCCCGAGACCATCAAACCGGGACTTTACGCCCTCGATCTGAATGACGGATCCATCGACTGGTCCTTCCACGCGACCCAGGACTGTACGGACGCCCGTAAGAAGTTTGTGCCGCGCTGCAACTCGCTCTTTGGTCTGTCGGGAGCGCCCACGATTATCGGGGATCACGTTGTGACCGGAGGGCTCGACGGACGAGTTTACATGTTCGAGCGAAAAACCGGTAAACTGGTCTGGCAATTCGACACCGCGCAGGACTTCACGACCGTCAACGGCGTCAAGGCCAATGGGGCTTCGGTCGACAACGCTTCGATCATCGCCACGAACGGACTGCTCATCATGAATTCAGGCTATGGCCTCTTCGGTCAGGGTGCTGGAAACGTGATGATCGCCTTCAGGCCTCGCAAGAACTGAGGCCTGCATCTCCTGATGCCTCGCCCTTGCGTCCCGACGAGGACGCGAGGGCGAGGCTCAACAGGTAACTTCTCTCGACCGCGAACGAGGACAGGGCGGAGCTGATCCGTCCTATGGGCCCGCAGCGGGGCCATACGCGGAAGCAGTCTCCATGTCCGATAGCGACGACAAGCTTGTCAGACCCCAACCCACCGAACAGACACCGGAGCGCGGACCGCTGGCGCCCTACGCGGGAGCGAAGCCCCCGGCGCCCGAATGGTTCGAGCGGGCGGTCGCAGCGCCGGCGCAAACTGGCTACGCCTTATGCGAGGGGGCCCGCATTCATTACCGGAGCTGGGGAGATCCCTCGAAGCCCGGCCTCCTGATGGTTCACGGAAATGGCGCGCATGCCCACTGGTGGGACTTCGTGGCTCCCTACATGACCGCAGACCATCATGTCGTCGCCATGACGTTTTCAGGTATGGGCGATTCGGATTGGCGCAACGGTTATACGATGGACCTGTTTGCGCGGGAGCAGCTCGCCGTTTTCGAGGCCTCGGGCCTGTTCGATAACGAAACGCGCCCGATCATCGTCGCGCATTCCTTTGGAGGGTTTGTCACTGTCCTCACAGGGGCCGAATACGGTGACAGATTTGAGGGTGTGGTGATCGTCGATTCGCCCATCAACCCTCCGGACCGGCACACAGACCGTCCGCCGACCAAGCGAGGCGGGCGGGTCTATCCGACGCTTGAGGCCGCCCTGGCGCGTTTTCGACTGGCGCCGCCGCAGACCTGCGACAATCACTACATTCTGGATTACATCGCGCGACACAGTCTACGCCGCCGCCCTTTGCCCGACGGATCCGGCGAGGGCTGGAGCTGGAAGTTCGACCCGGACATATGGCGTCATTTCGACGTCCGGCGCCCTTCTCAGGACCTGTTGCGGGAGATCCGATGCCGGATCGCCCTCTTCAAGGGGGCGGAATCTGTTCTGTGGGACGATGACGTGGCCGATTACATGCGAGACCTGCTCAACCGTCAGGTGCCGTTTATAGAGATCCCCGAGGCGCGGCATCACATCATGCTGGATCAGCCGCTGGCTTTTGTCGCAGCGTTGCGAACACTGCTCCAGGAATGGCGCTACTCCGCCCCCCTTCGACCTCGCTGGGCCGGCGAAACAGCCTGATCCGCCCGGCCGCCAGCCTCAATTTGTCCAAATGCGGCCTTCTGCGCGCTTTTCATCGCAGCCCGCACCAGCTAGGAATCATGGGTCTCTTTCCATCCCTCGCATTTAGGGAGCCTTGATCATGGCCAGCCACGCGGAGGCCCCCAAAGGGCCGGTTGAAACGCCCCCTCCTCACACGGACGCCTACATGGACATGGAGGCCCGGCGCGCCATGTGGCAGGGCTTCGGCAAGAATATACAGTGGCAGTCGATGATCCTGATGATCGTGCTGGGATATGCGACCTTCACTCTGACCATGGGCGTGCCCTGGATCGGAGCGATGATCGGCTTCGCCGCCTTCGGCATCATCGGCGGCCTTCTGATGAATATGGGCGGCGCCTGGATCGCCACGGTCGTGGGCTTGTGCGTGTTAGGCCTGATCATCCAGGCCCTGATCTGGCTCGGCTCAGCATTTATGTAGGTATCCGATGCGAATCGCCATTCTCAAAGAACGCAAGGTCGGAGATATGAGAGTGGCGGCTACGCCGGACACTGTCCGGCGAATGATCGCTCTCGGACATACGGTGACGGTCGAAACCGGGGCTGGCGTCGGAGCTGGCGTGAGGGATGCGGACTATGCGTCCGCCGGCGCGCTGGTGGCGGAGGATGTCGTCTCGACCCTCAGGCAAGCGGCGCTTATCCTGAAAGTCCGTGCTCCGGGAGAGGATGAGCTCAGGGCTTGCCCGTCTGGGGCCGGTTTGGTCGGCCTGCTTGAACCCTATGCGGATCGCGCCTCAGCTTTGGCCTTCGCCGGGGCGGGTCTCACGGCTTTCGCAATGGAGTTCATTCCGCGCATAACGCGGGCCCAGTCGATGGATGCACTCTCCTCCCAGGCCAATCTGGCGGGCTATCGGTCAGTGATCGAAGGCGCGGCCCTCTATGGCCGCGTCCTACCGATGATGATGACCGCAGCCGGTACGGTCGCTGCTGCGAAAGTGTTCGTGATGGGGGCCGGGGTCGCCGGCCTGCAGGCGATCGCCACAGCCCGCCGGCTGGGAGGAGTGGTCTCCGCCACCGATGTCCGACCGGCGTCAAAGGAACAGGTAGCGTCCCTGGGCGCAAAGTTCATCGCCGTAGAGGACGATGAATTCAAGGCGGCCGAGACGGCGGCGGGATACGCCAAACCGATGTCGGTCGAGTATCAGGCCAAGCAGGCTGAACTGATCGCATCACATATCGTCAAGCAGGACATCGTGATCACCACCGCTCTCATACCGGGTCGGCCCGCGCCGACCCTGGTGACAGAAGCGATGGTTCGATCCATGCGCCCCGGATCTGTTGTCGTCGATCTTGCCTCGGCTCAGGGGGGAAACTGTCCCCTTTCAAAGCCCGACGAAGTGGTCGAGATCGACGGGGTCAAGGTTGTAGGCTTCACCAACCTTCCAAGTCGCGTTGCAGCGGACGCATCCGCCCTTTACGCCAAGAACATTCTCGCTCTGCTGCCGCTGTTAACCGGCGACGGAGCGACGTTTCAGCCCAAATGGGATGATGAAATCGTCAAGGCGGCTGCTTTGACGCATCAGGGAGCCGTCATTCATCCCTCCCTCAAGGACGCATGAGCGTCAGCGGTTCTGGGGCGATCGCCTGCCGGTCGCCGCGGGGTCGCGCCTGGGCGCTCTGGAAGTGAGGAGGAGCTGAATGGTTGGAACGGTTGAAGGTCGAACGACTGCGAGGTCTAAGCGGATCGTTCGCAACATGAGGGCGGGTACCATGCTGAAGCGCTCGGCACTGATGTTTGGAGCAGGTCTTTTGCTGGCCCCGTTGGCGCACGCCTCTGGCGCCGGCGAGGCGGCGGCTGATCCGCTGATCTTCAGGCTGGCAATCTTCGTTCTTGCCGTTTTTGTCGGCTATTACGTGGTCTGGAGCGTAACCCCGGCGCTGCATACGCCGCTCATGGCGGTCACCAACGCGATCTCGTCAGTCATTATCGTGGGAGCGCTGGTCGCAGCGGCGGCGGGAGCTGAAGCCGAGCTGACGCCGGAGCTCATCGCCTCGAAAAGCTTCGGAGGCGTCGCAGTGCTGTTAGCTGCAGTCAACATATTCGGCGGCTTCCTCGTCACCTCGCGAATGCTCGCCATGTACAAGAAGAAAGACCGCGCTCCTCCCAAGAGTGCGCCCACCAAGAGCTGACCGACGTTCGCCCAAGCCCTGAAACAAGATTCTGGCGCCGGAACCCTCGACATGAACTCCAACATCGCCGCCCTCCTCTATCTTGCCTCCGGCGTCCTGTTCATTCTGTCCCTCCGCGGCCTGTCCAGTCCGGAGACTTCGAGGGCCGGTGCTCGCAATGGCATGATCGGAATGACGATCGCGATCCTGACCACCCTCTGGTTGTTGTGGCCGCTCGATGGTCTGACGCTGGCAATCATAGGGGGCGGCTTGGGGGCCGGCGCTGCGATTGGAGCGGTGATCGCGAAGCGCATTCCGATGACTGCCATGCCGCAGCTCGTGGCGTTCTTCCATTCTCTGGTCGGCCTAGCGGCGGTTCTCGTGGCGGCGGCGGCGCTTTATGCGCCCGAGAGTTACAATATCGGCGCTCCGGGGGACATTCATACCGCATCCCTGATTGAACTCTCGCTGGGCTCTGCCATCGGGGCAATCACCTTCACAGGGTCTCTCATCGCGTTTGCAAAGCTGAACGGAAACATGTCCGGAGCGCCGATCCTGCTCCCCGGCAGACATCTACTGAACATCGCCTTGGGGCTGGGCATCCTGGTCCTTATCATCCTGATGATCCAGACGCGCGGAGCGGAACCCTGGATGTTCCTGCTCCTGACCGGACTGGCCCTGATCCTCGGCATCACCCTGATCATCCCGATCGGAGGCGCCGACATGCCCGTCGTCGTCTCGATGCTCAACTCCTATTCGGGGTGGGCGGCGGCCGCTCTCGGTTTCACGCTCGAGAACAACGCCCTGATCATCACAGGCTCGCTTGTCGGATCCTCAGGTGCGATTCTTTCCTACATCATGTGCAAAGCCATGAACCGCAGCTTCATCTCGGTGATCCTTGGCGGATTTGGGGGCGACACGGCAGCAGCTGCAGCCGGCGCCTCGGGCGGCGCCCGGCCGGTCAAGATCGGATCGGCAGATGATGCGGCCTTCATCATGAAGAACGCCTCGAAGGTCATCATTGTTCCAGGATATGGAATGGCGGTAGCCCAGGCTCAGCATGCCCTTAAGGAAATGGGAGAGAAGCTCAAGGCCGAAGGCGTTGAGGTCAGTTACGCCATCCATCCGGTCGCGGGACGCATGCCGGGTCATATGAACGTTCTGCTGGCGGAAGCCCAGGTTCCGTATGATGAGGTTCATGAGCTGGAGGACATCAATTCATCCTTCGCCCAGGCCGACGTCGCGTTCGTCATCGGGGCTAACGACGTCACCAATCCTGACGCCGAGACGAATCCCGCCTCTCCTATTTACGGTATGCCGGTTCTGAAGGTCTGGAACGCCAAGACGGTTTTCTTTATCAAACGATCTCTGGCGTCGGGGTATGCAGGTGTGGAAAATCCGCTCTTCTATCGCGACAACACCATGATGCTTCTCGCGGATGCGAAGAAAATGGTCGAGGACATCGTCAAGTCTCTCTGAGCCGGCGCTCGTCTCAAACGGATAGCCCTGATGCCGCCATCAGGATCATCCCGTGGTCGGATTAAAGCTCATGCATTTATCGGCATGGACGGCGAGCTGTTCCGACTGCTTGCCAGCAACAGCCAGCAGGGCGGCGCTGGACGCCGAAATCGCGCGAGCCACATCCTGAGGCGTCTTGTTGACAGCAGAGGCCAGCTGGACGGCGCGCGCTTCCAGATCAGAGCGCGCCGTCTGGATGCGTTGAGCGTCGGCAAGCCCTTTGAGCGGCCTTCCTGCACGGGCCCGGTCAAACGCGACTGATAGATTTCCAGCACAGCTTACCGCGCGTCCAAACGGCTCGATCTTCGCGAGGAGCTCAGCGACCGCCTCTCCCACATGCTTTTGAGGATTGGACGGCTCAGGCCGACGTTCAGCATCCTTACGCGACGCAGGAAGCGCATCGTACTGAGCACGCAGATCGGCCTCCCATTTGGAGATAAGGCCAAGGGATTCATCGTAGGCGCTCACAAGCCCTGAACCGCCTCGCAGGGCGTTATTGAACAAGGCGTCCCCGAAATAAGTCCAGTCCCTTGAGGGCTCGCAGCCGAAGGACGTCTTGTCAGCGGCCGCAGCGGTCAGAACGACCGTGTTGGGATCCGAGAATGGCAGGATGAAATGTCCGGAGAAGCAGGCCGAAATAATCACCACCTTAGTCCGGATACCGGCCGCGGCGAGCGAGGCGCGCAAATGCTCGGGTCGAAGGCGACCGCCCATGCGACCCGTCTCCTGAATAGCCATCGCACCGTCCGGTGCGCCATGTGACGTCATGAAGACAACAACAAGATCCTCCAGCGGATTGATGGTCCGCCCGATCTTTCCGAGGGCAGCCTGTATGTTGTTGGGGGTCGCTGAGGGAAATGACCGCGACCCGCCGCCTTTCCCCGCAGACAAAACCAGCGTTCGGTCGGCGGCGTCAAAATGGCGGGCCAGGATCACGCTCGCCTCGCGCGCCTCGCTTTCAAATACAGGGTCGTTCCACAGCGACACTGACAACACATAGGTATCCACGACGCCGGGGCGCTGCGCCGCCAGTGCATTCAGGTTGGAGGAAAGCATCTCGGCCTGCTGCAGGGCTTCAACCGGAGACATGGCCGCTTCAATCGCACCGAAAGCCCCGCCGAGGGGATCCGCACCCTGAGCAAACGCGTCAGCAGACGCCGTCAAAGCGCTCAACGCAAGAAAGAGCCCCTTCCACATGGCCGCCTGCCTCCCGATCGCGTCTCCAGCAGCTAGCTTCCTGCGGCGCGGGATCCATGGCAAGACGGCGGAAGCGGGAAAAGAGCGCCCCTCAAGCCCCCCGGAAGTCCCAAGGGCGATCACTTTTCCTGAGCAGCGCCGCCGACAATCAGACGAAGACCAGCGCGTCTCTGGTCCGGCGTGGCAGGAGCAGCGGGGGACGCCGGCGTCTCGGCCTCCGCCTCAGACTCGCGGGGATCAGCCAAGGAACGCCTGACTGGCCGCTTAGAGCGCATTCTGCCTTTCAATTTAGCCTGTCGCGAACCGTGGTCGATCGTCTCGGCAGTCTCAGCACCTGAAACCTCGCCCACCTCGCCTTCCGCAGCCACTGGCCCAATGCGCTCCTTCTTCTTTCGCGCCTTGCGATCAATGGCTCGAACGATTTCAATTTGACGCAACGACAATGCATCATCGAGCCGCCCCTTCCCTGGATCTCGGAATGCCGATCCATAGGTCTCAAGGCGCTGGCTGACGCCTTCGACAAAGTCTTTTTCCCAATCACTGAGACCGGGGCCGTCAGGCCCAGCAGCCAGATCGGCCGCACGCTTCAGCTTCCGCAGCGCCTTTCGGGTCTTTTTCTTGTCAATCTGACGGGGCATGACCTGATCATCCGGGAATCGGTTAACGATACCGATAACTGATCCTGGTCGCCATGCGCGAGATTTAGATGAGATCAGATCTCGCCGAGGGCCAGCAGATAAACGTCCAGAATGGACTGCTGTTCTTCGCGTTCCTGACGATCCTGTCGTCTCAGCCGAACGACCGCCCTGAGGGCCTTGGTATCATAGCCCATCGACTTGGCCTCGCCGTAGGCATCCTTGATCTGTGCAGCGATCTCTCGCTTTTCCTCTTCAAGGCGTTCGATCTTCGCGACGACCTGCTTGAGTTTGTCTTTAGCTGCTTCCGTCAGAGCAATCGCAGCGGCGCCGTCGTCCATCGCTCAATCTCCGCACTGGTGCATCGCAGGCCCCCTTGTACGACCTCCCTCGCGCGTCTCCAACGCACGCAGCCCCAAGGATCGATAATCTCTGTGCATACCTGAATGAAATACAGAGAGCGAACGCCCCTCTCCCCGTAACCCAGGAGAGCGACATCAATTAAAAGGATCGTCCTTCCGTGCGAGGGATCAGACGCTTGACCGCTTCCTTCGCAGCAGAGGCGAAAGGATGGATCTCGACCGCCTTGCGGTACGCATGCAAAGCCGCGTCCGGCTGATCCAACGACTCAAATATCATCGCCAGACTGATCCACGCCCCGAAGTGCCGCGGTTCATGACGCAGGACGGCCTCGAGGTCGGCTATCGCCTCATCGTACTTACCATCCTTGAAGAACAGCAGCGCCCGACGGTTCCAAGCCTCGGCATACTGCGGCCTGATCAGTATCGCCCGATCATACATATCACGCGCGAGGTCCAGATCCTCGCCAGCCTCAGCGATCTCCGCGCGCTGCATGAGAAGATCGACCGTTGGACTGCCGGAGAACATCCAGGCGTCCCAGACATCCTCTTCCAAAGCGGCCGCCTCGGCCTCTCCGGTAGCTTTTCCAAGCTTGTCGAGCGCTTCCTGAGCCGCGCCGGGCGTAGCGACGCCGGCGACAAACAGACTCAACACCCCTATCAGGACATGACTGATCATTCGCCGACTATCATCTGACGCCTTAGAATCGGCAAGACGCCTGTTCAGGTCGTTGAAGCGGAAGGTGCGGGACCGGAGCGCAGGACGGACCTGACGCTCAGGATAAAAGACCTAACCCTGTTTCGCCTTGAAGCGAGGGTCGGTCTTATTGATCACATAGGTACGTCCCTTCCGACGGACGACCTTGCAGTCGCGGTGGCGACCCTTGAGTGATTTCAGAGAGCTTCTGACTTTCATGACGTTTAGGCCGCATCTGGTCGGAAAATTGGGAGCGCAGGCTCTACCGGCGCAGCTCCTGTATGTCAATCACAGGAAAGCCTCAGAAGAGACTTGACGACCGGATCACTTGAGCCGGCCGTCCTCCTCGCATGTTCTGAAGTGCCTGACGGCGCAAGGATATCCATGGTAAACAGCATCGTTAATGGAGATCCTCTCAGGAACGCTCGCTATGCCCGCCGACCCTCATCGACAGACGCGCCCCAGCCCGCACCCTCCGAAGAGGCACATTTTCATTAATACTTACAGACACTTGATTATGCTTCTGTGCCTGGGGCCACTGACCCTTGCCGCCTGCGAGAGCCTCCCCGAACCCAGTTCCTCTCCCTCGGGCGTCGTGATTCACCCGCCGCCGGCTTCGCCATCCCAACCGTCCCTGACCTTTGACTCATCCGGCAATCTCGAATTCGACGCATGGCGAATGGACTTCGCACGGCGGGCCGAGGCGGAGGGTCGAAAGAGAGAAACCATCCTCTCGGTTCTGGGCGGGCTCACGCCCATGGAGCAGATGGTGCAAACGGCGGCCTTTGAACAGGCTGAGTTCGTCAAGCCGGTCTGGGATTATGCAAAATCGGCGGCGTCACCGACGCGGATCACCAACGGCCGGAAGAAGCTTGATGAGAATCTCACGCTGTTTGAACGCATTGAGCAAACCTACGCAGCGCCCCGGGAAATCGTCACGGCGATCTGGGGAATGGAAACGAGCTATGGGGGCTACATAGGAGATTTCGACGCGCCGCGCGCACTGGCGACCCAGGCTGCGATTGGTCGACGTAAAGCGTTCAATGAAGGCGAACTTATTGCAATCATGAAGCTGATCGAAGGAGGCGCCGCGACACGCGATCAGTTCAGGAAAAGCTCATGGGCAGGCGCCGTCGGGCAAACGCAATTCATGCCATCGACGTTCCTGGCCCACGGACAGGATTTCGATCGCGACGGTCGCAAGGACCTTTGGTCAAATCCCGGTGACGCGCTCGCCTCCGCGGCCTATTACCTGGGCGTTTCAGGATGGAAGCGAGGCGAACCCTGGGCGGTCGAAACAGTCCTTCCGGAGAACTTCGACTACTCCCTCGGCGATGGCGTCAAGCGACCTGTTTCGACGTGGATCGACATGGGTCTCGCCCCCGCTGCAGCGACCGAGTTTGCGCCGTCCGCTGATCTCAAGGCCGAGCTTTTCCTTCCGGCCGGTTCCTATGGACCGGCATTTCTCCTTTTCGACAATTTCTCGGTGATCAAACGTTACAACAATGCAGACAGCTACGCCCTCGCTGTCGGGCTGCTCGCCGACCGGCTCGCCGGCCGAGCGGATCTTGTGCGCCCATGGCCCACCGACATCCGCCTTCTGACATCGGCGCAGGCAAAGGAACTGCAATCCGCTCTCACCCGTCTCGGATACAGTCCCGGACCTGTGGACGGCGTCATCGGACGCAACACACGCAAGGCGCTTCAGGCGTTTCAGAAAGATCGGCAGCTGATAGCTGACGGCTTCCCGACCGCAGAGATGCTGGAAACGGTTCTCATCGCCGCCAACGGCTAAGATCAGCCGGTCAGTCGTTGTGGATGTCCGAGACCACTCTGCTCTCGTCATCGGCCGAACGAACACGCGTTCGGACGAGTGCATAACCGGCCATGAGAGCGGCGAGGCAAGCGACAAAGATGAAGGGCGATGACCCGGAGACATTCTCGTACATCCAAAGACCGAAAAGCGGCGACACCACAAACCCCATTCCGTTGGCGGCGGTCACCAATCCGGCAATATCGCCCTGCTGCTCCTTAGACGCTGCGAGGGAAGCTCCTGCCGAAAATCCAGGGCGGGCGAAACCTTGTCCGAGCCCGAACAAGACCTGACCAAAGGCGAACAGAGCGAAGTTTCCTGCCCAGATCATGACCGCGGAGGCTGCAAGCAGCATCACGGCGCCATATACCATCAGTGCGCGTATGGAGAGCCGAAGCCGAGGTATCAGGACCAGCTGTGAGATCAGGGTCGCCATGGCGCCCATCGTCATCGCAGGCCCGGTGAACTGGGCAGAGGCTGCTCCTTCCACACCCATCCGGTCCATGATCGCATAGGGAAATGTCTGGCTGAGCACCCCGGTCGCCAGAGAAAGCCCGACAGCGTAGACGAGATAAGGAAGAATTGCGCGGCTGCGCCAAAGCGCGCGATGATCTCCCGACTGAGGGGCGAGAACGGGGCTCGCCGCCTGGCTCTCGGGCAGACGCGACAGGAGAAGCCACCCGATGATGGCGGCGATGATCGTTATCACGACCACTGGAGCCAGAAATCCGACAGCCGGTGAAAGCGCGCCTCCGGCGGTGATCAGGACGGCCGCAGCGGCAGGACCCGCCATCTGACCTAGGGTGAACCCAGAGTTCAAGGTCGCCAGCTCCTCGGTTCTCTCCTCACGACCGGTACGGTCGGCGACATAAGCCTGAGCCGCAGGATTAGTCGCGGAACCAAAGACCCCAAACAATGTGCGAGCCGACAGCAGAAGAACAAAGACAAGCACCCAACCGGAAATCCAGCCAAGCAATGCCGCCATCGAAGTCACGGCGAAGAAGAACATCGAAGCAGCAAAGCCAAACATGCCGACGGCTGCGACAGGCCGTCGTCCCCATTTGTTGGACCTCCTCCCCCAATAGGGAGCCGTAACCACCCACACGGCAGCAGAGAGCGAGAAGATGGCGCCAGCTGTCCAGTCCGGAAGCTCAAGCGCGCGAGTCAGAGGAGGAAGCACAGCCGCGGTCAGCATGGTGTTGCCGGCGCCGACCGCGAGGAGCGCAGCGAACAGCAAAAGGAACGCCCCCCGGCGCTCCCTGTCAGGGAAACGCTCAGGACCGTCGGGTGGAGGCAAGTTATCGATCATCCTGGTGCGATAGGCCTCGGAGGGATTCATCGTCAAGCACGCCGATCCCCGCTTGGACGAAGATAAAAGGGCGTGATGGAAGCTGGGATTCGCAAATCCCTCGACCCGGTTCAGAATTCGGACATAAGTGAAAGCTGAACCATCCGGGGCGGAGCCTGTTGATGGAGACGGTGGCGAAGACGGGTGCAGGCCATGGCGAAACGGCTCTCATCACACCTTAGGTCTTTCCTTCTCATCGGCCTGGCGCTGATGACGATACCCACTGCCGTGGCTCAGGGGCGCATCGCATCCATGCCCGGTTACGAAAGGTGGGAAAGGCTTGCTCCCCTCATACCTGAAAGCTTCAAGACCGGCGCAATTACTCCAGCTTGGTCGGAAGACTCACGAAGCTTCGACTTCAGCGCCGCCGGGGCGCGATGGCGATACCGGATTGCCGGCGGACGCCTCTCGCGAATTGGAGACGGATCCCCAGCTCGTACGCCGCCCCTGACGCCCTCCCCGATGACGCCGGAGACGCTGGTGCTCGCCCGCGGCCGAGGCGTGGACGCCGATGTTCTCTCCCCCGATGGCTCTCATCGGGCCTACACGAAAGACTATAACCTTTGGATCGCATCAACGACGGCCTCAGACGCCCCGGTGCGGATCACGAGTGA
This sequence comes from uncultured Alphaproteobacteria bacterium, assembly GCA_903831255.1. Lineage (GTDB taxonomy): Bacteria > Pseudomonadota > Alphaproteobacteria > Caulobacterales > Hyphomonadaceae > UBA7672. Next base: position 99,525 of record CAIKWZ010000047.1, read on the forward strand.
CGGGGGAGACATCGCCCGCATTCGTCACGGCGTGGGCAGTTACCTCTACCTTGAAGAGTTCGGCGTCGTTTCTCCGGTGTGGTGGTCCCCGGACGGCCGGAAGCTGGCTTGGATGCGCTACGACGAGACGGGTGTGGACACCTACAACCTGACGCTGGATCAGGCGCAGACGCTGAACAGGACAATTTCCCAAGCCTATCCTCACGCGGGCGGGAAAAACCCCGCAGCCGATCTCCTGGTCTACGACCTTGATGAAAAGACCACGACCGTGATGGATGTTCGGGCGGGCGCGGCGCCGACCGAAGGGGGCGTAGGCCATTATGCATGGGCCGGACAGTGGAGCTCAGACGGACGGGAGATCCTGATTCGGCGCGCCGATCGTCTTCAGAAGATAATTGAGCTTGCCGCGTGCTTACCGCAAACCGGCGTCTGCCGCACGGTGGCGCGCGAAGCGCGCCCCCAGACATGGGCGTCTGTCTCCGCACCGACATTCCTGAAAGACGGCGAGCGTTTCATCTGGGCCTCTGAGGCCAGCGACCATCGTAACCTCTATCTTCGTCGCCTGGACGGAGAGCTGATTACACCTCTCACCCGTCACGCGTTTGACGTGATCGATGTGCTCAAAGTCGACGAAAAGAGAGGGTATGTCTGGTATACGGCCAGATCAGGGGACAACTATCTTAAGGCCCAGCTCCACCGGGTCCGGCTCGACGGAACGGGGGATATCCGCCTGACGGATCCCTCGCTCCACCATCGGGCGTTCATATCTCCAAACGGACGCTACGTCGTCGCCGTCTCGCAGTCTCATAACAATCCTCCCGTCTCCATTCTGCTCAATGACAGGGGCGATGTCCTCGACACGCTGTCGATCAGCGACCTGTCTGTCTACAAAAACCTGGAGCTCAGACCTTCCGAGCTCTTCACCTTTCTTTCCGCAGATGGAACGACCGAGCTTCATGGCCTGATTCAATATCCCTCCGACTTCGATCCGACGAAGAGCTATCCGGTGCTTCTGAATGTGTATGGAGGGCCGGGATCCAACAGCCTGAGCGAGACGTTCACCACGCCCAGCCCTCTCACTGAGTTCGGGTTCGTGGTGGTAAGACTGGATGCGCGCACAGCAGGAGGCCGGGGCCGGCGCAGTCTCGACACCGTCTATAAGAAGCTGGGCGTCGCGGAGGTGGACGACTTTGCGGCGGGACTGAGGTCGCTCAGGTCGCGCGACTGGTTCGATCCGGATCGCGTGGGGGTCTTCGGCGTCTCCTATGGCGGAACGGTCGCAGCGCTTCTCGTCATGAGATATCCTGACCTTGTTCAGGCCGCCGTGAGCAACTCCCCGGTGGCGGACTATCGCCTCTACGACACGGCCTATTCCGAACGCTATCTCGGGCTGCCTGAGGAGAACCCCCCAGCTTACAATCAGGCCTCTCCCCTGCACTATGCAGGCGCGCTGAAAGGGCGCCTGATGATCTATTTCGGCACCGCGGACGACAATGTTCACCCCAAGAACGCTCTTCAGCTGATCAACCGCTTGCGAGCCGAAGGAAAGTCTTTCGAGGTTCAGGTCGGGCCAGACCGGGGGCACACGGCCGTCGATCAGATGCGCATGATGGAGTTTTTCATCGAAACCCTGGTTGTTAACCCTAGTTCAAACGGCAAAGGTTGATCCGAAGACGAATTGAAGGGCCGCCCTTCAGGCGAGTTCTCTCGACCTGCTCACGCAGTGGGGTTAGTGATCTTGGAGCCGTCGGACCGATGACGGCTCTCCTTGCGGAAAATCGCATGTCCGAACTGTCCCCTCAGCCACACGATCAGCCCTCGACCTGGATTCTAAGGCGAATCCTCGAGACCTTTCTGTCTCTCGGACTGTCCCAGGCCGACGCCGTCTCCCGCCTTCCGGCGGAGGAGGACATCAGCGTCCTGAGATCGGCATTCGCTCAACGCCCTCCAGAAAAGATTCTAGGGGTCGGAGCCGGCCCGGGCGCCTTTCACATCGCCCTGGCCCTGGCGTTTCCCGACGCTCGCCTTCATCTGATCGATCTGAATGGAATGCCGTCGGATGAACAAACGACTTCGCCCGCCCTGCCCGCCTTCAGCTCCCATCCCCCATCCCCGCTCGCCTTATCGGCGGCGGCAGCGCGTAAAATGGGCCTGGATCAGAGAATGACCCTGTCGACAGGCGTGTTCGCGGCGCTCGATCAGGCTGGCGGTCCACCGGCTCTGACAAGAGACAAGCCTCGCCTCCTTGGGCCTGAAATCTGTTCGTCGGAGGGCCCGTTCGACCTGATTATCATCGGCGGATCACGATCCGCCGAAGCAAGAGCGGCTGACCTGCGTCTGGCGGTCAGCGCGCTTGCCCCTGAGGGAGTCGTCGCCAACCTAGGCTCAATGGGAGCAGACGGAGCGCCAGCGCGCGCCGGCATATTTGATCTCCTGCGTTACAACAAAGACCTTTACTATCTGCATGCGCCGCTTCGAGAGGGTCGGGGCGGGGCAGGACTTCTGAGGCAGAGATCCGCGGGCTGGTTTCCGGGCGCACCCCATCCAAGCCCCTCGACTGGCGAGGGAGAGACGCAGGAGGCCCGAGAGGCTCTGGCGCGCCTTGCTGCAGCAACCTTTGGCGACCGTCCAGTTCTCGAGATTGCCGCCGGCGCACCTGTCCTGGGTGCAAGCTTTCGCGCGATCGGAGGGGCCACCCGCACGGTTCGGCTGGCGACAGCGGATTGGGAAGCCAGATTTTTCGACCCCCTCCTGGATCAGATCATAACCGCTCTCGATCAGATGCCCGGAGCGGCGCTGTTCAGCGCTGACCTGTGCGACTTCGCGTCTGACGAATTCCTCGCCCGCCTTCTCTCGCGCGTGAGCGAACGAGGGGGATGCATGATGGTATGCGTGACCCCTCCGGGTGAAGCAGGCATCGCCGGGGTCGCCTCCAGACCGGCGGCCCGTATTGTCGATATAGCAGCAAGCCAGGGCCTGAGGACCTTTTCCACCGCCAGCCTGGGAGCCGATTCAATCCTCGCCCAAGCGATCGGCGACAGCACCCGCTATGTGAGCCGCCTGCTCCTCGCGCCCGCCCCGGACTGGCGGGACGGCGCTGGACGACCACTTGAGGAGCTTACTCCCGTCATCGTCGCCCGTCGCGAACAGGGTGAGCTCCAGCGCCTTCACGCCAACGCCTCGCTCAACGCGCGCCTTCGAAGCGAAGCTCAGGCGCGTACCGAAGCTGAGACCCTGAAGGATGCTCTTCGCGCGCGCCTGGAGGCGTTTCAGGAAGCCTCGGCACAGGAGGCTGCCCGGAAGGAGGCGGCGCTTGAGGGTCTGCGCGCGGAATGCGCTCGGCTCAGCGGCCTGAACCTCGCTCTGGCGGCCGCACAGTCCCTGGCGGAGCAGTCGCTACAGGACGAGCGGATCTCATTTGACTCCAGATTTCGTGAGGAGAGGGCAAGATCTGAGGACCTGGCTGTCCGTCATCAGACAGCCCTCAGAGCGCTGAACGACGAAGCCGAACGACGGATCAATGAACTCCAAACCTCCCTCGCCGCCAGGGAATCGGCTCTGGGAGCGGCGCTTCAGGCCCGCGCGGATCTGGAGGTTTCCACAGGTCTCGACCGTGCAAGGCTGGACGCCGATCTTCGGGCGGAACGCCAGAAGGCCCTTGAAGCAATCGCCACCATAGACGATCTGCAGCGTCTCGTTGCAATGCGAGAGACCGATCTGGGCGCTGCAGGCGCCCATCTTGCGACAGTGCTCCAGGAACTGGACGCCGAGAAAGCCGAAACGGCGCGACTGAATTCTGATCTGAAAGGAAAATCGGCTCAGATCGAAAGCGCTCACAGGACGCATCAGGAGCTTGAAGCGCGGGTTCAGGAATTGACCGCTAAAGCTGCAGAGACCGACGGCCTGATCAACATGCTCGCGGATCAGGAGACGCAGGCGCATGAACGGATCGTGGCGCTGACGGAAGACAATAACAGACGCCTCCGCGACCATGAAACGCTGACCGCGGAACTGACAGAACTCCGTGTAAAGCTGGAGACATCAGGGGACAGGGCGGCGGCTGGACGAACCGAGCTTGAAGCAGCGCTGGCTGAGGCCGCAGAAACTGGCTGCGAAGTCCGCTCGCGGCTGGATGCCGCCAATCTCGAACTGATCGCCGCCTCCTGTAGGGAGGAAGATGCACGCCTCGCCCTGGACGGTCTGAGAGGTCACCTTGGCGTCATGCGCGCGGCGCTGGCTCAGTGGAGCCGAGCGCAGGAGACTTTCGAACCTGGAAAAATCTCTTTTCCAGAGACGCAGACATCGTCAGTGACTGACGAAACGTCAGAAACGGGTTTGCTGCCCGATGCGATCAGACGTCTGCATACGGACGCCGGGGACTTGTCCATGGACCTCGTCGCGCAGCTCGCAGCACTGGGCGTTCGAATGTCCGAAATCCGCGCCGAAGCGAACACGCTCCTTTCAGCAGGAGAAGCCGCGCACCAGGCGGGACTTCGCCGCGCGGAACAGGACTTCACAGACCGGTTGGGTCTTGTTGAAGCGGAACTTGCCGAAGTCGCCGAAGTTGTCCGTTCGAACAGCGGCGTCATCAGAGCAATCGCAGAACTGGTCGATGCGAACGACAACGCCGATCTGAGAGGGGACGGGCAAACCCGGACCGAGGCTGGCGGCGAAGCGACGATTCGTGAGCGACTTCTCGATCAGGGTAAATCGCTAGGAAAGCTCCGCGAGGCTCTTGAGAAACGACAAGCCGCTATGCGGGCTCGGCCTCAGGATCATCGCGATCCGGAGGTACGCCCTGAGCCTGATTTCTCGAGCGCCGCCTTCGTACGTCGGCCAAAACGCGACGGAGCGCTGGCGGCCGCCAGCGCCTTTGAGCCCCCGTCGAAGCGTCGCACGCGATCCGGGCCGAGGGATCTTCTTCGAGCCTACCTTGAGACCGTGCGTCTTCTCGACGCCCAGAGGAGACTGAGGCGCGAGCTAGCCCACCGGGGATTAAACCCGCTGGTGTTTGATGCGCTGCGATACCAGTCCCGTTACGACATCTCGCCTTACACGGACCCGCTGCGTCACTACCTGCTTGTGGGAGAACGTCAGGGCTGTTCTCCGGTAGAAGGTTTCGAGCCGACCTACTACGGCGCCCACATGACAGAGGCGGCGGACTGGAAAGGATCTTTACTGTTGCACTTCCTGGAGGAGGGCGCACGAAAAGGTCTGTCGCCGAGCGCTGCCCTGCACCCGATCAGCGCGCTGGCCCGCGAGAGCGGAGTGAGCCCCCTCGAGTACTTCTTTCTGGCTCAGAAGGCCGGACGCGCCTCCGCCTCCCCCACAACCCGTTCTGAAACATCGACGAACGGATCTGAGACACCGGCGCCGCAAGGCGGTCAGGCCGAAGAAAACCTGCCCCTGCTACCCTGAAGGCGCAGACACATGCCGGAGGGGTCTCAGGCGGCTCGCTCAAAGACAGCCGCGAGACCCTGTCCTCCGCCGATGCACATCGTCTCGAGGCCATAACGGACCTCGCGGCGCTTCATCTCATACATGAGATTAGCGAGGATACGCCCGCCCGTGGCGCCGATCGGATGGCCAAGGGAGATGCCGGACCCATTCACATTCAGGCGATCCCTGTCATCCCATCCCCAGCCCTTGAGCACAGCGAGAACCTGAGGCGCGAAAGCCTCATTAAGCTCGACAAGATCGATGTCGCTCCAGCTGAGACCTGTTCTCTGAAAAAGTCTCGCAACCGCAGGAACGGGCCCTATGCCCATTCGGGACGGCTCGCAGCCTGCGGCGGCCCAGCCGACGAACCAGCCCATCGGCTCAAGCCCCAGCTCCTCAAGCTTGTCCTCAGCCACCACAAGACACGCCGCAGCCGCATCGTTCTGCTGACTGGCGTTTCCGGCCGTGACCACACCGCCCTTTTCAATCGCTTTGAGGGCGCCGAGAGATTGGGGGGTGGCGTCTTCCCGAACGCCCTCGTCCTTCCGGAAGACGATCGGCTCGCCCTTTTTCTGGGGAACGGAGACCGGCACCAGCTCCTGTTCAAACTTTCCCTCACGCCAGGCCGCGGCCGCCCGCTGATGGCTTGCCGCAGCATACTCGTCGCACGCCTCGCGGGGAATCTGATAGTCGCGCGCCAGGTTTTCGGCTGTCTCGATCATCCCGGAGATCACTCCGAACCTGGATATCGGTTGAGACATGACGCGCCCACGGGTCAGGCGATCATGCATGGTCACAGAACCGGACCGAGCCCCGCTTCTCATATCGGTCGTATAGTACTCGACATTGCTCATGCTTTCGGCGCCGCCGGCCACCACGACATCAGCCGCGCCGGTCTGGATCATCATCGCCGCGTCAATCACCGACTGCAGACCGCTTCCGCATCGCCGATCGAGCTGATAGCCCGGAACCGTAATCGGAAGATCCGCCGCCAGAGCCGACCAGCGGGCCAGACACGGCGCCTCTCCATTCGCGTAACCCTGAGCGAAGATAACGTCATCGATGCGCTCGGGATCGATCCGGGTCCTGTCGATAAGCGCCCTGAGAGCGACCGCGCCCAGGTCGCCCGCCTGCATCGAGGACAATCCCCCCTGAAACTTTCCAACAGCCGTGCGAAGCGGGCTGACGATGGCGGCTCGACGAAGAGAACGGGTCATATGAATGTCTCAGCGATTATGGCCGGATCGACATCGCCCGGACCGGAAATGAACCGCCCCACATTATCGCTCAAACGAGATGACGCCAGCCCCTGCTTGATGCAGATTGAACCCTGATCGCTCAGGGTGCCGTCATGCCTCAGGAACCGTCCCATTCAGACATCCGCCACGCTGTGCGCCGCCTGTGCGCCCGGTTTCCCGGAGAGTACTGGCGACGGCTGGACCGGGACAGGATTTATCCGACCGAGTTCGTGCAGGCTCTGACTGAAGCGGGATATCTCTCTGTCCTGATCCCGGAGGCCTATGGCGGCGCCGGTCTGGGGCTGGGGGCCGCCTGCGCCGTGCTTGAGGAAATCCATCGATCAGGGGCCAATGGCGCCGCCTGTCACGCGCAGATGTACACAATGGGCACTCTTCTGCGACACGGCTCACCCGAACAGAAGGACGCGATCCTTCCGAAAGTCGCCTCGGGCGAATTGAGGCTTCAGGCATTCGGGGTGACCGAGCCGGGAAGCGGGACCGACACGACACGCATCCAGACTTTCGCCAGGCGTCAGGGAGATCGGTACATCATCAACGGCCAGAAGATCTGGATCAGTCGGGCCGAGCACTCAGATCTTATGATCCTTCTGTGCCGCACCGCCCCCCGGGACGACGCTGGAAAGGCGACGGACGGCATGAGTGTGCTGCTTATCGACATGCGGGAGGCGGTCGGCCGCGGCCTGACCGTTCGGCCGGTCAGGACCATGATCAATCACGCGACGACCGAATTGTTCTTCGACAATCTCGAGGTCCCGCTGTCCAGTCTCATCGGACGGGAGGGACACGGTTTCCGATACATCCTCGACGGCATGAACGCTGAACGCATACTCATAGCGGCCGAATGCATAGGCGATGGCCGGTTCTTCATTGATCGTGCGGCAGCCTACGCCCGCGACCGCTCCGTGTTCGGTCGTCCAATCGGAGAAAATCAGGGGGTCCAGTTTCCGATCGCGCGTGCGCATGTCCAGGTGACTGCGGCCAGCCTCATGGTCGAACGAGCAGCCGATCTGTTCGAGGCGGGAGAGCCATGCGGCTCTGAGGCCAACATGGCGAAGATGACAGCCTCCGAGGCGTCATGGATGGCGGCGGATGTCTGCCTTCAGACCCACGGCGGCTTCGGATTCGCCGAGGACTACGACATCGAACGCAAGTTTCGCGAGACACGCCTGTATCAGGTGGCTCCCATATCAACCAACCTTATCCTCAGTCACGTGGCCACTCACGTGCTGGGCCTGCCGAAGTCATTCTGATGAAAATACAGCCAGATGCATGGATCGGTCGTCAGGAAGTCCGGACCGAAAAAGTCGAGCGGGAGCCCTTCCGGCGGCTACGGGCGATGCTGGACCAGGACCCGGACGAAACCCGAGACATCATACCCCCGCTCGGGCACTGGCTGTGCTTCCTTCCGGATGCGCGACAATCGGCTCTGGGCCCGGACGGTCACCCTGGCAACGGAACCTTTCTGCCTGATTTTGGCCTGCCGATGAGAATGTGGGCGGGCAGCCGACTGACCTATTCGCACCCGATCCGGATCGGCGAGGAGATCACCCGCACCTCGACCCTCGTCAGCGTCGAGGAGAAGACCGGGCGTACAGGACCTCTGGCCTTCGTAACTGTCCGAAACGAGCTCCGCGCAGGAGATCAGGATCGTCTCACCGAAGAGCTCGACATCGTTTTCCGTGACCGCAGCGGACAGGGCCGGCTCCCTCCTGGTGAGCACAAAGCGCCCGGAGACCGGGTAAGGACAGTTCAGCCGGAAACATCCCTTCTGTTCCGATACTCTGCTCTGACGTTCAATTCCCATCGCATCCACTATGACCGAGACTACGCCGTCAAAGAGGAGGGATACCCGGGACTGGTCGTCCATGGCCCTCTCCTGGCGACGCTGCTGATGGATCACTTTATCTCGGCGAGACCAGACGACAGAATTCGAACATTCGAGTTTCGGGCGCGCAGGCCGATTTTCGATCAGGCCCCGTTCACCGTTCATCTGACCGCAAGGTCACAGGGAGCGGAACTCTGGGCTGCAGGACCTGACCAGTGTCCGGCGATGACGGCGGAGGTGACGACTTGTCGTTGAGGCCAGCCTGGAGATCTCTTCTCTTCGTTCCGGCCAATGCGCCGCGGAGATGGGAGAAGGCGCACCTGCGTGAAGCTGACGCTGTGATCATAGACCTCGAGGATTCGATCCAGCCGGAGGCGAAAACAGAGGCGCGGGAGTATGTGGCGCCGGCAATCGATCATCTGTCTCGTCAGGGAATGGCGACACTCGTTCGGATCAATAACGAACCGCATCGGATCGAGGGCGATCTCGATGCGGCGGTGCGAGCCGGTCTCACGGCGCTCATGCTGCCCAAAGCATCTGGTCCAGAGCAGATCCAATGGCTGGGACAGGCGATACGTCGCCGGGAAAGGGATCGCGGCCTCGTGAGCGGCCAGATCGGCGTGCTGGCCGTCATTGAGGACCCGCTGGCGCTCGAAGCAGCAGGCAGGATCGCAGCGTGCGAAGGGATCGTCGGGCTCGCCCTTGGCGGAGAGGATTTCGCCCTGGCTCTCGGTCGCGCTCCGACGCCGGCATGCCTCAACCTGGCATGCTCCATGACGGCCTACGCGGCCCGGGCGCGCGGGCTCATGGCGATAGGCATGAGCTGCGGTATCGGAAACTATAAGGATCTGGACGAGTGGAGTGCGCACGCACGGAACGCTTACGCGATGGGAATGACCGGCGCGCTCGCGATTCACCCAGACCAAATTCCGCCCCTGAACGCCGCCTTCGGACCGACAGAGACGGAGCTGAGCGAGGCCGAGGACATCATCTCGGCCTGGGAGAAGCGGACATCCGACGTCTTCTCCCTCAACGGACGAATGATCGACCAGCCTATCGTAGAACGGGCCCGGCGATTGATCCGACAGCGTAATCCTGGATGAAGTCGATCGCGCCAGACGAGGCGCTCTCCCTGCTGAAACCTGGCATGCGTATCTTTCTCCAGGGCGCGACAGGCGAACCCGAAGCATTCTCGGAGGCGATCGAGCATTATCGGGAAACGCTCGAAGGCGTGGAGATCTGGGCCTGCCTGCTCCCGGGAATCAACACGTTTGACTACGGATCGACCCGCTCACTCGTGCGCCTGGTCACCTTTATGGCGAGCCCGAGCCTGCGGCGATCGGTAGAGAGTGGGCGGACCAGGGTCATTGAGCTTCCCTACTCCCAGATCGCACGGCGTTTGCAGGATGCTTCTTTTGATCTCGCCATCCTTCAGCTGTCCTCACCCGACCATGAAGGACGATGCGGCTTCTCGATTTCGTGCGATTTCGGCCCCCTGGTCTGGAAGCAGGCCCGAAAGACCCTCGCGATTATCAATAGAGCCGCTCCGAGGCTCGCAAGAACGGCGTCCTTGCCAACTTCGGCAATCGACTACGTCTGGGATTACGACAGACCCATAAAGACATCGCGGTCCCAGCGCCCCAGGTCGCCTGAAATAGCAACGATCGGAGCGATTTGTGCAGGCCTGATCCCAGACGGGGCAACGGTGCAATCCGGGCTTGGAGAGGTCCCGGGCGCGGCGATCGCCGCCCTGAGAGACCACCGCAACCTGATTATCCATACCGGAATGATCACGCCGGAATATCGAGATCTCGCAGAGGCCGGAGCGCTGCACAGCGAAAGCCTGCACCGCGCAGGCATCGCGTGGGGGGACGATGCCTTCTACCGGTGGCTGGAGGCGACTGATATGGTCTCGTTTCACTCGGCGGATGTGACCCATGACGCCGCCCTGATCGGGACTCTTCCTGCCTTCCACGCCGTCAACTCGGCGGTCGAGGTGGACCTGTTCGGACAGGCCAATCTTCAGTGGCGGGACGGTATTCGCGTCAGCAGCATCGGCGGCGCTCCGGACTTCATGGCCGGATCCCGGATCTCCCCGGGAGGACGATCCATCATAGCTCTCCCATCGGAGACGGAGGCGGGAGCTTCCCGGATCGTCTCGAAACTCTCCTGCCCGACCATATCGATCCCCGCTCACGAGACTGACACCATTATCACGGAGCATGGATACGCCCAGACAAGAGGGCTTGATCTCGAGGCCAGAGCGCGCGCCCTGATCGCGCTCGCCTCTCCACGACATAGAGAAACGCTCGAACGGGAATGGCGAGACATGACACGCCAAGGGGCCGCGGGCCTGCCTAGACAAATCCCTTAGGAGGCGGGAGACAAACTGATCACCCGCTCAGCATCACGTTCCACCGCCTCTCGCGAGAAACGAAGGGGCGCGTGGCCGCCCTCAGCCCAGAGGGGGAAGAGGTCCCGGTAATGGGAGCTGAACGGATCAAGAGACTGTCCCGGAGTGTTGACGAAGAGGGAATTGTCCCACGCACCTGCATCCATCACCATGCGGACAGATGCCCCGGCCGTCACCTGAAAGTCAGAGGACCGATAGCTCTGGGCTCTGGGTGTTGAAGCAGATCCGGGAACCTGCAAGGGACCGACAGTCATCTGTTCGCGGAGTTGAGGGTCAGCCAGCGAAGCGACAGCCGGTTCAAAGAAAGCGCGATGCAGACGCCCCCACTTCCAGGTTTCCATATCCTCTCCCAGACGATCACGCAGTTCAATGAGGGCGGAACGAAGGCTCTCGACGATCACGTCAGCCCGTGCGCCCGCAGGATCCTGACCCAGCCGCGTATCGGGAGTTTCAAGATAGGAAAGAACGGCCTCGAGTTGCCCGGAACCGACAATTCCGCGGGCCGGCGCCGGCGTAACCCGTGAGACAACGGCACGCCCAAGGTGCTTGTTCGCCCAGACTTCATAGATCGCAGCGGGCACGCTCTCCACGGTCTGCGCACCGTTCCAGGCTTTGAGCCTGTCCAGCGCCCGGAGCACGTCTGGATCACTTGTGGTCACACCCTGAAGCAAAGCGACCAGACGCCTCGCCTGTGGGCTGACGATATCCACCTGAAGAGCGGCCGCCTCCCTCAGGCTGACGGATGCGTCTCCCGCCAGAACTTCCTCAATGCGATCAATTCTCGAACGGTCGACCCACTCGAATGCGATCTTGTTCTGCTCGGCGGGATAGCCTGCGGGAAGGTTCATCTCGTTGGCGGTCGCAAAGTATCCCTGCTCAGGATTATAGAGCGACGGCAGAACGTCTTTGCCGTGAAATCCGGACCATTCATAACGTCCATCTCCAGGCACCGGCATGAGACCGTCCCAGTTTCCCCGGACCGGCGTTCGCCCGGATGCGGACCAGCCGATGTTCCCTTTGATGTCTGCATAAACAAGGTTGAGAGGAGGAGCGCCCCAGGCCTGACTGGCCGCCCGAAAATCCTCCCACGTCTTCGCCTTCAAAAGACGGGACGATCCGAAGTAGCCGGACAGGCCCGGCTCGTTCCAAACTGTTCTTAAAGCGAACGCCTTACCTCCAGTACGGTCCGCCTTGAGCACGGGACCATGTCGCGTAAACGACAGATCCACGGTACGCGCTACTTCACCCTTGACCTCGATGACCTCGCGCAGAACGCGCATCGGCTCCCATCGGCCCTTGTAGCGATAATGAGTATCGCCGCCCGGTTTGAGGTCATAGACGTAGAGGTCCTCCTGATCGATGGCGAAAATGGTGATACCGAAGGCAATATCGTCGTTATGGCCGATCGAGACCCCAGGCAGAGCAGGTTCGCCGGCTCCGATGATGTTCAGACCTGGAGCGTTCAGACCGACGACATATCTCAAGGACGGAACGCCAAGCGCGCGATGAGGGTCATTGGCGAGCATGGCGCGCCCGGTCTCCGTGCGACCCGGCGAGATCACCCAGTTGTTCGATCCCTGACCCAAACCGGTCTCCAGGGCCTCCGCCAGCTGAATCAGAGGAGCCATTTCCGCACGGCGCTGACGGACCAGAGAGTCAAATTCAACACTCTGGGTTGCGAGGAAATAGTCGCGCAGGACATCCTCAGGCACGTCACACGGATTAAGACCTTTCGGAATCACCGTCTGATGGGTGGGTTCCAGCTTGCGGCGTAGCATGTCAGCCTCAAGACCGCCGACGCACGCCACGCGCGCGCGGGCCACCTCAGAGGTGATATTCGACACCAGAGCATGGCTGCGGATACGCACGACATCTTCCGCGGTCCAGGTTTCCGGCAGGCTGTCAGTCAGAGTGAATTCAACCGGCAGATTGCGCCGGCCGGCTCGAACCTCGCCCACGAAGGTGTTCACGCCCTCGACGAAGGCCTCAACAGACACGCGGGCCTCCGGAGCGTAGGAGGTCCACTCGCGCTCCATATCGCCTCGATAAAGAAAAAGACGGGCGGCCCGATCCTGCTCGACATAGGCCGGCCCGAAAGAAGCGGCGAGACGACCGAGACCCCGCTTGCGCCAGAGATCGATCTGCCAGAGACGGTCTCTGGCGGCGTTATAGCCCTGGAGAAAGTAGGCGTCCCGCTCGCTTTGGGCGAAGATGTGAGCCACACCCCAATGATCCACGATCAGATCGGCCGGGGCCTCAAGTCCGCGGACGTCCCAGGTCTCTCTCACGACGCCTGGCGACTGGGCCGTCGCCTGAAGAGGTGCGCTCCCGATCGTCACAAGACAGACGAAAGCCGACAGGGCTGAAAGCACCCGCATGATTCTCACTCCCCTGACCGTCAGCTCTTCTGACCACACCTAAGCATTGATCCTCCCTCGCCGCCTGTCAAAGGTCATCCTTGAACCCGTCTCGGGAACGCTTGTGACGACCGGCTCAGGCCTCTAAGGTGATCTCTGAAGGACTCGAGGGAAGCAGGACATGTCGACCACACCCGTCTCTCCCTACACGGCGGCAGACCGCATGCGCTGGGCCGCTCTAGCCCTGGTTTTCACGGCGGCGATGATTAACTACATCGACCGACAGGCCATCGCGGTGCTCAAGCCCGTCCTCGAGACAGAATTCGGCTGGAGCGCTCAGGATTACGCCCATATCGTATCCGGTTTTCAACTTGCCACCATTGCATCGATCCTTGCCGTGGGATGGTTCGTGGACCGGGTAGGACTCCGTTCCGGTTATGCAATTGGGGTGGCGGCCTGGAGCCTCGCCGGGATGGCCCACGCTGTGGTCACAACGATCACCGGCTTCATCGGAGTACGGATCATTCTCGGCGTGACCGAAGCGGTCAACACGCCTGCAGCGGTCAAAACGGTCGCCACCTGGTTTCGGGGCAAGGATCGATCACTCGCACTGGGCATCATGAACACTGCGCCAAATATCGGTGCGGTGGCCACGCCCCTGCTCGTGCCCGCCATAGCCATCGCTCTGGGCTGGAAGATGGCTTTTATCATCACCGGCGCGCTGGGTTTTGTCTGGCTCGCCTTCTGGTTGCTTCTTCCGAAACCGCCGGCTGCATCGATTGAACCTATAAGCATCCCGGTCGAAGAAGCGGCCGCTCCCAAAGCCGGGATCAAGGACCTGCTGCGAGATCGACGCGCATGGGCGATCGCGCTGGCGAAACTGATGACCGACTTCGTCTTCGCATTCATGCTGTTCTGGGCGCCGGATCTGTTTGCACGACGCTACGGGCTCGACATGGCCGGGTTCGCCCTTCCGATCGCAACGATATTCCTGATGGCTGCAGGCGGCTCTCTGTTCGGAGGCTGGCTATCGTCCGCACTTCTGCGACGGGGCCGCAGTCTGAACATCTCCCGAAAGGTCCCGATGTCGGTCTCCGCCATATGCGCCCTTCCCGCCCCCCTGGTCATGATCACCCCTGAACCCTGGGCGGCGGTCGCGCTCGTCGGACTGGTGCTTGCGGCGCATCAGTGCTTCTCAACAAATGTCTTTGGTCTGATCACGGACATCTTCCCAAGCCGGATGGTCGGCCTTGTGGCGGGTTTTGGAGCAACTTTTGGGGGTCTGAGCGGCCTCGCCATGCTCGAATTCACGGGCTTCGTGCTCGACACGACGGGCTCCTACCTCCCCATGCTCCTGCTCTGCGGCTTTGCATATGTGACAGCGCTGACGACGCTTCACCTGATGGTTCCAGATATCGATAGGGCGAAGGAAGGATCGTCAGAAACCTCGCCTCAGATTTCGGGAGAAAAGACCGGCTGATCGCCCTGGAGAGGACCTGAGGATACTTCACAGACAGACGCTGCCTGACGCCCGCCTTTACCACCCCTCGTTGAAAGTTGACGCTCACGTGCCCCCTCGCCCATCCGTAATCAGACGTATCGTCCTTGCCGCGCAGGCCGATGGGCTTCCCACAGTCGAGACCTTTCGTCTTGAGGAAGCCCCTGTGCCGGACCTTTCAGACGGACAGGTTCTGACCCGAACTCTGTGTTTTTCAGTCGACCCGGGCACGAGGTCGCGACTGTCATCCGGCGCCAGCTACGCCCCCCCGCTCAAAGTTGGCGAACCCATCGACGGCTTCTGCATCGGTCAGGTGGTTGAAAGCCTGAACCCTCGGTTCTCTGAGGGAGATTTAGTCGCCATGGGCGGAGGCTGGGCGGATCACTGCATCTTTTCCGGTCGCGGCTATATTCAGAAAATCCCTCATGATCGCCTCCCCCTATCCTACTGGATCGGAGTTCTGGGCGTCCCCGGCATGACCGCGTGGTTCGGCCTTCACCGGGTAGCCGGACTGAAGACGGGCGACCGCCTTCTGATCACTTCGGCGGCAGGCCCCGTCGGCGCCACAGCCGCTCAGATCGCACGCGTCAAAGGAGCCGGTCTCGTGGTGGGCCTCGCTCGGGGAGCCGAAAAAGCCCTGTGGCTGCGCTCTGAGGCGAGGCTCGACGCCGTGATCGACTACGCGCTCAGCCCCGATCTGACGGCGGACCTCAAGCATGCAGGACCCGAGGGATATGACTGTCTCTTCGACAATGTCGGACCTGAAATGATCGACCGGGTCATTCCGCTGATGCGACCTGGAGGCCGCATCGTCATTTCCGGGCAGCTCGCAGACTACAACGCCCGCCCTGGAGAAGCGCGAGGACTGATGAACTCGCGCTACTTTATTTCCTCACGTCTCAGAATGGAGGGCCTTGTGGTGTTCGACGATCTGCGCGGATTTCCAGCAGCGCAGAGCGAACTCTCAGGGATGATCGAAGCCGGCGACGTTCGCGTGCGAGAGATCCGTTATTCAGGCCTGGAGGCGGCCCCTGGGGCCTTCATCGATCTGTTCACCGGATCGGATTTTGGTCGACGGATCATCGACATCGCTACGCCTTCTGTCTGAGGACAAACTTATGACACCTTCGTTTTCCGCCTATCAGAGACTGAAAGCGACGCGCTCAGGACGTATCCTGACCCTCAGCCTCACAGGTCCCACGCCCGTGAACGCCGTCGACGCACAGATGCATCACGAGCTCTCAAAAGTGTTTCTCGACGCACAGGACGATCCCGACAGCGATCTGATTGTTCTGACGGGCGAAGGAAAGGCCTTTTGCGGGGGCGGCGATGCGGCATGGTTCCGAACTCACATCGAGAACCCAGCCACCTTCAGGGCGATCGGTCCCGAGGCGAAGCGGATCATCACCTCGCTGCTTGAAATGGAAAAGCCAATCATCTGTCGTCTCAATGGAGCCGCTGCCGGTCTGGGGGCGACCATCGCCCTTCTCTGCGATGTAGTGATCGCCTCGGAGAAGGCGATCATCGGCGATCCACATGTAAAGGTAGGGCTTACCGCTGGCGACGGAGGCGCAGTCATCTGGCCCCAGCTGATCGGATTTGCCCGGGCCAAGGAGCTTCTGATGACTGGAGAGATCCTGACGGCTGAGCGCGCCTTATCGCTGGGCCTGGTCAACCACGTGGTTCCCCATGATGGGCTGGACGCCAAGGTAGCGGAGATTGCGGATCGTATCCTCGCCAATCCACGCTGGGCCGTGCGCTGGACCAAGACCTCCGTCAATATTCCGCTTCGAGCTCTCGCGGCGCAGATCAGCGACGCCGCCATGGCCTACGAAATGTTGTCCAATACGCTTGAAGACCGAAAGGAGGCGGTGAACGCCTTCATCGACAAGCGCCCTCCCATTTTCACAGGCGAATAATGATCGAAACGACGCTTCCGGAAGCCGCACACATCTCTGAGCTGAGGCGACAGCTGAGACGGTTCGTGAACGAAAAAGCGCCTCGGGATCTGAGACGGGAGTGGGACAAAGCTCACACCTTTCCCCGAGATGTGTTTAGAGAACTGACTAGGATGGGGGTCTGCGGTCTCACAGTGCCTGAGGCCTATGGCGGCCTCGGTCAGGATATCGAAGCGGCGGTCGCGGTGATCGAAGAACTCTCCCGGGCCGGGCCCTTTCTCTCCGGACCCTATATCCACTGCGCCTTCTATGGCGGCATGAACATCTCCGAAAACGGATCAGACGAGCAGAAGGAAAGTCTGCTTCCGGCACTGGCCAGGGGAGACATGTTTCTCGCCTACGGCCTCTCGGAACCGGACGTCGGAGGCGACCTATCGAGCGTCCGCACTCGCGGACGCATCGAGGGAGATGAAATCGTCATCAACGGATCGAAACGATGGTGCACAGGAGCGGACTGGTCAGACTACATTTACTGCCTGATCAATACGGCGCCCGATCAGCCCAAGCGCAACGCGCTCACTTTTGTGCTGATCCCAACCCGGGCGTCGGGCGTGTCGATGACGCCCATTGAACATTCCAATCTTCGCTACACCGCTTCATGCGATGTGCACTTCGATGATGTTCGCATCCCTATGAGCGCCATCGTCGGCGGCCCGGCAATGCTCAACAAGGGCTGGAGCCTGCTGGCGGGTCGGGCTCTGGATGTAGAGAAACTTGAAGTCGCCGCCTGCACATTCGGCTTTGCTCAGGCTGCTGTAGAAGAAGCATGGACCTATGCTCAGGAGCGGGTTCAGTTTGGAAAGCCGATCGCAGGCCACCAGGCTGTCAGCCATAAACTGGTGACGGCGCGCACAAAGCTCGAAGCCTGCCGACACATGCTCTATCATGCCGCCAGGCTCGCTGGAGCCGGCAGCCCGTGCGCGATCGAGACCTCGATGGCTAAACTCTTCATCGCAGACGTCGGTGTCGAAATCGCCCTGGCCTGCCAGCAGGTGATGGGCGCCTACGCCCTTTCTGACGCCTACGACATGAACCGGAATGTTCGGGACCTGTTGGGAATGCCCATTGTCGGCGGATCCTCCGACATGCAGCGCAACAATCTCGCTGGCCTGTGGAGACTTAAGGGATGACGGGCGCGACGCAACGAGCCCACAGCCTCCGGTCGGAGATTCGGGCGGCTCGTGCAGGAATGGACGAGGCGCGACAATTACCTGCACACCTCGCCGATCGATTTCGGGAAGAAGGACTGTTCCGTCTTTGTGTGCCCCGGGCCTATGGAGGGGAAGAGGTTGACCCCCTGACGCTTGTGTCCACGCTTGAGGCGCTTGCCGGCGCCGACGCCTCGGCGGCCTGGTGCGTCATGATCGCGGCGACCACTGGATCTCTGGCAGCCTACCTCCCCCCTGAAGAAGCCCGCACCATCTTCGACGATCCAAATGCGGTGATGACAGGCGCCTACGCTCCGACAGGACGGGCGCGGGTCACGGCCAAGGGCTTCGAGGTCAGCGGGCGGTGGAAATGGAACAGCGCAGGTCGCAACTCAACCTGGCTTTGCGCGGGCTGCCTTCTGGATCCTCAGGAGAGCGATCCGCCGTCACAACCTCGAACCCGGCTGATGATCTTTCCGGCGACCGAGGCGTCATTCATAGACACGTGGAGAACCAGCGGCCTCAGAGGAACAGGCAGCGGGGACTTCGAAATCCATCAACTGAAAGTTCCTCTGGCCCGCTCCGTTTCGCTTGTGGAGGATGCGCCGGTCTGTCCAGGACCGCTCTATGCGTTTCCCATCTTCGGGCTGTTAGCCATGGGAATCGCGGCTGTGGCTTCAGGCAACGCGCTTGAGGCTCTGGAAGAATTTCGTGGCATCGCCCGGGCCAAGCGTCTCCCCGGGGGACGAACGCTCGCCGAGCGAAGCACGACGCAGGTCCTGTTTGCAGAGGCGTATGCGGAGGTTCACAGCGCACGTGCTTTATTCCTTAAGGAGATCGGAGGCGGCTGGTCCTCAGCAAGCGCAGGCGAACCTATTTCGACAGACCAGAGAGCCCGAATTCGCCTCTCAGCAACGCATCTCGTGCGCACAGCGGCTCAGGTCTGCAGACGTCTTCAGGACGGGGCAGGCGGCGGAAGCGTATTTCTCGACGATCCGCTGAACCGTCGATCTCTCGACGCCCAGACCATGACTGCCCATATCATGACAGCACCAGCCACATATGAGCTGACCGGGCGGGCGCTGATGGGATTGCCTGTCTCGACCATGGAACTCTGAACCCATCGCCGCTGAAGGTCTCGCCCGAACAAAACAGACGGCGACAGCTTAGGATTAGGGTGTCTCCCCCATCTTCAGGGCATTGCGGGCGATGAGCTCCCGAACATGCGGCGGCGCAGCATCACCCTCCTTCATGCGGGTGACGCCGGACAGGTCAAAATACTCACGGAGCGCGATGATGAGACCGTCCTTGAAGAGCACCACGCCTGCATAGGGCGCAGAGACCAGACGTCCCTCGCTGGACACATACTCGTCGACCCCCTCGACAAACAGGGTCTCATCGCGTTCGGCGTAATCGAATATCCGCCAGCGAACTTCGCCGATGCCGGGTGCAAGACTTTCCAGAAGTCGTCTGGCCTTGGCGCGACCGATCACAGGCGGAGCAATCGCGGCGGCGTAATGCCAGACGATATCCTCATGCATGACGGACAGGACGCCATCGATATTCCGGTCCTTCCAGAACTCGATGAGAGACAGAAGCGTATCGAGGCGGGTCATAAGCGTTCCCCCGAGTTCATGTTGAACGGATCAGCGCGAGGATCGGCTGACAGTCCGGAAACCGATATGAGACGATCCGGTGTCCGGCGGACCGGACTGGCGGGCGGAGGGGCGATAACGGAGACAGAAGTTATCAGCGCAGAGGAAAGATCCGCCTTTGATCAGCCGCCCCTCGCCTGGTGTCGCTCCAGGAACCTCGCCGCTGGTCCACTCCCAGACATTTCCTGTCATGTCGAACAGACCGTATCCGTTAGCCTCATAACAGCCCACCTGCGCTGTTCGCGCCCTGTATCCGTCAGACCCGAGATCAACTGCGGGAAATAGCCCCTGCCAGGTATTCGCCCGCGGGGCATTTGCGGACGGCGGGGCGTCTCCCCATTCGAACCTTTGGTTATCGAGACCGCCACGCGCGGCAAACTCCCACTCCTCTTCAGTGGGAAGGTCACGTCCACGCCAACGAGCGTAAGCCAGAGCGTCTTCAAAGGCCACCTGAACGACCGGATGTCGCTCTCGTCCCTCCAGATGGCTGCCAGGGCCCTCCGGATGACGCCAGCTGGCGCCGTCGACCACACGCCACCACCCCGCCGGATCGCCGGACCCGAGGCCGGCGGCGCCGACAAAGACAAGAGAGGAGGGTTTGAGCAGCTCCGCAGGCACACCAGGATAAAGGGCCGGATCAGGGGCTCGCTCCGCGAGGGTCACATACCCTGTGGCGTCGACAAACTCAGCAAACTGGAGGTTCGTTACCTCAGTCTTGTCAATGGTGAACGGCTTGACCACAACGCGACGCGGCGGGCCTTCCTCTGGATTTTCCGGCTTCGCGCCAAGAATATAATCCCCCCCCTCAAGCTGTATCTCATCTTGAACCAGATCCGGGCAACTGCGAGCGACATCTTTGGAGGAGAGATCGCCGGGGGCCACCGGGCCCTCCTTGGGTTCACAACCGCTCATGACGACCAGCGACAGGCCCGCCAGCATCCGTGAAAACAAACGGACGTCGGAAATAGAACCGTCAGCCTGAGTCATCTTAACCATACGTTCGACCCGTCCCGATCCGAAACGACCGCTGTGAGGTGTTCAATCGGAATGGTTACCGCGACACGATGCTGACGGCCAGCCCAGGCGACACTGGGCCTAAACATCCCCGATCTCGGACAACCGGCAGCCGGGACAGGCAGGGTGCTAACTCTCGGTCAGCGCCAGCTCTGTTAGGCATATCTGGTCCGATACTTGCTGGGAAAAGACGAAGCCACCATGCGGCCCGTTAACAATGCCGACCCCACTTTCAAAAGGTAGAGGCTCGGTTGCGAGCAACTGGCCTGAGAGTTGCAGGAATTGAAACGACAGGTTCAAGCGAGTTTGAATATGGCACGTCCCTTCGCCCTTCGTTCGATGATCGCCGGCTTCATCGCCCTCTTCGGGGCTCTGAACCTGGCTTCACCGGCCTTCGCCTGGGAGAGCCTTTCCTCACGTATGGACCAGGCCCCGTCGTGGAGCAGCCAGCCCTACGGATCAACCCCGGGCGACTATCAGACCCCCTACTCCGCGCCGCAGCGCGACCAGTACAATAACCGTCTTGTGGTGAATGGCCGTGTCGTCGACCTTGGCGACTCCAACCATCCTTCACCCTCAAGCCGCGCAGCGTTCAGCTCCGGCGTGTCCGCAGGCTCCGGCATGCTCCGCGGCCCTTCGCTGACCGCCATGAGCGTCGGCAACAGCATCGAACTCACCGCTGTATCAAACTCAACCATCTTCATCACTCAGCACAATAACGGCCGCCAGGACGCAAGGATCGGCGCCGCTCAGTGAAACCACCGCTTAAGTTCGACTTGATAAGATCGCAGCAAGTGACTTCAGGAAGTCCTCCCATGTCGACCCTTAAAGTCTCAGCCGTCGTCATGGCCCTTCTCATGGGAGGGTGCGCGACCACGCCAGCCAGTCTCGAACCGGTAGCGCCAATCAAGGGCAGCCCGAGCGAAGAAGTCGATACGGATTACTCACCCGCCCTAGAATGCCTCGCCAGCTATGCTCGCTCGCAGGCCTACCCGGCTCCGCGTGTCGCGATCGGTCACATCATGGATCTGACCGGAGCGCAGGACTCCTTCCTTGGGAAAAGACTGACCCAGGGTGCGACACTCATGGCGATCACCGCTGTCTCAAAAGCGGGCATGCGGGTCGTCGAGCGTTTCGACATGGGCGTGGTGCAGGTTGAGCTGGACTACGCCAACAAAGGCCTGGTCCGCGACGCGCCGACCCGCCTCAGAGACAATGTACAGGGCCAGATCGAGGGAACCGACCTTTACCTTGTCGGCGGCATCACAGAATTTAACCCGAACATCCGCTCTTCAGGCGGCAATCTCTACATTGGCGGCAATGGATCGGCAGACGCCGCCGCCGCTCTCAGCAAGAGCAGCTATGTATTTGACGTCGGTCTGGATCTCAGACTTATCGATGTTAAGTCGACCGAAGTGATCGCAGTGAAATCCCTGCGCAAGCAGCTCCGCGGGTATGAATACGAAGCGGGCGTCTTTGGCTTCATGAGCAACTCGCTGATCGACGCCGGCGGCGGCGCTCGCGGTATCGAACCGACCCAATCGGCCGTTCGCAACATGATCGAGCGCGCGGTCTTTGAATTCATGAGCAATCTTTACAACCTGTCGGAAGGCTCCTGCCTGACGAAGGCTCCAACCGAACGAGCAGCCGCGATCGTTGAAGAACCCTCCTCGTCATCGGCCCCCGCAGATGGCGCCGTTCAGCCTCCAGCGGCCCAGTCCTCCGGACCGCTCGCGCCTCCGATTGGAGATCAGGGTGGACCGACTGTCGCCAAAGCCCCAGTGGCCATTCGCGGCCGTTCCCTGAGCTGACAGAGCCAAACTCCGCATCATACTGCGGGAGGCGACATCAGAGAACACGTCAGCTCGATCGAGTGGAAGCATTAAAGAAGTTCGCCTGGAAGCCCCGATGACGGAACGCCTCTCAAGGGTCTCTCCAGATCAGTATCCAGATTGAAATGTTGCAGCTGACGGAGGGGGCCCGCCGCTCAACACTCCGAAATCCAATTCAAGACGATAAGTCTCATCCATCGCCATGGATAGGAAACGTCTGCCAAAGTACATGGCGCTTCGAATAGTCGGAATAGAGCCCGCCATACCGGGGCAAAAGAGTCTTTTCCAGCAGAGGCTCCCTAGTCTCAAGGTACCTGCCGCTCCGCGACGATAAACTCCGGGAACAACTAAAGACCACGGCCCCGGCAATGAAAACGGAACAATCCGAGAGCATCGGATGAGGACATTCGCAGCCACGTTGCGGGCGAGCGTCGTGAGACCAGGTCTCAAGCCGGCGCCGCGACGTCCTGCATCTGCAGTTTACAACCAACTATCTCTGGGTCCGGTATGCAGTCCCTCTCACAATGAATGCGCCAGTCTCAGTGATCCGGAACCAACGATCTGATCCCGACCATTCCAGGTCACTGACCTACGCGCCGCACAGGCTGAACCCAGGCCAAAGTTCAGGGTAAGTCCAAGATGCCACAACCCCGATCCAGGTATCGCCCGGCAATTGCATGAGATCTGGACGAACCGATTTTACTTGTTCCAAGCGCGCCAGAGTTACGTTGACGAGAAAGCCGTCGAAGAGAAAGGCGTCAATCCCCTGACGCACTCAGAAACGAGAGACGCTGAGAAAATCCCACGAGCAACGACGACCCGCAGCATCTCCGGATCGGCATCAGAACTGGACGAAATCCCGATCAAACCGAGCCTTCATCAACACAATTCTGACTACCTCGGGAAGTCCCAAAACTGTGCGCGTTTGGTACGCGTCGGACATTCGACGATCCCCGCTTCCGAGCGCATGAAAACGACGGGGAATTGCTCCACAACAGGCGCGACAGATCCCAGACGGTGAAACATTACCCATTGCGACAGGCCCCTCCTTACGATCGGACGTCATGTCGCATGAGATCAGAGGCAGGATGGACTCAGAGGGCGCGCCACCTGTCTAGTCGGGAGATCGACGCCAGGCGGCCTCAAAGATGGAACCTCTCCAATCACCCTAATGACGTGTCTTCAAAAGGCCGCGCATAGGGGAGACCAGAACAAGAGGCATCGACGAACCAAGGGTCGTCGCGAGGCTAGACGAATTGGCTTTCCAAAATTGCAGGTCAGAAAAGGAAACGGCCCCGGATCTGAAAAATCCGGGGCCGTTCCTGATCGAAGTTTGGAGCAGAGATAATCCGCCCCTCTCTAAAATCAGAGCTTCGGCAGGTTGTTGATCGAGACAGAGTTTCCGATCGCAGCAGCCGTCGCCGAGACCGAACCGGTCACGTCGCCGAGGTGAATGTTGGCGGTCGCCTCGGTGTAGGCGCCGTTCATTTGCGTCGTGTTGACGTTGAGCGAAGCCGTGGCGGGCAGCGTCGAAACGCTGAGTGAGTTGGCGATCGCAGCCGTCGTGGAGTTCACGTCGCCGGTCACTTTACCCATCTGCAGGTTGGTCAGAGCGGTCGGGTCATAAGACATGAACTGCGTGTTGTTGATGTTGACCGTCTTGGAGTCGGTGGTCTCGAAAGAAGCCGAGTTACCGATCGCCGCCGAGGTCAGCGTCACGTCGCCGACGACATCGTTGACCTTCGCATTGAGCACCGAGCGAACGTCGCCGTTGAAGCGCTGGAAGTTGTTGGCGTTGAGGTCGCCCTTGACGTTGACCGACAGGGAGTTCGCGATTGCCGCCGAGGTAGCGGAAATGGCGGTGACGGAGTCAGATCCGGGAGCCTTCACGCCCGAGATGTTGGACGCATCAACGTTGAGGTCGGACTTGATGACCTGGGTCGTAGCGCCAGTCAGCTGGGTGGAGTTGACGAGCGAATTGCCGCTCGTGCTTCCGCCGGCGAGGGCGTCGATTTCCACCGAAGCGGAGTTACCGATGGCGGCGGCGGTCATGGTGAGCGAGCCGACCGTGTCGCTGGCCTTGACGTTGAGGTTGGCGAGAGCGTTTGACACGTTGGTCTGCGAGGAATTGACCGTGGAGTTGCCGCCGAGCGAAGCGGAGAAGGAGTTGCCGATGGAGGCCGACGTCATCGCCACGTCTTCAGTGACTTTCGACACCTGGGCGTTGATCGTCGCACGGGTCTCAGCCCAGTTCTGCTGATTGTTGTTGACCGTGTTCACTTTGGCCTGGGCGAACGCCGCAGGAGCGCAGGAAAGCAGGAGAACGGTGGCGAGGCCGACAAATTTAGGAGTAGAGGAGCGCATAGGACCTGTCCTTTTTGAAAGATCCGGGATCCCCTTGACCTCCGGACCGCACCCCACGGCGGGGCGAGCTCCTCCATCAAAGCAGGAACGGCGCCACGATCGCGCTCCCCGGACAAGACAAAAAACATAATTACATCAGAGCAATGGGAATCACGGGATTTCAGTTCCGGCCCGGGGCGAACCTTAACTCAGACGAATGACCTTCGTCTGACAGGAGAAGCGAAGGACATCCTGTCCCGTGTCGAGACACATCGCGCCCCGAATAGAGCATAGAGACCCGTCAGATGAGGCGGATAAATCAGAGGCGCGCCTCTTAAGCTGCCCGTCAGACGCAAGGCCGCCCACTCAACACTAAGACCTCATCGAGCGGAGGGACGTCTTAAATCAGCGCGATTTGCAGAAAGCGACGGAACCGGGCCCCAACGACGTCAGGCGGTCTTTCGGGCTTTGGCTGCCATATGGGTCCCCATCGTCTTGAACAACGCCTTCATGGCGACGGGCTTCATCAGAAGATCATCGGCCCCTTTTGAGAGACACTCCGCGCGAAGATCGAGAGACGTATCAGCCGTAACCACAATGATGGGAAGCCTGGACTTATCATCATCCCGCTGCCGGATCTTTCCGATGGCGGTCAATCCATCCATACCGGGCATTCTGAGGTCCATGAGGACGAGCGAGTACTCACCGGCGCCGACCATGGAGACCCCAGTCTCCCCGTCAGCAGCCTCGTCCAGCTCGACCCCGGCGACCTGCAACATGTCGCGAACGACACGGCGGTTCATGGCGTCATCGTCGACGAAGAGCACCTTCATGTTCACGTCCTGCACACCATTCGATAGGCCTAGGTCGGATCAAAAACCCATCGTCCCGTTAGCTCTATCGCCAAATCCTTGATATTCCGTAGAGACAGGAGGTTCATTTAAGACGCACGCAAGAGCGCTTTCGGGGTCGAAGTCACCCTCAAGTACATCGTCTGCGCCGCAAAGCCTCACCATCGGAGCGGTTAATAAGCGCGCCTCGTCTAACCACACGATCAGCCTCGCCTCCCCTGAGAGCTCCCGCAACTCCATGAGCCGCTCCATGGCCTCCCCTGGATCAGCCCCTAATACGGACGCGACAACCAACAAACCCGCAGCGGGCCGGATGGCCATTGCGCTCACAGCATCCGCCATTGAATCGACAAGATCAAAATCAACATCCCTCATGGCAAGAGGGATCTGTAATGACGCAGAGACCACTGCATCATCACTGACAATCAACAATCGGCTTAAATTGAGGTCAGAAGACGTATCACCAGCAGCGCCGGCGAGGTTCCGTCCCGCCTCCTCTGCAAGCCTAAGCGGAAGACGCAGAACAAACGTCGACCCCGCACCAAGTCGGCTCGAGACACTGACTGTTCCTCCAAGAGCAACCGCGAGGTTCTGGCAAATTGAAAGTCCCAGCCCGGTTCCGCCGTGCCGTCGCGTTTTGCCTCCATCAACCTGATGGAACGGCGCAAATATGCGATCCAGCTCATCTTCAGGGATCCCGCAACCTGTGTCGGAGACCTCTATGATCAGAGCTCCCTCTCTATCGCGATCAACATCAGCCCGCAGACTGACGAGACCCTCATCCGTGAACTTAACCGCATTGGACAAGAGGTTATAAACGATCTGCCGAAGGCGCTTTTCATCGCCCATGATAAAGGACGGCGAGGACCCAAGTTCAGCAGAAAGCGTCAGACCCTTGTTCGTTGCACTATCGGACCAGAAACGAGAAACCTCCGAGAGCGCCGTCTGAAGATTGAAGCACTCCTCCGCAACTTCAATCGTTCCCGACTCCATCTTCGCCACATCCAGGAGATCATCCACGATCCCCTTCATCGCCTCGCCGGCGATCTGAATCAGTTCGACACGCTCGCGAACTTCTTCTGGCATCCGAGCGGAATGAATAAGGACCTGAGTGGTGCCAAGAATACCGTTGAGAGGGGTTCGGATCTCGTGGCTGGTCGTCGCAAGGAACTCCGACTTCGCCTTTAAAGCCTTCTCCAGGAACAGGTTAGACTGACTCAGCTCGTCATTTTTCTTGCGGATCTCGTTTCTGTTACGAACCACGGATCGGTAATGGATTGAGCCCCCCGTCACTCCGACCAGGACGAGCAGGATAGCAGCGGAAAAGATGATCGTTCTCTGCTGAGCCCGCGTTCTCGCCAGCTGAACCTCTTTTTCGAGGGTATCAGTCTTAAGCTTTGAGATCTCAAGTTCCTGGTTCGCAAAATCAAATTGCGCGCCCATCAGCGCTGTATTCGCATTCGCCGACACCTCTCGGGCCTCGTCATCCAAACGCTTGAACGCCACTAAATGTTCAAAAGCACTCCTGAAGTCCCCAGATCTTGAGTATATCTCAAACGCCACCTGGTGAAAGTCGCGAAACAAGGCCGACGTAGAACCTATATCTTGGCCTAAGAAAGCCTCCTCAATAAATTTACGAGATAAAAAAAGATCATCTTCCAAAAATGCGATCTTAGCACGAATACCCACCAGCGCAGGACGCCACTGCTTATCTTTACCTGCCTCTGCGAGTGAAAGACCCTCAGCCACAACTCGGCGCGCTTCATCCAAATTTCCACGAGCGACATGAACCAATGCGAGATTGGTCAATATGCGCTCACGCAAAGTCGAACTGTCTATCCTCTCAGCAATCTCCAGAGCACGAGAAAAATATCTAAGCGATTCATCGAGGCGCCCGAGCTCAAGATAAACTTTTCCTATATTA
>CAIKWZ010000048.1 GCA_903831255.1 uncultured Alphaproteobacteria bacterium
AAGGATAACGCGATCTACTGGGCGACCGGCGTTTTCATGGCCGCGATCGCCGGGGTTATCCTCTTTACGATTTCCAGAGGACGGCGGCTGCCGCCGATGCTGATCCTGACCGGGGTCATCGTAATGGTATTCGGCGGCCTCACGCTCTATCTTCAGGACCCGCGCTTCGCCTACTACAAGCCGACGATCATCAACCTGCTTTTCGCGGCGGTCATTCTTGGAAGTCTGGCGATCGGTCGGAATATCTGGAAGACCGCCTTTGAACACGCATTTCACCTTCCCGATGCGGCGTGGAAGACGTTCGCGCTTCGCTGGGCGGGTTTCTACGTCGTCCTTGCGGGATTGAACGAGTTTATGTGGCGAACATTCTCTGAAGACGTTTGGTCCAATTCCAAGATCTTCCTCACCCTACCCTTGTCGATCGCCTTCATGGCGCTCAATCTTCCATTTCTGCTTAAGCACCAGATCCCTCAGCAGGATGCAAACGATGCGGACGGAGGCCCGAAGTCCTCGGACCTATAAGCTGCAGAATGCAATCCAGACTGTTTTCAGGACTGGGCAGTGCGCATCGCTGGAGGGAAAACCCTCAAGGTTTTTGTACGGTCGTAATCTTCAAGAGCCCAGCGAACCGACGGAAAAGCCAGCTCGGTCCAAGGAATATCCTGCCAGGCAAACATCGCCACTTCGAGGCTTTCCGGGCCGGGGGATGGTTCGTTCAGAAGCTCGGCGCGATACATCACCTGAACCTGGCTGATCCTAGGAATCGAATATAGGCCCAGCACCCCATCCAGGCGCAGCTCCGCCATGGCTTCCTCCTGAGCCTCGCGACACACAGCCTGCTCTAGGCTTTCTCCCTCCTCCATGTATCCCGCAGGCAGGGTCCAGAAGCCCCGTCTGGGTTCAATGGCGCGCCGACAAAGAAGAATGGCGCCTCGGGCCACAGCGACAGATCCAGCGACAATCCGGGGATTGACGTAATCGATGAAACCGCAGCTGTCGCAAACACGCCTAAGTCGGTCATCCCCTGTGGGCGTAGAAAGAGTGAACGAGACGTCAGGCATCACGCCCTCCAGTTCGCTCCCGGAGGAGCGCCGGGTAAAATCTGATCTCTCGAGCTGGCCTCATTCGCCCTCACGGCGCCGACCGGCCGCCCTCACGGCGCCAGGCTTCCAGGAACTCCTCAGCCTTGCCGGGGTCGAGCGGTCCGCGCAGCGACTTCACGATGCGCCCCTCTGCATTGATCAGGAAGGTCTCCGGCACGCCGCTAATACCGAAAGCCATACTGATGTCGCCGGTCGGATCAAGAGCGACCGCTTCGAAGGGATCGCCGTCCTCGACCAGCAGTCTCCGCGCAAGGTCGGGCTGATCCTTGTGCAGAACGCCGAGGATCTCAGCGCCCTCAGCCTTCATCGCCAGGAGCAGAGGATGCTCCGCCTTGCACGGCGTGCACCAGGTGGCCCAGAAATTGACAAGGACGGGGCGCCCGCCAAAGGCGGACATGCTGACATCCCCTCCAGCGAGCCCGGGAGCAGATACGTCAGGGGCCATGCGTTCGGGAGATGCAAAGGTCTTCGGCGCAGGATCGTCGTCCGTCAGTCGAACCACGCCTACCACGACAAGCGCAGCGAGAAGCACAAGCGGAGCCAGGGCCGCCCAGCGGTTCATTCCTCTCTCCCTTTTCCGACGATCTCGTCGTCGGCGTCTTTAAGCGCCCTGTGGGCGGCGCGCACTCGCAAAAAAGTCCAGACGACAACGCCCGTCAGAACGACAGCGGCGATACCGTAGGACCAGAAAACGTATGGGGCGTATTTGTCATAGTCGAACATGGGTTCATCCAAGAGCGAGGCGACGCTGAAGACGCATCTCAGCTCGGGTCAGAAGGATCTCTGCGCGCATGTTGAAAAGCGTCAGGCCGCCGAAGAGTGCTAGATAGCCCAACGCCACCACATACATCGGGGCTTTAAAACCGTATGTGGCGTTATTGTCTCCGGTGAAGAAGGTCGCTGTCTGGTGAAGGGTGTTCCACCACTCCACCGAAAACTTGATGATGGGAAGATTGACCGCCCCAACCAGACACAAAACCGCCGCCGCTCTCGAAGCCTTCTGGGGCGTGTCCATGGCCTGCCACAGCGCAATGTAACCGAGGTAGATGAAAAAGAGGATCAAAACCGATGTCATTCGACCGTCCCACTCCCACCATGTCCCCCAGATCGGATAGCCCCAAATGGAACCCGTGGTGAGGCACAAAGCCGTGAACGCCGCTCCAAACGGCGCCGCCGATTTCGCGGCCACATCCGCCAGGGCGTGCCGCCAGACCAGCGACACGAGACTCGCCCCCGCCATGAAGGCGAACGCGAACATCGACAACCAGGCGGAGGGAACATGAACAAACATGATCCGCGCCGCGTCACCCTGCCGGGCGTCCGCAGGAGCTAGAAATAACCCCATGTAGACCCCGGCAAAGATCAGGGCGACCCCGGCCAGGCTGAAGATCCACGCAAACGGCTGCGAGACCGACATGAACCTGTGGGGATTTGCAAAAACCGTCATAATCGCCACGGTGGCTCTCCTCTAATCGATCGCCGCTCGCAGAGCGGAGGCGGCAGCGAACGGCGAACAGGCGATCGCAAACAACGCCGCCGCCGATGTTAGCATCAATGGGGAGGTCCAGTCGCCCCCGGAAGCCGCTCCATAAAGAGCCGCAGACCCGAAAATCATCGCCGGACAGTAAAGCGGAAGGGCCACCAGAGTTATCAGTAGCCCACCTCGGCGCACCCCAGCGGTCAGCGCAGCACCAATCGCGCCAAAAAAGAAAAAAGCGGCGGAGCCAATGGAGGACACCAGGGCAACCTGAAACATCGAACTCACGGGACCCTGCAACATAATCCAGAGAACGGGCGCGATCAGAGCCAGCGGCAGGCCGGTCGAAACCCAATGGGCGGCTGTCTTCGCGGCGGCCACCCATTCCAGGGCGACGCCAGACCCCGCGTAGGCGTCGAGAGTGCCATCTTCGAGATCCGCCTGGAAAAGCCGCTCCATCGGCAGCAGACTGGACAACGCCAAAGCGATCCAAAGAACCCCAGGGCCAGCTGCCCTGAGAAGATCGGCTTCAGGCCCCAGAGACAGGGGTGTGAGACTGCACGCGCCGGCGAAGAAGCCAAGCGGCAGAGACACACCTCCTCCTCCCGACCAGGCCTGCTTCAACTCGCGCACGAACACCGCGCCCGCCCCTGAAACCATCATCCCGATACCCTCGCGCCGGAGGAGGAAACCGGGCTGTTTCCGCCGATCGCGGACAAATCCAGAAGCCGGGCTCCGGCAAGGCTCGGGCCATGCATGGCGGCCACGACAATCCCGCCGGCCGAAGCATGTTCGGCGATCAGGGTCTCGACGCAGACCCTGCCCTCAGCGTCGAGGGCAGAGACCGGCTCATCAAGCAACCAGACCGGCCGGTCGTCGAGAAGCAGACGGGTTAGGGCGAGACGTCTCCGCTGACCGGCCGACAGCCCCCTCCCAGGGACCCGAGCGCGCGACTTGAGTCCCATCCGTTCGAGCGCCAGATGAGCTGACGCTTCAGACTGGCCGAAAAAACGGGCCCAAAAACAGACCTGTTCGAGAGCTGTCTCGTTGGGCTTCACGCCGTCAGCGTGCCCAAGATAGTGCCGGGGGGCATCCTGATCGCCTGATCCGATCGAAAACGATCCGGCATAAGGGCGCGTCAAACCGGCCATGATTCTGAGCAGCGTCGACTTGCCCGATCCGTTCGGTCCACGCAGCTCCACAACCTCACCCGGCACGGCACGGAAGTTCAGCCCCTCAAACAGCATACGGACGCCCCGCTGAGCGGCCAGAGCGTCGATTGCGATCACCGCCCCAGATCGTTCGACGTTCGTCACTTCCTTTACCCTTTCAGGTTCAATTGCGCAGCTAAGCGCGTTCCTATAGGAACGCCCCCAAAGCCGGAGGGATAGGCCCCCCCGACCCCCCTTTGTCCGAACCCCAATAAGGGTGCACCCGCCATGCCGTCTCTCGATAGTTTCAAAGCCCGTCGCACGCTCAGCGTGGGAGACAAGACTTATACCTATTACAGCCTTGAGGCCGCCGCGCAAAACGGACTTGGAGACATCGCCCGCCTGCCGGCGTCGCTCAAGGTCCTGCTTGAAAACCTCCTGCGCTTCGAAGACGGGAAAACCGTCACCCAGGCCGACATCCGGGCGTTCGCAGCCTGGATATCCGATAAGGGAAAGGCCGAGGTCGAGATCGCCTACCGGCCTGCGCGGGTCCTGATGCAGGATTTCACGGGCGTCCCCGCCGTGGTCGATCTGGCCGCCATGCGTGATGCGGCTACCCGGCTCGGGGCCAGTCCCAAGGCGATCAACCCGCTCGTGCCGGTCGACCTCGTGATCGATCACTCAGTCATGGTGGACTATTTCGGAAAGTCTGATGCGTTCAGCCGGAACGTCGCCCGGGAATATGAGCGCAATATGGAGCGCTATGAGTTCCTCCGGTGGGGGCAGTCCGCGTTCGACAACTTCCGGGTCGTTCCCCCCGGAACCGGCATTTGTCATCAGGTGAACCTCGAATACCTCGCGCAAACCGTCTGGACGAAAGAGGAAGACGGCCAGACCATCGCCTTCCCCGATACATGTGTGGGAACAGACAGCCATACGACGATGATCAACGGATTGTCGGTTCTCGGCTGGGGCGTCGGCGGGATCGAAGCGGAAGCGGCGATGCTTGGACAGCCGGTCTCGATGCTCATCCCGGAAGTGGTTGGGTTCAAGCTCACGGGAAAGCTGCCGGAAGGGGCGACGGCCACCGACCTTGTGCTCACCGTGACCCAGATGCTCCGGAAGAAGGGTGTCGTTGGAAAATTCGTCGAGTTCTATGGGCCCGGCCTGGACGGCCTTTCCCTTGAAGATGAAGCGACGATCGCGAATATGGCCCCGGAATACGGTGCCACATGCGGATTTTTCCCGATTTCGCGGGAAACCGTCAACTTCCTCGCCTCGACCGGACGAAAGGCGGAAACCGTCGCTTTGGTGGAAGCTTATGCGAAGGCGCAGGGGATGTGGCGTGAAGACATGGCTGAGCCGGTCTTCACGGACACGCTCAGTCTGGATCTCTCCAGCGTTGAGCCGTCTCTCGCTGGACCCAAGCGACCGCAGGACCGGATCGTTCTCAAGCAAGCCGCCTCTAATTTTGCGTCCTCTCTGGCTAAAGAGTTCAATGTCAAAGACGCTGAAGCCAAAAGCCCGGTGGCTGGAGCAGATTACGCCATTCGTCATGGCGACGTGGTGATCGCAGCGATCACGTCCTGCACCAACACCTCTAATCCGTCCGTACTGATCGCTGCCGGCCTGCTGGCCCGGAACGCTCGGAGACGAGGGCTTAGTTCCAAGCCCTGGGTGAAGACCTCTCTGGCTCCCGGCTCTCAGGTTGTCACCGATTACCTCGCCAAGGCCGGGCTGCAGGACGATCTTGACGCTTTGGGTTTCAACCTGGTCGGATATGGATGCACGACCTGTATCGGCAACTCCGGCCCTCTTCCTGAGGCGATCTCGACAGCCATCAACTCGGGCGACATCGTCGCAGCCGCAGTGCTTTCCGGAAACCGGAACTTCGAAGGGCGTGTCAATCCGGATGTGCGAGCGAACTATCTCGCGTCTCCGCCTCTCGTTGTCGCCTATGCGATCGCCGGATCCATGACAACCGATCTCGCCAAGGACCCAATCGGACATGATCCGTCAGGTCAGCCCGTGTTCCTCGCCGACATCTGGCCGAGCACGGCGGAAATCGCGGAAACAGTCCGACGGCACGTGACCGCGGAAATGTTCGCCTCCCGTTACGGGGATGTCTTCAAGGGAGACGAGCACTGGCAGGCGATCCGGGTCTCGGGCGGCGAGACCTATGACTGGCCGGCCGGATCAACTTATGTGCAGAATCCGCCCTACTTCGAAACGATCTCCATGACGCCTGATCCACTGACCGATATTCAGGGGGCGCGCATATTGGGTCTGTTTGGCGATTCCATCACCACGGACCACATCTCTCCGGCCGGCGATATCGCTGCCTCCTCTCCCGCTGGGCGTTATCTTCGTGAGAGGCATGTCCCCGTCACTGAGTTCAACTCCTACGGCGCCCGTCGTGGCAATCACGAAGTGATGATGCGCGGAACGTTCGCCAACATCCGTATCAAGAACGCCATGGTGAAGGGCGTGGAGGGCGGCGTTACAAAAGTCTTTCCCTCGGGTGAACAGAAGGCCATTTATGATGCGGCGATGGACTATCTGGCCGCATCCGCTTCCCTCGTGATTTTCGCGGGCAAAGAATACGGAACCGGCTCTTCGAGGGACTGGGCCGCTAAGGGCACCCGATTGCTTGGGGTTCGAGCGGTCATCGCCGAAAGCTTCGAGCGCATTCACCGGTCGAATCTGATTGGAATGGGGGTCCTTCCTCTTCAATTCTCAGAGGGCGAGACGTGGTCCTCACTGGGCCTCACCGGGGCGGAACATATCTCTATAACGGGCGTCAGCGCCCTTTCTCCTCGTCAGACCGTGACGGTGGAGGTGTCTTATCCCGACGGATCGCGTCGATCCTTCGACGCCAAGGTCCGCATCGATACCGAAAATGAGCTCGACTATTTCCGCCATGGAGGCATTCTGCATTATGTGCTGAGATCCCTCGCTGGCGGGGCGTAACGCGGTGGCGCACTCCCTGTGAAAGGCTCACGCCTTTTTGATTCCGGGAGAGGAAGGCGGAAAGGTAACGGGGGGCATGACGTTTCCGATAGGACGCCTGCTGACGGCACTTTTCTTTCTTGCGATCTCTCCTGCTGCGTTGGGAGAGAGATCGTTTAATGTGCCCGAACAGCCGGGGCGCCCGGTGGTCATCGAGCTGTTCTCGAGCCAGAACTGCGGCAAGTGCCCCATGGCCAATGAAAACGTCGCTTTCCTGGCGAAGCGAAGCGACGTGATCGCGATGACCTATCCGGTGGGTTATTGGGACTATCTTGGATGGGACGACACGTTCGCGAAGCCAGAGTTCGCCGCTCGCCAGAAGGACTACAATCGAGCCCTTGGCCACAGGGGGCCCTATACTCCCCAGATCGTCTATAGCGGGCGCCTTCACGGATCCGGAACCAATCTGAAGCCCATAGCGGACAAGTTCGCCGTTCGGGATTTGACCCCTTACCCCGCTCGAATCGCCATCGGGCGAGATCAGATCGATATCAACGGAACCTTTGACGGGACGGCCCGCGTGACCCTCGTCCGGTTCCGTCCAGGCATGACAACGGTCACTCCCG
This sequence comes from uncultured Alphaproteobacteria bacterium, assembly GCA_903831255.1. Lineage (GTDB taxonomy): Bacteria > Pseudomonadota > Alphaproteobacteria > Caulobacterales > Hyphomonadaceae > UBA7672. The sequence goes on from CAIKWZ010000048.1 coordinate 7,307, forward strand.
GAGGAGGAGCGAATGCGGGAAAGGCCATGAACTATTACAACCTGGTCACCAGCCTTCAGGCGCTTGGGGATTGGAAAGGCGGTTCCGTCAGCTTCAAGGCCCGATGCGACAGCGGATGCGCTGTTCTCGTCCAGGCGGCGGGTCCGAGCGGCGTTGTGGTTGGCGTGGCGGAAAAGCGATAGACGCTCTGACCGTCCCCACACCGTCTAAAGACCTAAGTCGCAGACAAATCAGACTAAGGCAAAGGGTGTCGGGCGGACCGATCTTCCGCAACCCTGGGGGGCTGGGGGGCTGTTGGGTCCAAGGTCAGCGAGTTAACCATCCGCCCGACAAGGGTGAATCTGATCCTGATTAACGACTTTCGCTAGTCCGAATTGTGTTCGGACTGCGATTTTCCTCCATGGCCGATGAGCCTTGGCGACAACCCGCCTGTTGAGGCAGAGTTGGGGCCGTGACGGGGATGGAGGCGACATGAGCGATCCAATGTCATGGACTCCGGAGGGAATGCGAGTATCCCGCCCCCCAAAAGAGGTTTGGTTTGATCGAGCCGAGCTGAGCGCGATTCTGCGGGTTTATGGCCGCCTGGTGGCTTCAGGAGACCTCAGAGACTACGCCATCGGCGCATTTGCCGATCATGCGACGTTCTGCATGTATCGTCGCGCGTCAGAAGCCCCGACATGGACCATCGAAAAGCGACCGGATCTTTCCCGAAAACAGGGCGCTTGGAGCGTCGTCAACGCAACCGGGCAGATCCTGAAGAGAGGCCGTGAGCTGGACTTGGTGCTCCGCATTTTCGATCGTCGTCGCTTTGACGTCATCGATTGAACCGCGCCCACACGCTCAGGCGAGTGCTTAAACAAAAAGGCCCCGGGCGCGTCACACCCGGGGCCTTCATTTTTGTCCAGATCCGTGAGGCCTCAGTCCCTTGAAGACATCAGCGACAGGATGAACTGAAACAGGTTGATGAAGTTCAGATAGAGGCTCAAAGCGCCGTAATTCGTCGCCACGGCCATCGAGCGCGCATCGCCTCCCAGCTCATAGTACGTGTACTTGAGACGCTGCGTATCGAATGCCGTCAGTCCCGAAAAGATCAGAACGCCCGCGACGGAAATGATGAAACCCATCATGTCAGAGGGGAAGAACATGTTGATGATCGATGCGATGACCAAACCGATCAGGCCCATGATCAGGAACGTTCCGAACCCTGTCAGATCTCGCTTGGTGGTGTAACCCCAGAGGCTGAGCGCTCCGAAGGCGGCCGCCGTTGTCAAAAACGCCTTGGCGATCACCATCATGCCGTCAGGTCGGGCACCGTAAACAATCAGCAGCGCTCCGAGGCCCGTCCCGATGAGGGTCACAACCGACCAGTAGATGATGCCCGACGCCAGAGGCGAGGGATTCTTCATCACAAATCCCGAGATGAGAAGGATGGCGATCGGTCCGAACATGACGACGAATCGCAGCGGCGTGCCAAAAACCAGCGCGCTTACCGCCGGAACCGTTCCCGCCACAAAGGCCAGAACCGCCGAGAGAAGAAGCCCCAAGGCCATTTTATTGAAAACGCCAAGCATGAAGCCGCGCAGGCCGGCGTCCACCGCCATGTCGGCTGCGCCGACTGAGCGACGAGCCTGAGCGAACTGAAAGTCTGCCATATCTCGAACCTTTCCTGTGGCTTCCGAAACGTGGGGCCCGTGGAGAGAGAGTGGCGATCCAGACGGACTTTTTCAAGTCCCACATTGGCGGACGACCCACTCTTCTGTCCGGTAGTTATCTCCGCAATCGCCTCCCTCCGTGCTTCCTGCAGGCTTCGACCATGGTAACGTTCCGTCAGACCATCCTGCCCTCTCGCACCGAAACAGCCCCCCCCTCATGGCCCTCCGCCTTTTCGCCGCACTCAGTCTGCCCGAGGTCATCGGTCGGCGACTTCAGTTACTGCAGGACGACCTTCACGGAGCGGAGGGCGTGCGCTGGCGTCCCCCCGAAGCCTTTCACATCACGCTGGGATTTTTCGGCGATACGCCAGAACCTCTGGCCGCCGATCTTGATCTCGAACTGTCGAGGATTCAGGCTAAACCTTTCGAAATCCGACTGCGAGGAACCGGAGCCCCAGGCGGCAAGAAACCCGGCTCTCTTTGGGCTCTGGTCGAGCCTAACGCTGACCTCTCACACTTGGCGGACTCCTGCCGCGCGGCCAGCCGCCGCATTGGCCTGATACCTGACCCCAAGCGCTTCACCCCCCACGTAACCCTCGCCTACTGTCACGGGGTCAGAGATTTCGAGATCGCAGGCTATCTTTCGAGAACCGGAACTTTCCGAACCGATCCGTTTTGGGTGGAGAGTTTCCAGCTTTACTCGTCATGGGGACGATCGGAAGGCCGCCTTTACGAGGAAGAAGCCGCCTATCCGCTTGGACCGAGAGGCTAAACGAGCCCAGAAGGCTTTACACCTCAGGCCCCGGTCAGCCTCTGAATAAAGCCGAGAGCCCCCTTGAACTTCAAAGCCCCCTCGGTCACCGCCAGCACAAAACATGGGCCGTCATGGTCCGCCACAGGCTGATGAACCGTTCTGGGGTCAGCCATCGAGAGGTCTCCGGGGCCATAGGCTGCGCGACCATCAGAAAACCCACCCGAAAGACACAGGGTGAACTCTCTGCCCGAGTGCGAGTGCTTCGGTGTCGAGGCCCCAGCCGATATTCTCAGAAGCTCCGCCTGCAGAGGCCCCTCGATCCCAAGCCTCAGCGAACGGATACCCGGCCCGGCATAGCTCCAGTCGCGACGAGCTTCCGCCTCCAGAACCAGGTCCCTCAAGGACGAAGGAAGCCGAATGAGTTCGGGATAGCGCGGACCATCCCCCGAGGTCGACACGGGCTGAGCGGCTTCGATCGCGTCTATGGCCGCCATAGCCCGCTCAAGCGCCCCATCCGCCATAGCTGTCGGGTTCTCACGTTCAAGGAATACGCCCGAGGCGGCCTCTGCAGTCCTATCCGCCCATCCGCGCATTTCGAGGAACGAGTCCACAAGGAGCGCTAGCGCTGGCTCTGCGCGTCCAGACGACAGCGCCGCCACGGTCTGCTCGTCGAGCGCCGCACCCTCTCCTATCGACAGATTCACCATGCCACTACCCGCCGCAAGAGAGCCCGCACTCAGCCCCTGCGATCCCCTACGCAGCTTCTCCCATGTCGGATCACTCATCCGTCAATCTCGACTTCATTTTCATAAAGGCCAGTCGAATCCGTGATTTCACCGTTCCAAGCGGCAGATCAAGTTTCTGCGCGATGTCCCGATGGGACAACCCTTCATAGAACGCCAGCTGAAGCATATGCAGCTGCTCGGCAGGCAGGTCTTTCAGAGCGGCGCGGACCATCGTCTCCGTATCTTTCGCCTCAAGCCTGGCCTCAGGCGCCTCCACTCCCGAGGGGAGAATCATAGGCTCCTCGGGGTCCAAATCCGGCTTACGGGTGCGCCTGAACACATCAATCCGTCGATTCCTGGCAATCCGGAAAATCCATGTGGAAACTGACGCCTGCTGCCGGTCGAACAAGCCGGCCTTGCGCCAGACCGTAACCATCACGTCCTGAGTGATCTCTTCGGCCTGCGACGGATCGGCCCCCAGCCGCATCAGGTAGCTCTTCACCCTTGGCGCATAATAAGAGAAAATCTCCGCATAGGCGGCCCGATCCCGTGAGACGGCCACCTGCGAGAGCAGATCACAAAAATATCCCCGTTCGGCCTCGCTCAATCCGTCTGACGACGACTTAGCCTCACCTGACCGCCCGGGCGCCCGATCTTCCGACAGCATGGATCCGCCAAACGCCACTTCCCCAACACCTTACGCAGATTAACTGCGCCGTGTGAATGCGTGAAATGACCCTCTGAGGCGCCTCCGACGCCAAGCGATGACTTGCATGCGAGGGATTCGATGAACACCGCGTGATCAATCGTCTGCGGACCCGCGGCCCCGTGACGATGTGTCGAACAAATCCATCTGATTCACATCCGCTGGGCGGCGCGGCCGGCGCGATTTCACCGCAGGCTTTGCAAAATACAGATCATCCGTGTGGTCTTCTGATACCGACGGCGCGACGGGCGGCGGATCGAGGGCGGGGGCGGAGGCTTCCCGTCCCTCCCGCCAGAAGGTGAGGGCGATCACAGGGTCCCCGTCCGGGCCCTCGTAAAACTGCACATACCCCCGCGCAAGGCCGCTCTGCGCCTTTGCCAAAACCGTCTCGCGCTCTGTCGGGCCCGGACGCAACCACTCTGACACCAGTGTCATGTCTGTTCCGGCCGCAGAGCAAGCCTCCTCCCGCGTCCGGGCGAAGCGGCCTGCGTCCAGTGCGCCGCGCGCGTCTGATGCTATCGGGTATATGATTGTCATGATCGCCAGAGCGCCGAATTGGCTCTCTTCATCCTTAAGCGATCACCGGTCAAGCCTCGAGCCCTCCTCCAGAAGGCGCATCGGACGCGGATCCGCCGACTTTGCCTAAGTCTGGAGACCCTCACCCTCGAAAGGCGTCACGGAACATGCCCTCAGGCAGATCGGAACCGCGCTTGGGATGTATGAGGAAATAATCTTTCCAGCGCCGTTTGGGGTCTATCTGAGCCGATTCGATCATTTTGGTGTCGTCGTCGTTCAATTGCCAAATCCGATATCCAAGACCTAGAAAATAGTCCCGAACAGCCTCGGCAGAAGAGCCAAAGTTTCGCTGGAGCGAAAAAGGGTGAATCTCGATCAGTATACTTGGAAGATCCCGCTCTAAAGTGGATTTTCCACCCTCTAAAAATCGAATTTCAGCTCCTTCTACGTCACAGCGAATAAAATCGACACGCGGCAGGCCCTCGGCCTTCATCAGCCCATCCAGAGAGACGACCGCAGTCGGCTGATCGATGAACTCCGTGGTGTTTCCTGTCGCCAGTTTCTCGTCAGAGGCGGTTCGGCCACGAGACGTGACAACTCCATAGGCTCTGCCCAAATGCCCGGACATCTTACGAGGAACGGAGAGAAGCATCTCTCCCTCATGATCGCCGATCGCAGCGTTATGAGGGGTCACATTCTTCAGGCCGTGCCAACGAATGAGACGGCTCATGATGGCATAGGAATAGTTTGACGGCTCATAGACATGAACCTTGCCGGTAGGCCCTACCCGTTTCGACATCAGATAGGAGTGCCGGCCGTCCGATCCCCCGAAATGGAGGCATATGTCGCCAGGCTTGACCACGAAGTCCATGTAAGGAGCTTCCGGCTCGAACTTCCGGCCCTGAAGATTGCGCTGATAAATGCGAAGACTGGTCGCGAAATTGCGCAGAGCTTCAACCGACATGCCATGGCTCCAGATGTCCGGCCGGCCCGAAACGACACAGCCCCTCCGCTACAAACCCTTTCAGGGGACGCTTGCCAACCCCCCGGCGGAAAAGATCGTTTCCAAGCCCCCACAATTGCAGTCCGAGGACCGCCTCAGTCCTCTTTCAGCCCGGCCCGACCGGTCAGCCGTCGGAGGACAGAACGGCGTTCACCCAACGATCGACCACCTGGGTCGCCGGGCCATAAAGCCCCTCGCTGAAAACGCCGGCGTTTGCTGAGGGCTCGAGGTTCAACTCAACCGTATGCGCGCCCTGACCTGCGGCAAGCCGCACGAAACCCGCGGCAGGGTAGACCTCCCCTGAGGTGCCAATCGAGACGAAAAGATCGCAGGTTGAAATCCGATCATGTATCTCATCAATGCTGTGGGGAACCTCCCCGAACCAGACCACATCCGGACGAAGCGCTCCCTGGCGCCCGCAGCTCGGACACAGGCTTTCGAGGCTCATGTCCTCCTCCCAGCGAACGCGCCCACCGCACGAGGCGCATACCGCTGAGGTAAGCTCTCCATGCATATGGACGATTGACTGACTACCGGCCCGCTCGTGGAGATCATCCACATTCTGCGTAACCAGCATGACGTCCGAGCCGAGAGACCTGGCTCTTTGTTCGAACTCAGCCAGAGCGAAATGGGCGCGATTGGGGGCCGCCGACTTCAACCCGGCCCGACGCAGATTATAGAAAGTATGAACTAGCGTGGGATTGCGCGCGAACCCCTGCGGAGTTGCGACGTCCTCAAGCCGGTGGGTCGTCCAGATCCCGTCCTTGTCCCGGAATGTTCCCATACCGCTTTCCGCGGATATTCCTGCTCCGGTCAGTATGACGATCCGTCGGTACATCATCCGCTCAAGCGCGCTCCCAAGCATTCACCCCGCCCTATCGCCGCAGAGAAATGATACTCCTCTGACACTCGTCGTCTTTCCCCGGACCCGCAGCGTCCGGCGCCACACGTGACATAAGTCACACCTGACTTATCCCCAGCATGTAATGGTTAACATCGGTGCCAGCGGTCGTCGTCTCCACCTCTGGCACAAGACCTGCTGGGACCCAGAGTCATTTTTCCTCCTCCCAAGGTAGACAGCTTATGAAAGCGTTAACCCTGAAAGCCCTCGAGGCGCTTCGACTTCTCGATCCGGCGCGGAGCCTTTATGGGCAGTTCAAGGCGAATGGACTGACACCTTGGTCGCCTCTCGTCCCAGAAGGCGCCTTCTTGGAATGCGCGCTTAGCAGCATCGCTCTTCTTCGCGAAAGAGGCCATAAATTTGGCGACTACCTGGAATTCGGCGTCAGCCGGGGGACCTCAATGGCCCTTATGGCGAAGGCGCTCTCCGACTTCCAGCTGTCTGCGGTCAGGCTGATCGGATTCGACTCATTCGAGGGAATGGCCAAGGACGCCTATCTGGAAGGCTGGCGGCCTGGCGATTTTCGTTCGACGCAAAGAGCGACGCTAGCCTACCTCGCGAGCCATGGCGTTGCAGAGCATCGGCTGCGTCTGGTGAAGGGCTGGTTTAACGAGACCCTGACGGAAGAAACGCGAGGGTCGCTCGGGCTGCAAAAGGCGAGCCTGATTATGATCGATTGCGATGCCCATACGCCCTCGCGCCTGGCGCTCACCTTCGCTTGCCGCTCACTGGTTGATGAGGCGGTGATCTTCTTCGACGACTGGGGCTGGACTGAGGCAGACCAGATTGCTGGGCAGAAAGAGGCGTTTGCGTCATTCCTCGGAGAAAACCCTCACCTCCGGGCCATTGAACTGGCGTCCTACCGTCCCGAGGCCAAGGTCTTTCATGTGATCAATACCTCGATCTAGGCTGACGAGGCTCACTGCGCGGTGGGACAGTCCTCTGCCCCACCGGGCCTTTCTGACGAAGGCGCACGACCGAGGTCCTGACCAAACCTGAGGACGACGCCCCCACAGCCTCCTCAGGCTCAATCGCTCTCCAGACTTTGCGGGAAAGTCCTTTCGCGAGGCGACCTACAGACCCCGGCGCGCGAGCCCGTCGGAGGGCCCGACTCACGCCGACTGAGCGGCCATCCATGGCGCTCCGTTGGACCAGGCCGCCTCAAGAACCGCCTTGTCCCTTAAAGTATCCATGGCCTGCCAGAACCCACCATGACGGTAGGCAGCGAGTTGACCCATCTCTACCAGACGGTTCATCGGCTCCTGTTCCCAGACCGTGGAATCTCCCGCCACCAGATCTATCACCTGAGGCTCACAGACAAAAAAGCCACCGTTTATCAGTCCGACATCTTTACTGTCTTTTTCCCGGAACGAGGCGATTCGAGCCCCATCCGGCGAAAAGCCCAACACGCCAAAACGCCCAGGCGGCGCGACAGCCGTCACCGTTGCAAGGCATTTCTGCTGACGATGAAAATCGATCAGATCAGCAATGTTCACATCGCTCAAGCCATCGCCATAGGTCAGGCAGAAGGGCTCGTCGCCGATCACGTCTCGGGCTCGACGCAGACGGCCGCCCGTCATCGTGTCCACGCCAGTGTCCAGAATTGTAACACGCCACGGTGGAACTATGGACCGAGACCAGACAATTTCGCCCGAATGGAGATCAATGGTGAAGTCGCCGGACAGGCGGTGGTAATCAAGAAAGTACCGACGTATGGCGTCAACCTTATAGCCGCCCAGAACAACGAAGTCGGTCAGACCATAAGATGCATATGAACTCATGATGTGCCAGAGAATCGGACGACCGCCAATTTCCACCATCGGCTTGGGCTTGATGCTGGTCTCTTCACTAAGGCGCGTTCCGAAACCGCCGGCGAAAATGACAACTTTCATGATCACGATCCCAAATGGCGAGCCTCGATCGCCTGCCAACGCCCAATCGAAGATGGCCGATCCGCGGCCCAAGACAGACATGTCGAGGCAAACGTTGTGCCACCAGAGAACCGTGAATTAGACTTTGAATTCTAATTGTCTTTGACCGACCTCAGATTTCCGAGACCCCACACCCCATGCATTTCGATACGACTTTCCGTGACGCACGCGTTCTTGTCACTGGCCATACGGGCTTTAAAGGGGCGTGGCTGAGCCAATGGCTTCATCTTATGGGAGCGCAAGTGTTGGGGCTGGCGCTCCCTCCTCCGGATGATCGGCCAAGCCTGTTTAACGACATCGCCCTTGCCGACAGAATCGGCTCGCGTTTTGTCGACATCCGCGACGCGGTCTCTGTCGCGACCACGATCAGGGACTTTCGTCCGGATTTCATTTTTCACCTCGCCGCGCAGGCTCTGGTCAGGGAATCCTACGCCCGCCCCCTCGAGACGTTCGACACAAACATCATGGGGACGGCGAATATCCTTCAGGCGGCTGGCGACGCGGGGGGCGTCAAAGCGGTCGTGTGCGTCACCACCGACAAGGTCTATCACAATCATGAATGGACCTGGCCCTACCGGGAGACTGACCAGCTCGGAGGACACGATCCCTATAGCGGCTCGAAGGCCGCCGCCGAGCTCGTCGCAGCGGTTTACCGAGACAATCTCTGGGCTAACGGAGCCGGTCCGAACATGGCGACCGCCAGAGGTGGAAACGTCATCGGAGGAGGAGACTGGTCCAAGGATCGTCTGATTCCCGATATTGTCCGCTGCATAATCGCCGATAGTCCGATCGTGATCCGTTCACCGAAGTCAGTCCGACCCTGGCAGCACGTGCTCGAACTGTGCCGAGCCTACATTATGCTGGCTGAACGCCTCGCCACCGACGGGACGTCAGCATCCGACGCATGGAATTTCGGCCCGGGTCAGGCTGGCGAGGCCAATGTGGAGACAGTTCTTTCCGTGGCCCTTAGGTCAATCGGGCGGCCTCAGCACCCTGTCGAGCTTGGTCCGGCAACCCTGCGGGAATCGAAGCTATTGAGACTTGATATATCGAAGGCCGGATCAGACCTTGGCTGGACGCCTGCGGCCGACCTCGAGTCATCCGTCCGTATGACCATGGAGTGGTATCGCAGATGGATCGAAGACAAAGGGTCCGCCCCTGCTCTCATGGACGAGCAGATCCGAAATTACGAGCAAAGGCTTTAGGATGAATATCCAACCAACCGCCCTCGCCGATGCCCGCCTGATCAAACTCGATCCGAAGGGTGACGAACGCGGTTTCTTCATGCGAACGTTCTGTGAAGAAACGTTCGCAAAATGGGGACTGGAGACCCGGTTCGTTCAGCACAACGCCTCCCGTTCGCGCCTCAAGGGCACGCTCCGCGGAATGCACTTTCAGCGATCGCCTCACACCGAGGTCAAGGTGGTGCGTTGTGTTCGCGGCGCAGTCTTTGACGTTATCATCGACCTTCGTCGCTCCTCCACGACCTACGGACGCTGGCAGGGCTTTGAACTCACAGACGCCAACCACGCCCTACTCTACGTCCCCGCGGGTTTCGCCCATGGATTCCAGACCCTCGCAGACGATTCCGAAGTGACCTATCTCGTCTCGAGCGCCTACGCGCCGCAAGCAGAGGTCGGCGTTCGATGGAATGATACCCGATTTGACATCAAGTGGCCGCTTGTCCCCACTGTCCAATCCGAACGAGACACGCGGTGGCCCGATTTCACGGACATCGACGCGTTCTGACAGTTTGGAATGACGCTGCGCCGACTCAGACGGGAAAGCTAAGATCCTGCGCTCGCCTCAGCTCATGAGCGATGCCTGAAGCTGGCGGAATAACGTCTGACCAGGTGAGCACCTGATCCTTCGATACGTTTCGTCTCAGCTTGCATCCATCGGCGAGGCCCATCGGGAGAAGACCATCCCGGCGAACAAGATCATAGCGCTCACAGACCCCGTAGGTCATGAACCCACCCAACCCGTCGAGCGAGCTCCCCGCGACGAGATCCGTCTTGGCCGTCGCAACCACATCCACGACCGGAGGCCCCAGAGGGGCTATAACCCGATCTGAAAAGAGAACGACCCTCGCCGCGGACAGGGGAGTCTCGATGGCTGTGAGATGCCAGGGCATGTAAAAACTGTAGAGGGGGCCGTCGCCAAGCTTTCCATATCTCAGGTAATGTCGCTGCATGTCGTCCTGAGCTTCCGCAAACACGAACACGCCCGGCCCTGGCCGCGGGCCGACGACATAGTCGACAATGCCGCCAAGAGAGCGGATTCGATCGATGTCATAGAGCCCCGTCATGTCGTCAACATGACCTGTATGATGCAATCCGATCATGCCACGCCGTTCGACGGTCATCCCGGTTGCGTTCGCAACTATGGCCTGCTCCATCGAAATCTTGGTTCCATCAGCGAAGCTGGTGACCATGGTGGGGGTCTGTCCCCACTCGCGTGCGAATGCGGCCTGGGTTTCCGGAGTTCTGTAGCGATCCTGCAACCCCTTGATATTGCCACATATAAGAGGTCTGAGGCCGATGGATTTTACGAAGCGCAGAAGATTAATCTGAACACCAGGCTGATCCCCATCGCAACCTGTCAGGATCACCCCCGCCCGGTCCGCTCTCGCCTTGAGCTCCGGTCCGACTGTCGCATCCAGCTCGGCGTTCATGCTGACCATGTGCCGGCCTGCGGCGATGGCCGCCAGCGTTATCCTGGCCCCGTATTCGACATGGCCGGTCGCGTCGATGAGAACATCAAGGCCGCCAGCTTCGCACAAAAGATGCGGATCGTCCGTGATCGCAAACCGGCCTTGTTGCAAGGCGTCTGTCAACGCGCCTGCAGACCCGACGGTCACAACCTGTTCACGCTCGACGCCAGCACCCAGATACGCGCTCTGCGCCGCCGACACCGTGCGATTGCAAATCGCCGCGATACGCAGACCTGGCATATAGCGGACGACCTGACTAACGATGCACTTGGCCATGTAACCGGCGCCGAAAAGACCCACCTGAACAGGCCGGCCTTCCTCTGCACGCCGCGCCAAAGCGGTATCTACGATCAACATGGGCCATCCTCGCCGCCTGAAACGATCTCACGCAATGGTCATGCCGCGACCAGATCGATGCGGAACACCCAAGCCGCAGGCTAGCAACGCCCCCAACATAAGAGACTGGCCTAAATCAACCGGCCTTCCTCAAAGGAGGAAATCGATTGAACGTCGGGGCTAAACGCTCAAGTCCGTGAACAAGGATGCCTGATCACTGCCAATGAACGCCGCAATCAACGCAAACGCCAAACCTGCGAACACCAGAATAATCACGCGGGAAACAAGCTTTCCATCCCCGATCATGACAGTCTCGTCTCCAAAAACGGGTCGCATATCGAATGAGATGCGAACGGCCGGGCCAAGCTGCTGGGCCGAGAAGGCCCAGAACCCAATACATGGGGAAGGGGTGACCCCAGTGCGACCTGATTTGGACCATTTGCAGACAAATGTGTCATTCCGGACGCAATCGATCAGCACCACAACGTCAAAGAGCTCTCAGGATCAAAGCCAAACCCAAAACAGCCCGTTAATTTCCATTAGAACATTTCTGCCGAGCCCACCGTCTCCCCTCTCCAGATGACGTCGCGGCTGGCGCCCCCGACACGACTCGCCGATGAGCAGAACCCCTGTTCGCGTCCATGCGAGGCCGTGATAAACTTAACTTTAACGATCCGGGCGTGCTGGCCGGGCGTGCTGGAGGGTATCGATGTCGAGCCGCGTGCGTTTGGGACCTGTGGCTGCTTTAGGCCTGGCGCTTCTAGCGGCGGGTTGCGAGGCTGCGCAAACTCGCATCGACAAGCTCGCCGAACTTGCCCGGCAGGTCGGAGACCAGGTTTCCGGAACCGGCGACAAACCCTCGACGCCAGACCCCCTGACGACGTCCCCTCTCGAGTCCCGTGCGCTAGCCGGAACAATTGAACCCGCTGTCGAGATCGCAGCGGTCAGTCTGGAGGACCTGCTGCAAACTGAGAGCTATTTCGCGATCGGATCCGTGATCGCAAAACCCAAGGCGGATCTGGCTGAACCGGCGGTCGAACCCGAGATTTTCGATGTAGAGGCCGCGGATCCGGCTCTTGCCGCTCAGGAAGAAACGGATGCAGCGGTTGACGCCGTCGAGCCGGTCAACCCCGCGCAGGATGAGCCGATGAGCGCCCCTGCTCCCCGAACGGCCGACATTCCGGGGGCTCTGCGCCGCCCATCTCCTATACCGTCGCGCCCAGCGCCGGACGCCGTTCTCAGAAAAGACCAGGCGATATCTCGCTCGCTCGAAAAGGCGGCGCGACAGTCGGGGGTCAAAGTCACTGAAGATACGGTGCGTCTTGCGCGTCGATCCGCCGAAGAAGCGATGAAGGCTGACACACAAACCGCCCAGCAGATCGGCGACGGCATAGCCCGGCAAAACCTTGATCGCAAAGCGCCCGTTCCACGTGAGCTCGCTGTCCGCAACAAGCTTGATATGAACGCCGCCCTGAATGCCCGCGATCAGGCATACTCAAAGCTTGAGGAGCTCGGACTGTCGGGGGTCGTTGTCCCTGAAGAGGGCGGCCAGATGAGAATTGTCATCGGCGTTTCGCCGACGCAGTTCCGGCCCGGAGCCGACCTTACAAACGTGCCCCAGATGAATGATCTGTTCGCTCGCAAGAAGGAGAGCCCAGAGGACGAGTGCCGTCAGAATCCAACCCGATCAGCCCTGCAGTCCGATCCGGTTCTGGCCACAGAATGCGTGGTGAAGGTTCTCATGGAGACCGGCGACTATGAGTATGTGGAGAAGGACTACATCTTCACGAACCAGCTTCTGAAGCGACCTCCTTCAGCTAAACCGGGCGCTGCGACAGTGGCGAGGATCGTACCTAATGATCCCCTTTTCGGCCTGCAGTGGAATCTGAAGGATACCGGAACGGCGGCGGGACAATCCCCGGGCGGAGGTGGATTCTCTGGATTCTGGACCCGGGCGCGCTCTACGGGATCCCGGTCGGTGACGGTCGCGGTGATCGATACGGGCATACAGATGAGTCATCCGGACATCACCGGCTCCAGAAACCTCGCACCCGGCTTTGATATGGTGTCGGATGCAATGATGGGCAATGACGGAGACGGACGCGACACAGACCCCAATGACCCGGGAGACCGATGCGACCCAAGCGATCCGACCTCTCGGGATACCTTTCACGGAACCCACGTGGCGGGAACGATCGGTCTGGCTTCTTCCAACAACGCCAACGGTGTCGCCGGAGGGGCGTGGGACGTGACAATTGTCCCTGTGAGAGCGCTCGGACGATGCGGGGGTCGGCTGTCGGATATCAACGACGCCATTCGCTGGGCGGCTGGACGGGTCCCCGGGCGGGACGGGCTGGGAAATGAGGTCTGGAACCAGAATCCAGCGGACATCATCAATCTCTCGATCGGACTATTCGAACCGTGTCCGGCATCCATGCAATCCGCCATCAATGACGCCGTCGCAGCCGGATCCATCGTTGTGGCAGCGGCGGGAAACGCTCGCATCGATACGCGATATTTCGCCCCTGGCGGGTGTCAGAACGTTATCTCTGTGGCCGCTGGCGATGGCAGAGGAATGCTCGCCCCCTACTCAAACTACGGGGCGGATATCGACATCATGGCCCCCGGGGGAGACATGGCTCGGGACGATGACGCGGATGGACGGCCGGACGGGATCCTATCCACCAAGTTCTCCCGAAACTGCTACGACCCCGCGTCTCCTGGCGTCAGCGTCGCTGAGTGTTTTTACGCCTATGAGAACGGGACCTCCATGGCGGCGCCCCATGTCAGCGCCGCCCTCGCGCTGCTCAAGGCGCGGTACCCATCAGCGGTGCCTTCGGAACTCAGAAGTCGGCTGCTGACCGCATCGAGTCCCCGAACCCCCCTGCAGTGCTCCGGCGCCTGCTCCAGTTATCCCGGCTCGCAGCCTATTCCGGGTCAGGCCGGCCAGTGTTCAAGGCCATGCGGAGGCCTTATGCTTAACCTTGCGAATGCACAGATGCAGTGAGCCTGCCGTTATGGCGCAGCAGGACACAAACGATGGGGGTAGAGGTGCCTGATAATGAAGGGGCCCAAGACACTGGCGTCATAGGTCCGGCTGCCGCGGCGGTCGCAATCATCGGCGTGCTCGTCGGGGGATCGATTCTGTCGGCTCCCGTTGAGACATTGAGCCTATCGAAAACCGGCCCAGCGTCCGATGCGCTCTCGATTTCACCAAGCTCGCCCTCTCCTGCTCTCACCAGGGGCCCTTCGCCCACCGACCTGCCTGTCATCGCATCCGACCAGGGCGCTTCGGCGAAAACGGTGGTATCCCCTGAGATGGTCGTGAAGTTCAAAGTTGATACCCGAGTTAAGCCCATAATCGATCAGTTCTGGAAAAATCCAGCCGCCGCGCGCAAGGCGTTTCTCGACCTGCGGGCCAAGCGCCCCGATTTGAGCGGGCTGAAGCTGGACAGGGTGACCTATTCGAACGAGCTGGTCCTCGTTCCGGACGCAACGTCCAAGAAATCGACGGGCGCCAAAGAGATGAGGGAAATGGCGCGAAAACTGATGAAGTCGCCGGATATCGAGTACGCTGAAGTCACAATGACCGCCCACCCCGGAGGAAACAAATGAGATATGCTTCCGTGATCGTTTGCCTTCTTGGCCTGGCGGCAGGCGGTTGCCTTAAGGCGCCTGACGACAATCAGGCGCCGACGGAGACGACGGAAGAGGCTCCTGCGCAAGACACAGCGGGTCCAGGCGTGGCCGTAGCGGAGGTGGACCAGACGATCGACTGGGACGCGGCAAGAGAGGCGAAGGCCGCCGGCCCGGCGGTCGATTCGGCGGTCAGCGTTCAGTCCGTCACCGGACAAACCGGTCTTCCCCAGGTGCCGGTTCTTCTGCCATCCGGCATCGTTCAAGCTCAGAACGCCCGTCCGCCAGCCCTGGTCGCTACGCCCGACGGCTATTTTGCAACCTACCAGACCCCCCGATACGATGCGATCGTGAACGGGACTAAGAAAGCCTATTCCGCCGGGGTCTCGGGCGGACCCGCTCGGCCAGACATGGCTTTTACTCTTGGAGAAGCCAGCGCGCAGCTTTCGTTCTCCCGCTTCGGGGCGGACTATCTCATCGAATTTGAATGCAGACAGATCGATGCGGCGGAGAGCTGCATATCGGAAGATGAGGCGAAGGCGTTCGCAGATAGTCTGTTTGTGTCGCAAACGCAGTAGGGCCCCTGCACGGAACCGGTACGAATGAACATGATCATGTGGCGTGAGACGATCAGGCGTTTAGGCCTATCAATCCTCCCTGCGGCCTGCCTCACGCTCTCGTCCTGCGATGTTCCAAGCGGCGTGCTCTGGCCTTGGGTAGAGCCTGCGCCAAACGTTGAGCCCTCGCCGGTCGCTCCCACGGCGCCGGACCCTGGGGTTCAGGGCGAGGACGCTCTTCCACCGCCTCCGGCGGCGCCCCCCGTCGCCAACCCAAACGCCAATGCCGGCGCCCCCGAAAATGGGACACCTTTTCCAGATCTCCCGTTGAACGAGGCGCTTCCAATCAGCGACACCGCCTCACCCGCCCCATCGCCGGAGACCGTTCCCCCAAGCGCTCCCGGGGAACCCAGCCCGACGCCGCCAGACCCGCCGACTGACCCATCCCCCGCGCCGCCGCCACCGAGCTTTTATTTCAATCCTCCCGGGGCGCTCGAACCCAGCAGTGGTCAGGGCGCCGTGGAGGCGGCCAATCTGGCTCCAGACATCGTCTTCCCGATCCGAAGCGATCCTTCAGTGCTTCAATCTCAGGTCTACAGATATGGGGGCGGGATGAAGGGAGGCGACCAGTGCGATCCGCGTAACTTCTCGGCTCCCTGGAGAGACAATTACTGCGAGACCCGGACCACAACAGCCGCCACTCCATGGTGTGCTCTCAAGGGCGTTCACCTGGGTCAGGATATACGGGTCGGAACGCCGGAGGGATGCAGCGAAGAGCGGCGTCTCCCAGCCGACCAGAGAGTGAGGTATCCCGTCGTCGCCGTAGAAGACGGCGTCATTTCCAACGTGGGCAGTTATTCCGTCACACTCAGGGCTTCGAGCGGCGGGCGGATCTATCGATACCTGCACCTGAACATGGCGCGGCTGCATGTCGCGACAGGTCAGGCCGTACGCAAAGGAGAGGTCATAGGATACGTGTCGAACGATTTCGGGGGTACACCCACCACCCTTCACCTCCACTTCGAAATCAAACTGAACACCGCCGAGACCGGCTGGCAGTACGCCCCTCCCTATGCCGCGCTTGTTGCGGCCTATCAGAGACGGGAGGGCAACACGGGCGCTCTGACGACGGACGGCGCAATGGGGAACGCCTCATCCGCTGCGACGCCTTCCCCAACGCCCTAGAACCTGTTTAGAACGCGGTCCGGAAACCTGAATTCAAGGACATGCGTTATGGCCCAGCTTGCCCTGCTCAGACATGGACAGAGCGAATGGAACCTCGAAGATCGCTTCACCGGCTGGTGGGACGTCGATCTGACGCCGCTTGGCGAAACTGAAGCCCGATCTGCAGGTCGCCTTCTGAAGACAACCGAGATCCCTTTCAGCCGAGCGTATTCGAGCGTCCAAAAACGAGCGATACGAACCCTTTGGCTGGCCCTCGAGGAAATGGACCAGGTCTGGTTGCCGGTCATCAAGGACTATCGGCTCAATGAGCGTCATTACGGCGCTCTGACGGGGCTGAATAAAGCCGAGACGGCGAGTAAGCACGGGACCGATCAGGTAAAGGTCTGGCGTCGTTCCTTCGATGTCCCTCCACCGGAACTCCACGACGGTTCGGACTATGACTTGAGATCGGATCGACGATACTCTGACGTCCAGGTTCCGCGCACCGAGAGCCTGAAGACAACTCTTGAGCGCGTCCTCCCCTATTGGACTGAGGAGATCGCACCCCGACTGAAACGGGGAGAAAACATCATGATCGCAGCCCACGGAAACTCACTCCGAGCGATCGTGAAGCATCTCTTCGGGGTCTCGGATGCAGAGATTACTGAGGTGGAAATCCCCACAGGCAACCCCCTGCTGGTCGATCTTAGCCCAGAGCTTGAAGTCCGCAGCGCCCGATATCTGGACGCCGCCCGATCAAAGCCCCTTCCAAGGGCATGAGCCGCGCAAGAGGCTCATGGATCATCGCTCGTGGATCTCCGGATCTGGCCGAGCGATTTCGTACGGATCTCGGGACGGTTCAGGTAGGACGAGACACGATACCAGGCGAAACGCTATGCTGTTTTCTGAACAGCC
>CAIKWZ010000049.1 GCA_903831255.1 uncultured Alphaproteobacteria bacterium
GCGAGCTCAAGAGCGCTGCGTCCAACTCGATCCCGCCTCAGACCTGACAGGAAAGCCCACATGTCCAACGCCATGATCCTCACCGGACGATGTCTGCTCGGACTCTATTTTCTTGTCCCGGGCCTGATGAAGTTTGCGGCGCCCGATGCGCATGTCGCGTTGATGGAGACGCATAACGTCGCCTATGCCGAGCCGCTGATGTGGATCGCGGCTGTGACCAACGTGGCGGGCGGGCTTTGCCTCATTCTTGGACGCCATGTGAAACTCACGGCCCTCGGGTTTGTCGTCTACATCCTGCTGGTCAATCTCATGCTGCATGACTTCTGGAACGATCATGAAGGCGTTTCGAGCGACCGTGAGATGCAGAACTTCGTCAAGAACCTCGGCATCCTCGCCGGACTTCTGGTCCTCGCAGGGCATGCGCCGGCCCGAGCCCTCTCCTTCAAAGGGTGGTGGCGGAGCGATCCCACTCAGGCGGCAGGTTGAACCGAACCCTTCAGGTCCAGCGCTTTCGGGGTGGGGGTCATCCCGGGTGCGAGGCGGCGCCCGGATGACCCAGGAGCCGCAGGCCTCACCGCCATGCCCGGTCAGCGCCGAAGACGAAGGCCCACACGCGCCGACCGGCCCGGCGTTCCATAGCCTCCCACCTGCTGATAGGCCTCGTCGGTCAGGTTCTCGATCCGACCATAGAGATCGACACCGTCTTCGAGCGCCAGCGACCAGGCGAGGTCTGCGCGCAGCCATCCGGGAACGTCCGGACCAAAGCCGTCGGACTGACGGCCATTGCCTCTCAGACTGAAGGCGACGCTCAGGGGTCCCGACGAGGCATAGGCCAGTTCTACATCCCCTGAGTGACGAGGCGCACGCGGTAAGGGATCGCCGGCTCCATCACGCGCGTCGACGTAGGCGTAGACCGCCCGTAAGGACCAGTCGCGACCGAGAGGGAGGCTCGCGACCGTCTCAATGCCGGTGCGACGGGCCTTGCTGATGTTGTCGTAGCCGCGGGCGAAGGAAAAATCGATGAGATCGACCATGTCCTCATCGAAGACCGTCACCTCAAGATCCACATCGCCCAGGCGCGTCTGGAGACCCGCCTCAATCGCCTCGCTTCGCTCCGGCCGAAGATCGGGATTGGGCGCGGAGAGGCCGCAGAACGAACAGATGAAGCTCGCCTGGAACAGGGTGGGCGCCTTAAACCCCTGCCCCCAGGCGGCGCGCAGGCGAGCGCCGCGCCCGAGATCAACGCTCATCGCCAGGCGGCTGGTCGCCTCAAGACCGAAGCGGCTGTCATCGTCGAGACGAACCCCGCCGGTCAGGCTCCATCCCGCAGCGGGGCGCCATTCGTAAAGACCGAAGAGACTGGCCATCTGCGCCTCAACGCCATCGGCCCGGCTTTCCTCGCCCTCGAGACCGAAGGCGAGACGCCCGGGACCGGCCTTGGCGACCTCACCGGTGTAGCGAAGGGTCGTGCGCTGCGCCTCATTGCGGGATGAAAAGGCGCCGCCAGCCTCATTCTCACGGGTCAGGGACTGCCCGGAAATCTCGACCACTGACGCCAGGCGTCCGCCGAAAGAGGCGCCCAACAGGCGCGCAAAGCCCGAAGCGTCCGTTGAATCGGTCCGGTCGTCGGTGTCGGCGAGTTCATAGTTCGGCGGCGGGAAGCCGTCGAAGTCGATCTCAGCCGCCGTCCACCGCGCGCCCGCCTCGGCGCGAAGTCCTTCCGCCAGATCGATATCGCCGCGCGCAGACAAACTGGCGCTGGCGAAGGCGTCCCGCTCACGGGCGCCGGCGCGCTCATCCGCCTTCGAAATCCCCCCGGAGGTCGTCCAGACACCCGACAGACGACCCGAGGCCTCGCCCCGTCGTCCCGACAGAGAGGCGCCTGCACGCAGCGTCTCATACGATCCTCCTTCCGCGAAGGCGCGAAGACCCGGCCCTTCGCCCGGCCGGGTGGTCAGGATCGACACCACCCCGCCAATCGAATCCGAGCCCCACAGGGTCGATTGAGGTCCTCTGAGAACCTCGATGCGCCCGATGTCGAACAGATCGAACAAAGATGCGTCGAACCCGCCGCCAGGGGCGCCGGCGTCATTGACGTTCACCCCGTCCACCAGAACCACGGTCTGACCGGCGGCCGCTCCGCGGATGCGAACCGAGGCGACGCCGCCGAAGGCCCCGCTCTCGGCGACGGTGACGCCCGGAAGGGTGGCGAGCGCATCGGTCAGGGCGCTCAGCGAGCGGCGCTCAATATCTGCAGCCTCCACAATGCTCACCGACACCCCGGCCTCACCCACCGTCTGCTCGAGACGAAGGGCGCTGACCACCACGGTCTCAGGTCGCGGACCGGAGGCGGGGAGCGGATCCTCGGCGAAGGCGACGCCGCCGGAGAATGGACTGATCGCGAGAGCGACCCCTGAAAGAACGGATAAGCGACCCATCATATGACTCCCGGCGCCCCACAAGGCGCGACATGACACGACGCGTCCGATCCCCAGGGGAACCGGATCGCAGGACTGCGTCGCATCAACGGAGCTCTCGCCCGCACACCCGATGGCTGGACCCGGCCGGGGCGTCGCGACTGTGACGGCAGGTCTCCTGGCTTGCGGGTCAACGCCCCGGATCGCCTTCCCGGCCGGTCGTCCGAACGCCTCACGGGCGATCGAAACGTACGTCCAGTGGCGCATCGATCCGGCGCTCACCGCTCACAGTTGCGGGCACAGCCCCGGACCTGATCCTCACGGATCGCACCGGGTTCCCTCTTCGCCGCTCCATCACGGAGCGGAACCGTCACGCCCTCTGGCTAACGCCTCGCTCACTTAAGGTCAATCTGAGCGCCGTCCTCGCCGAGGGCCGCGAGGAGGCCGGGAATGCGCTCCCGTAATCGGAAGAACCCCGCCGTCGCATGAGGCCAGGCGCGATCATCAAAGGCGCGCCTCAGACGCACGAGCCGGACGCCTCTCTCGGCCAGCCTTGCCGAAAGCGCCCCGAGCCTTGAGGCGAGCGGCCCGACCGGCGCCCAGGCGGTCGCAACCTCGCTCACCCCCAGACCCAGCGCCCAGCCGACGACCGCGTCGTCGTCATCCGGAGCCTCCGCCGCCACCCCGAAGCCCGCGGAGGAGCGCGTCAGAGCGTCTTCCAGAGCGCCGCGCGAGAAGCGGGCGGCAGGACGATCGGCGGGGCCTTCGATCCAGCCCCCAGGCGCGCAGATCCCGACGACGTCCGCCTGAAGGCTCCATCCCTCCGGGGAGAGATCCTCCTCGTGAAGGAGGAGCGCGATCCGACGCTGCGACAGACGCTCGCCTGGCGGAGGGGGGGACGGGGCCGGAAGAGGATAAGCCTCAGTCAGCGCCTCCGCGCCTTCCTCGAGGAGACCGCGAGGATCGAAGCGGCCGAGCGTATGCTCTTTGATGTTCGCAGCGCGGGCGAGGTAATGCTTGCCGCGCGTATGCAGACCCGCGACCCAGCGCCAGGACAGGGTGTTCGAGGCGGGATCGGCGTCGATCAGATGCCGATGAAAATGATCCGCGCCCAGCGCCCAGGGCAGATTGAGGGTGAAGATCCAGATGCTCGCAAACCACATGCGCGCATGATTATGGAGGTAGCCGAGCTCCTGAAGCTCCCTCGCCCAGGCGTCGAAACACTCCAGCCCGGTTCGCCCCTCACATGCCCGCACCCAGCGCTCGCGCAGGTCCGCATCGATGCCGAGCCTGTCGGTCAGCCCCGCCAGCTCGGCTTCATATCGGGCATAGACAGACGGGCGATGCTCCAGCCACCCCTTCCAGTAGGTTCTCCAGACAACCTCCTGAATGAACTTCTCGGCGGCGGCGAAGCGATGGCTTGCGAGCACCGCACGCAACGTCTCCTCCTCGGTGACCACCCGGCGCCGGATCCAGGGCGACAGAGCCGAGACATTCGAGCGGTCAGAGGGGCCACGGTCGGTGTTACGATTGCGGGCGTAGGCGTAACCGGCCTGCGGCAGGAACGCCTCAAGGCGCGCCAGCCCCGCCTTGCGGGTCGGGGTGAAATCCACATGCGTCAGCGGACCAGTGGGGGACGGAAGATCGAACAGGGTTTGGGACATGATCCGTTCTACGCGCGTCTCACGTCTTCGGCCCACACAGACGCCCTCGTTAACGCAGGCGACGGGAGCGGCATTTTTTCAGTCCTTTGTAAGAAATCTCCCGGGGAGACGACTATCTCTTTGACAGCTGGAGAGAATGATGGACGCGGGCCGCGCCGCTCAGGATGAACGCTACCACAGATGCCGGACCGAATACGGTCCCGCTCTGGAGCGTCTCGCCCGCGCCTACGAGGCCGACCGCGACCTCAGAGGCGACCTCGTTCAGGAGATCCACCTCGCCCTCTGGCGGAGCTTTTCCCTGTTCGACGGGGCCTGTTCGGAACGAACCTGGATCTATCGCGTCGCGCACAATGTCGGCGCCTCGCATATCCTCAAACGACGGCGCCTCCGGACACAGGCCTTCGACGGGCTCGAGACCCTTGAGCACGTCGCGGCTCCCGACGATCTCCAGCGCGACGCTGAGAGCCGCTCGGACATGGAGCGGCTGACCGCACTCATCAGACGCCTGAAGCCGGTCGATCGCCAGGTCGCCACACTCTATCTCGAGGGCCTCAGCGCCGCCGAGATCGGAGAGATCACCGGACTTTCGCCGGGACATGTCGCCACGAGGCTTCATCGTCTCAAAACCCTTCTTTCGACTTATTTCCATCAGGGAGAGACCCATGCCGACCCAAAAGGACGCTGACGTCGGACAGATCTGGCGATCGCAGGCGCCGGAGATCCAGCCTGTCGCGATCGAGCGCATGCTCGCCCGCTCGTTCCAGTCGACCGTCAGCTTGCGCAATTTTTTCGAGTACGTCGCGGCGGCAGCGATCCTCATCGCCTTTGGATACTCCGCGGCGACAGCGAGCTCATGGATCGTGCAGACGGGCTACGTGCTGGGGATCGCAGCTACGGTGTATATCTCCTGGCAGCTTCATGCGCGGGCCTCGGCGCGGAGCCTTCCGCCGACCGGAGCTCTCAGCGCCCTCGCCTTTCATCGCGCCGAGCTGGCGCGCCAGAGGGACGCCCTGAGATCCGTCTGGGGATGGTATCTCGCGCCCATGATCCCGAGCTTAGTCGTCGTGACCCTGGGACGCGTCCTTGAAAAGCCCTCCGACTGGCCCTTCTGGGTCGCCTCGCTGGCGGTCGCAGGCCTCGTTCTGGCCGGCGTCCTTCATCTCAATCTGCGGGGCGCCGAGGCGCTTCAACGCGATATTGAGGAGATCGATGCTCTTTCCGGCGATGGATGAGGCCCCGGGCGTTAAATCAGGACTGATTATCCCTGCAGTCATGGAGTTCAGATCCATGATTGCAGGGATCATGTCTCGCCATCGCCACCCTTCGTTCGCACCGCTCGGGTCAACCCGCCCTGAGGCGCGACCTACGCTACCGATCGACGACCATGTCTGGCGGCTCGATGCCCTCGACCCCGAAACCCTGCCGATCCGTCGACGCCTGAGATGACCGGAGCGCATGCTGGGGGGCCGCCGGCGTCGGTCAGGCCTTTCCGGCGCACCACTCTCCAAATGCTCATCCACAACACGCGCACGAGGCGCCCCCCAATGTTCCGGGCGCCTCGAAAATGACACGTCGCGAGCTGTAAACAGGGGTCAGATGACGAGCTCGCACCATCGGCGTCCCTCGCTCTGGAAACCCTGCGCGCGAGCAGGCATAGTGGACGAAGGCACAGGGAGGCGACCATCAACCGGGTCATGCTCATCGCAGCGGGGATCGTCCTCGTCCTGTTTGCAGCCCTGCTGGCCGCGCCGGGACTGATCCCTGCGGATGTCTACCGCGCTCCGATCCAGACAAACGCGAGCCTCGCGCTCGGGCGGGAGGTTCGCCTCACAGGACCCATGAGCGTGCGCCTGATCCCACGTATCGAGGTGCGGGCGAAGGGCGCGCGCATCGCAAACCCGTCAGACTTCGAGGGATCGTCCGATCCGGCGGCCCCGGCCTTCGCTGAGATGGAGGAGCTGCGCGCCGCCGTCGGCATCTGGCCGCTGCTGTTCGGCGAGACAAGGGTCGACGAACTCATCCTCGTCAAACCCCGCCTGAACCTCATCAGGCTCGCAGACGGACGCAATAACTGGACCTTCAACCTGCCGCCGCCGCGAAGCGATGAGGCCTCCGCATGGATCGGCCGGCTCGACATCATCGAAGGCGAGGCCGCGTTCGAGGACAAGGCCACAAGGGTCCGTCGAACGCTCACAGCGCTCAATCTGCAGGCGCGCATGCCCTCGCCTGATACGCCGCTGGTCGTGGAAATGTCGGCGACCGGAACGACCATCAAGGCCGGCGCCCGGGCGCGGCTCGAATCGCCGCGCAGTCTCCTGGAAGGCGGCCGCTCGCCCCTCTCCGTCGATCTTGAGGGCGAGGCCCTCACAGGGCGGATCGAGGGCGATATCGGCCTCGGCGAGACGCCCGGCATCGATGTCGCCATCGACGCGCAGGCACCCTCCCTGTCTGCGCTTCTGGAGGAGGCGGGGATCACCCTCGCCTCCGGACGCGAGGCGCTGGGCTCTTTCGAAGCCTCCGGGCGCATGTTCGGCCCGTTCGACGATCTGGCGTTCAAGATCGAGACGGCGCGCGTCGAGAGCCCGGTTCTGGACGCAACATTCAGCGGGGATCTCAGGCTTGGCGGAGGCGGCGCGATGATGCTCCGCGCGGACGCGCGATCGAGCGATCCTGCAGGACTGGCGAAGGCCTTCGGCGTCCCCGGCCCTCCGGCGGGCGATCAGGGCGAGACCCGGCTCAGCGGCCGACTGGTCGGACAGGCCGGGGCGCTCAGCGTTCAGGAGATGACCCTCTCCCACAAGGGGCGCATGATCTCGGCGACCTACAAAGGCGAAGCGCGCCTTGCCGACACGCTCTCTCACACCGGCACGGTCGAGGTCGCCATCCCAAGCCTCAGAGATCTCGCCGGCGCGGCGGGCCTGCCGCTTCCGGCCGGAGACATTTTCAAGGAACTGAAGCTCACCGGAGCGATGTCGGGGTCCGGCGTAAAAGGCGAGCTGAAAGGCCTCGTTCTGTCGCTCGACGGGATCGAAGGTCGGGGGGATCTCGCGCTCGAGAGCGCGGAACGCCTGCGCCTCTCCGGACGGCTTGCGACCAGTATCGTTACCCTGTCGCCCTATATCGCCTCCTCGCTCGGCAAGGGTCGCGGGGCGGACGCCGGAGGCTGGAGCCAGACCCCGATCCAGACAGATTTCCTTAAAGCGTTCGATCTTGACCTCGCGATCCGAAGCGAGGGGCTCGTTCATGACGGCTTTATCTTCGGGCCCAGCGATCTGGCGCTTCGTCTTGAAGGCGGAGAGCTGACGGCGGATCTCTCGAATACGACGCTGTTCGGCGGCAAGGGCGGCGCCCTGCTGCGCCTCGATGCACGGGCGCCGGTCGCCGCGGCGCACCTGACAGCGCGCCTGTCAGGCCTTTCTCTGAAACCCTTCCTCGCCGCGGCGGCGCGGTTCGAGCGGATTGAAGGATCAGGCGATATCGAGGTTGATCTCTCGGGACAGGGTGAGACGCTCGCCGCCGCGATGTCGTCCCTGTCCGGAAAGGGTCAGTTCCGGTTCGAGAACGGGGCGCTGCGCGGGCTCGACCTGGTCGGGATCAGTCGGCTTGGCCGCTCCAGAAACCCGGCTCCCGGAGGCCTGATCGGGGAGAATGCGCGCACAAAGTTCGACAGCCTGCAGGGACGCTTCGAGGCCAGCTCAGGCGTCGCGAGGACGCAGGACCTTCGCCTCACCGCGGAGGGAATTTCGGTCACCGGCCAGGGCCAGCTCGACATTGGCGGCCGACGCGTCGATCTCAGCCTGTTCAGCGAGCTCAAGACGAGCGGGGTGAAGGTTCCGGTTCGGGTCAAGGGCGAGTGGAGCCGCGTACGTGTTTCGATCGACACCGGCGAGATCCTGCGCCAGGCCGCCGGAGAGGTCCGCGGTCGCATCGAACGCAGCGCCGGCCGTCCGCCCGCATCGCCTCCCGTCTCAGCCCCGGCGCCAGAGCCGGCGCCCGCCGCGCCGCCGACAACACCGCCCTCGCGAACCGATCGCCTCAAGCGCGAGCTCGATCGTCTTTTCTCGGGATCCGGGGATCCGGGCTGAACAAGGGCTCTCAGGCTCGCGGCGTTCTTGACCAGGGAAGTCTCCAGGCCTCGCCCTCATGGACGCCTGACAGGGCGCGGATCGCATAAGCCGTCTCGAGCACCGGCGCGCTCAGAGCCTCCTCGGGCGCCCCATCGGCAAGAATGCGTCCCTCATGCATCACGAGAATGCGGTCGGCGAACCGTGTCGCCAGCGCCAGATCGTGAAGGACCATCAGGACGGCTCCGCCCTCGCGCGCCCGCGCGCGGAGGATCTCCATCATGAGCAGCTGATGATGCGGATCGAGAGCGGCGACCGGCTCGTCGACCAGAAGCGCCGGCGCCTCAACCGCCAGGGCCCGGGCCAGAAGAACGCGCGCCGTCTCGCCGCCGGATAACGCGCTCGCCCGGCGTCCGGCGAGGGAGAGAAGATCGGTCTCCTCAAGGGCCCGATCAACCGCTTCCCGGCAGCGGGCCGTCAGCGGCCCGAAACCCGAGTGATGAGGATGGCGCCCCAGTGAGACGACCTCTCTGACAGTAAGGCCCCATTCGATGCGCCCGTTCTGAGGCAGATAAGCGAGGCCGCGGGCGCGTTCGCGCAGATCGGCTCCGGAGAGCGGCCGATCCTCGACCCACACCTCGCCGCTCGCCTCCCGCTCAAGACCGCATAAGGCGCGAAGGAGGGTCGATTTTCCAGCCCCGTTAGGCCCGATGAGAACCGCCGCCTCACCCCGGCGCACGTGGAGATCGCAGCCGCGAACCGCTTCGCGACCTGCGAGCCGGACGGTGATGGCGGATGCGCGAAGGCTCATGACGCCGCCTCGGTGCGGGCCCTGAGAGCCAGATAGAGGAAGAGCGGCGCCCCGATCAGCGCGGTGACGACGCCGAGTTTGAGATCCGCTGTCGGCGCGATCAGACGGACCAGAATGTCAGACGCCACCAGAAGACATCCTCCCGCCAGAGCCGAGGCCGGCAGAAGGCGCGCCGGTCCGTGGCCGACGAGGGGACGCATGAGATGGGGCGCCAGAAGACCCACAAAACCGATGACGCCTGACACGGCGACGGAGGCGCCGACGCAGAGGGATGCGCCGGCGATCACCAGCCGGCGCGTCCGGCGCAGATCAACCCCGAGGGAGGCGGCCGCCGCCTCGCCGAGCGTGAGCGCATTGAGAGCGGGCGCCGCAAGAGCCAGAAGCACGGCGCCGCAGATCATGAACGGGACGGCCAGTGCGACATGCTCCATCGAGCGGTCGTTGAGCGAGCCGAGCATCCAGAACACGATCTCAAGGGAGGCGTAAGGATTGGGAGAGAGCGTCAGGGCCAGAGAGGTCATCGCGCCGGCAAGACTTGAAAGCGCCACACCCGCAAGGATCAGGCTCAAAGCCCCACCCCGACCCGCGAGGCCCTCCAGCGCGATCACGCCCATCAGACTGAAGAGGATGGCCGCGATGGGCAGAGCGAGAGGGAAAAGGGCCGAAAGGCCCGTGTAAAAGGCGATGACCGCCCCGAGGGCGGAGAGCGATGACACCCCGATCACGCCCGGGTCGGCGAGCGGATTGCGCAAGAGCCCCTGAAGCGCCGCCCCGGACAGGCCCAGTCCCATCCCGATGAGGAGGGCGAGAACGGTTCTGGGCAGGCGGATCTCGGTCAGGATCACCCAGTCGGCGTCCGCCTCGCCTGACCGAGCCGACTGCACGAGATTTTCAAAACTGAGCGGCGCGGGGCCCACAGCGAGGGAGACGATGAACAGGACACACAAAACCGCCCCGCCCGCCCACAGCAGACGCCCGGCGGGGATCATTGACCGTTCTCCGTTGTCCCTGGCCGGGCGTGCGCGAGGCGCGCGACCGCCTCGAGAAGCGCCGGAGACCCGCAGATCGTCAGCCGGTCGGGCAGATCCACGAAGGCGGGCCCACCCGCGATCCGGCGGACGGCAGGATGCTGAAGAGCGTTGGTCGACAGCGAAGGCGGGGTCGACCAGGCGTTCGAAAGCGCGATGAGGTCGGGCGCCGTCCGAAGCAGCTCCTCCAGAGAGAGATAGCGATAACCGGAATACCCCATCTTCTCGCCGAGCGTGCGATAGCCGGCAGCCTCGGCGATCTCGGCGCTCAGCGTGTCCGATCCGGGAACCCAGAAGCCGACCCCGATCTCGGCGAGGACGCCGCGACGCCGTCCGTCGCGAAGGGCGGCGAGGCCGGCGTCGAACTCCCTGATTACCTCTTCGGCCCTGATCGGGTCCCCGATCA
>CAIKWZ010000050.1 GCA_903831255.1 uncultured Alphaproteobacteria bacterium
ATGGAGAGTTCCGGAGCTTCTTTCCGGATAACGCGGTGGAGTACTTCGTCTCTTACTACGATTACTACATGCCCGAGGCCTATGTGCCCCGGACCGATACGTACATCGAGAAGGAAAGTTCCATCAACGAAGCCATAGATCGCATGCGTCACTCCGCGACGCGGGCGATCCTTGAGCGAGATGATGTGATCATCGTCGCATCGGTTTCGTGCATCTACGGCATCGGTTCTGTTGAAACCTATTCTGCGATGACCTTTGAGCTCAAGGAGGGCGATGTTCGCAGTCCCAGGGATGTCGCAGCCGATCTGACGGCTCTTCATTACAAGCGTAACGATCAGGCGTTCGGGCGCGGGACCTTCCGGGTGAAGGGAGATGTTCTGGACATCTGGCCCACCCATCAGGAAGACAGGGCGTGGCGTATCTCGTTCTTCGGCGAGGATGTCGAGGCGATCAGCGAGTTCGATCCGCTTACGGGCAAGGCCTCCCAGAGACTCGGTCGGATAAAGGTCTACGCCAACTCTCACTACGTCACGCCCCGGCCGACCCTCAATCAGGCCGTGCAGCTTATCAAAGAGGAGCTGCGCGGCCGACTGAACGATCTGATTTCGCAGGGAAAGCTTCTGGAGGCGCAGAGGCTTGAGCAGCGCACTGAGTTCGACATGGAGATGATGCTCGCCACGGGCTCCTGCGCCGGCATCGAGAACTATTCCCGCTATCTCACCGGTCGGCGCCCAGGCGAGCCGCCGCCGACGCTGTTTGAATATCTCCCCGACAACGCATTGTTGTTTGTCGATGAGAGCCACCAGACCGTTCCTCAGCTCGGGGCGATGTACCGGGGCGATTACAGTCGCAAACACACTCTGTCTGAGTATGGATTCCGCCTTCCGTCATGCCTCGACAACCGGCCGCTCAAGTTCGAGGAATGGGAGAAGATGCGGCCGCAGACCATCCATGTCTCGGCGACGCCCGGACCCTGGGAGCTGACCCAGACGGGTGGGGTCTTTACGGAGCAGATCATCCGTCCCACCGCCCTTGTGGATCCTCCCGTTGAGATCCGGCCGGTCTTCAGGGATGGCGCCAATCAGGTTGATGATGTGATCGCAGAGGCGAGGGCGACAGCCGCTCAGGGCTATCGCTCGCTGATCACCACTCTGACCAAGAAGATGGCGGAGCAGCTGACCGAGCATATGCATGAGCAGGGCATCAGGGTTCGTTACATGCATTCCGACGTCGATACGATCGAGCGTATCGAGATTATTCGCGATCTCAGACTGGGCGTGTTCGACGTTCTTATCGGTATCAACCTCCTGCGGGAGGGACTGGATATCCCCGAATGCGCATTTGTCGGCATTCTTGACGCCGACAAGGAGGGCTTCCTCCGATCTGAAACCTCGCTCATTCAGACAATCGGGAGGGCGGCCCGTAATTCCGAGGCGAGGGTGGTGCTCTACGCCGATCGTATCACCGGTTCCATGGAACGGGCGATGGCGGAGACGGCTCGCCGCCGGGAGAGGCAGCTGGCTCACAATGCGCTTCATGGGCTGACCCCCACGACGGTCATGTCCGGTGTGAAGGACGTGCTCGAGGGAGTGGTCTCGGAGGCGGAGAAGCTCCGGCAGGGTGCGGCGCCGAAAGGTCGTGACGCCAACCGCCGCGCCCGGGATGAGACCCGAGGCGTCCCGGACGCTCCTGCGGCGGGTCACAATCTGAAGGCGGCCATCGCTGCTCTCGAGCGCGACATGCGTGAAGCGGCGGCGAATCTCGAGTTTGAGGCCGCCGCCCGCCTTCGTGATGAAGCGAGGCGATTGCGTGAGCTTGATCTTGGACTGTAGTACGCCGTTTCAGTTCGAGGTTGTCCGGTCTTTGAAAGGGAAGCGGGGATGACGGGATCTCAAGGGGACGGCGATCTTGAGGCTATGGCCCGCCGACTTGAGAGGAGCGGGGATTTCCGTGTTCTTCGGCGTTTTGCGCCCCGGGGGCGATATCACGAGGCTGACGGATCCGTTCTTCGAACCGCGATGATGCTCGATCTCGAGACAACCGGCCTCAATCCCTCGGAGGATGAGATCATCGAGATCGGGATCTGTCCCTTCACTTATTCGCCAGATGGCCGGATCTTCGAGATTCTCCCATCGTTTCACCGCCTGCGTGAGCCGTCCGTTTCCATCCCGCCGGAGATCACGCGATTGACCGGTCTTGATGACGCGGCCGTATCAGGACATCGCCTTGACCCCTCCGAGGTCGCTGAGTTCATCGAACCGGCAGACCTGATTGTCGCACATAATGCGTCCTTCGACCGGGTCTTCCTTGAGCGCTTCTGTTCGACTGCGTCGGCTAAGCCCTGGGCGTGTTCGATGTCCCAGGCGCCCTGGGCGGAGGAGGGATTTGAGGGGGTCAGGCTGTCTGTGATCGCCGCTGGTTTCGGCCTGTTCCATGACGCTCACCGCGCCCTGAACGATTGCGAGCTCGCCATTGAAATCCTGGCGCGCCCTCTGCCGGAGAGCGGGCGGCCCGCATTCTCGTTCGTGCTGGAGGCCGCACGCAAGGCGACAGTGAGGATCTTTGCCGACGGGGCCCCGTTCGGACTTAAAGATCGCCTCAAGTCGAGGGGGTATCGATGGAGCGGGGATGGAGGGCTCCGTCCCCGGGTATGGTACCGGGATGTCGAGGAAGATGAGGCGGCGGCTGAAACGGCCTGGCTTGTGGAGGCGGGATGTCCCCGACGCCCGGGGCCTGAAAGCCGGCGTATCACCGCCTTCGAGCGGTACTCTGAGCGTGTCTGAGGGGAGGCGCCACTTGATGTGTTGTCGGTCGGATCGGGTCATTGCCTATCGCCGAAGCCGGGCGATCGGGATCTTAATGGCCGTCGTCAGCGCTATGCTTCTGGCAGGCGTCGCCGTGGCCGAGCCCAGGATCTCGCGTGTTATTCGAGCTCCTTATATTCCGGATGGTTACGAGTTGCGTCTGACGCAGGATTGCTCGATCCGTCCGGTCGGGCGCCAGGGGACGCCGGGCGCGATCCTGGACTGTGCGCCGGGTCTGGGATGGCGTCTTCATTCTTCGAACGGAGAACTGATTTATCCAAAGTCCGGTTACCTGCGTGAGGACGCCCGGTGGGTTTTTCTCACAGAGACGCGCGCGTTGTTTCGCGGAGCATCTCTGGAAGTGGTCGATCTTCCCTCCGGGTTCAGGAGCCCGTTGCCTTACCGGGATATGGAGGATCTCTCAAAGGTCGACGGACTGGGGCTACGGGTGATCGTCTGGAGATCAGCCGAGAACGCCGATGAACCGGTTCCAGCGTTTGTGCTTGAGGATGATGGTAAGATCGGTCCTGTCCTGCCGGGCTCAGACATGCGTCTTCTCACGATCCCGCCATCCTACAATTGTCGCAGAGAGGGGGTTCTCGCTGCGATTGGTGTCGAACGGCTTCCCAATTCCGTCTGGTCGGCGCTGGTTCGTCGTGCCTCTGCCGGCGGTGCTGAACGCTCGTGTCAGAGTTCGGTCGAAGATCGTCTCGCGGGTCGAGGCGCGGACGGCGCCTGGCGCGCCTTGAGTCCCGCCAGCCTGACGCCTCTGAGCGAAGAGCGATTTTCTGACAGTGGGACGGCTCTGGGTCTATCCGTTGATCAATTGCGATAAGGACCTCGGGTACGCATCGCGCGTTCGGTTCAGTCTTCACGCCGAGAGTACGATCACGGCGCCTGCGGACGGTTGATCGACCCCCTTTGAAGTGGTCCGCCCTCAGGTATGTCTTCGGACACGATGGAGGAGGCGGATCGCTGGCGCGCGTTACTGGCCGTAGGAGATCGTTGCGAAGCGCAGGCAGATTGATGTGCTGGTCTTAAAGGGCCAGTCGGTGCTCGATACGGTGCGGTCGATTGGCGTCACGGACGTCACCCATTACAGATGACGATCGGAGTTCGGCGGGCCGAAGACTGATCAGGTCAAGCGGATGACCCGAAGGGCGGTGTCGCCAACGATACTGATCGCACACCTTCAGGTGTAGTGATCCGGAACGGTTTCGAAAGGCGAGAGCGTTCGGTAGTCGCAGCACAGCTCCTCATCGACTGCGATATCGCGAACGGCGTAAAACTCCCAGTCGAGCTCGGCTGAGGAGGCGATGTTGGGGTTGAACGAGTGGTTCATGTACCAGCCTATGGACATGCGGTGAAAATCCGAGGGGCATGTGAACCCGCCTTCGACAATCACGCAGTGGACATCGCATGCGGCTCTGAGGTCCGGGTCGGCATTCGCTTCCTCGCTGGAGACGAAACGTTCGTCCTCTTTCTGCCACAGGCGAACATGCTCGCCTTTCGCGATGGGGAGGGTTGTGAAGATACCGCAACCGGATTTGGGCGAGGGCCTTAGAACGAGCATGGCGGACGTCGACTCCCTTTGACGAATCATCTCCCGGAGACCACCCGGGCGGAGACCGGCTTGTCCGCTCTCCGAAGGCAGCGTGCAAGCCATGGTCGGAAATCTCTGAGACGGGGGATCGTCTCTCAGAACCGTCCGGAGACTCGGATCGCGTAGGAGCGGGTGCCATAGCCTCCTGTCGCGCGACGGGTTTCGATGCGGGAGAGGTTGGTCGCTGTCGTTCTGTCCGGCGTGAAGAAGGCCCGTTCCCGAATGTCGACCGGCCTCAGAATTTCGGACACGGAGAAGCGGATCACCCATCCAGGAATGACAGTTGTCTCAGCGAACAGATCGAGATTTGCGTCCGCCCATTGCGTCGTTCGGACTTCCTTCAGTCGGTACAGACGAATCTCGTCAGCCCGTTCGTAAAGAGCGCCGAACAGGAGTTTGTACTCGGGAAGAGGCTGTCGCAGGTCGATCGAATACGACCATTCAGGTTCCCCTGAAAATCGTCTGGGCTCGCCTGTCACCGGATCATCCACCTGCGTTTCCTGCGCAAGGCCGGTTACGCGCAGCTCGCCCTTTTTCAGGCCGATCGCGTCAAGAGGCGCGGTTGCATCGATCCTGACGCCGGTTCGCACGCCGTCGCCCAGATTGCCCGGGCCGTCGAACTGGCCGGCGATGGGTATCTGGTCCTGAACCGACTCCACCGCATCATGAAAGAACGAGAGGGTGAGCACACCCTTGGCGCCGAAGCGTCTTTCCCAGTCGATGCGCGCCTTCCACGTCTGTTCGGGTTCGAGGTTGGGGTTTCCAAGGTCAACTGTCCCGTCGAACAGGGACACGGCGCTTGCGAACTCCGTGAAGTCGAGTTGCGCCACGTCACGCTCAAGAAGCGCCCGGAACTGGTCCGGTCCGCCCGGATCCCAGGTCGCGTTGATCCGGGGTTTCACATAGGTGAAGTCACGTTCCTGGCGGGCGTCTCCTGACTGTGTAATGCGGGAGGCTTCCACGGTGAGGGATGTTTCCACCTTCAGCTCGGAGCTGACGTTCCAGAAATCCGACAGATAGATTTCTCCGCGCAGCTCCTCGATGCGGGTGTCGGCCACCGGAATGTTGGCGGGGACCGGACCTGTTCCGGTATCCACTGAGATATCGAGATTGCTGTCGAGATAATTGAACGCCGCTTCGCCACCGAATTCGAGGGTATGCTCTTCCTGCGGACGCCAGGAGAGGACGGCCCGGCCGAGGGTCTCGCCACTCTCTGCGGCTCGTCCGATCAGGGTTCTGCGCAGGGCACCCGTGGACTGGCGGGTCGTGTAGACTTCGTCTGATCCCGTTGTCTTCTGGCTGGAAAGGCCAATCAGCTTGAAGGAGGAGCCTGGCCCGAGTTTTCTCTCCCAGTCGCCGCCGATCTCTCCCGACCACACATCCTGCCCGCGAACATCGCTGTCTTCAGTCCGGATCAGGGCGCCTGACGGTGAGAAGGTTCTGGAGAAGGTATGCCGGCCGTCCCGGGACGGGGTCGCCTGAATGTTGACGTTCAGGCTGTCGCGCTCCGAGGGTTTGAAGGCTCCTCGGGCGCTCAGCTTGTATTCGAAGTATCGCCCCTGAAGAAATTCGTCGCCCTGTTCGATCAGGGCTCCGGAGGCGGTTTTCAGGTCCTTTTCGAAATCAATCCGTCCGCGACGGGAGGGTTGAGCCTGAAGCGACAGGCTGATCTGGCCTGGACCGGCCCGAAAGGCGCTGGTCGCGACGATCAGGGGATTGAGGCTGCCTGACGGATCGAGCTGACTGACCTGAGCGGTGAGGGTGTTGGTCGCGCCGCTCTCCCGAGGGCGAAGGCGAACGTCCGCCAGCAGCGTCTGGCCCCGGAGATCGGCGCCGCCCGAGCCGCCGGAATAGATGTCGATCCGCAGGACGTCCCGGGCCGAGATCCTGGAGAGCTGCTCCGCCAGAGGGGTCTTCGAACTGGGTCGTTCGCCGTTGATGAGGACGTTTCCTGCGGCGCCGGCGAAACCGCGCCTGTCCTCGCCGTTCTCAAGAGTGAAGCCCGGTATGCGCCGCACCATATCTTCCGCGGTGATCGGGTTGAACGCCGTGAAGAAGTCAGCCGGGAACGTCTTCGCAGAGGGGTCGGCCTGTGCGGGTGCTGAAGGCGTCTGGGCCGCTGCCGCAACGGACATGCATAGCGCCGCCATGATCGGGCCGACCGTTCTGTGAAGGCGCAGTCTCAGAGCGGGTCGTTGATGCATGGCTTCGGGATCCTGTCTGTCTCCGGGGGTCGAGCATCCGGCGTTCGGGTCCGGGTTTGCGACCGGCGATTTGTTAGACCGTAGTCTAGAATTGATCTGGATCAAGTCCTACCGGGGATGAGGGCGGGTTGCTGCGCCCTCAAGAAGCACCTCGGACATTTCAACAAGTAAGGAGGCGAGCGCAGCGTCGCCTGCCCGATGAAGCCAGTGCAGGATCGCTCCGCTGAGAAGACTGTCGAGGGCTAGCGCCACTGTTTCCGGAGGAAAGCGCGTCGAAAGCTCGCCGCGTTTCTGACCTCGCGAAATGATCTCTGTCAGCAGATCGAAGGCCTCTTTTCGGATGACGGGCGACAGCCCTGGCGCGTCGAGAGACATGGGGACTCTGCGGATTTCTCCGAAGAGCTCCTTGTGCATGGGCTGGTTTCTTTCGACCCCGTGGCCCATGTTGCTGAAGAGCCGCTTCAGGAGATCGATTGTGGGGGTCGTTTCATCTGCGAGGCCCTCGGCCAGAAGGTTCCGGTAGACGGTGAGGCTGCCGGCCATGATCGCATCGAGAATAAGCTGCTTGGAGCCGAACTGATTGAACACCGTCGCGCGTGAGACGTGGGCGCGTGCCGCGATGTCGTTCATCGAGGTGGCGTGAAGCCCCTGAGTCGAAAACAGATCCCGGGCTGCGTCGAGAATGGCCAGACGCGATGCGTCTCCTGACGGACCCGATGATCGTCGGGAGGGCGATGGCGGCAGGGGCGGCCTCATGACGCCGCCTCCATTGCAGGGGGCCGAGACGCGGCGAGCTCCAGGACATCCCGGTAGGAGCGCGCCAGCCGAAGACGGGGTCCGTAACCCTTCCGGATCAGCAGGCGATGGGTCTGCTCCAGTCTGTAGCAGGGCAGATACATGAACAGATGGTGCTCTGCATGAAAATGCACCCAGTAAGGAGCGATCAGCAGACGCTCCAGAGGATTGGCGAGCGTCGTGCGGGCATGG
>CAIKWZ010000051.1 GCA_903831255.1 uncultured Alphaproteobacteria bacterium
CCCCGCGAATCAACTGATCACAGATAGCTAGAGACTCCGGACCCGAAATCCGAATGACAGCCACTCCGGCCCGGCCCTTCCCGGAGGCAAGAGCGATGATGGTCTTGGTTGATGCTTCAAGGCGTTGCATGTGTGCGAGACCAGCTCCCTGGCCAGACGCCCCGGATCGGCGCTGATTTCAGTATCCGGTCATCACCCACGAAAGGCCGCGTTGTTCAAGATCCGACTCAATGATCTCCGTCTTCGACGGGGACATCATGTCGTTTCCTTCAGGTCAGCCGAAAATTGAAACTAACGCTTATGCGCACAGTGCGCGCTTTATGGACCGGCACCTCGTGCCTCAGCCAACTCTCCCAAAGCAGAAGATCACCCACCTTCGGCTCCAGATTGACAAATCTTTGTCGGTCCAAACGACAGTTAGGAATGGGAGGTGGGGCGGCCATCATCAGGCCCAGTCTCGGATCCTCAAATCGAATGGACGCAGACCCCCGGGGAACCGAGACATAGTATGTCCCCGATAGAACGCTATGCGGATGAATATGGGCTGGGTGGCGACCGCCGTGACGAAGCACATTCACCCACATAGAATCCATAACGATACGTCGTCCGGCTGTATCCATTTCCAACTGAGACGCGAAATCCCCGGCGTGTTTAGTGACGAGTCGACCGAGATCCCGGAAGCAGGTCGCTCGTCGCGTCAGATCATCAAGAGACGAATACGACGTATAGCCGTCATATCCGTTCTCATTGCACCACTTCACGCCGGCTTCATCGTCGTTAGCGAGCATCGCAGCCATATCTGCAAGATCGCTGTTCAAATCATCGAACCCTCGCGAGTCGACCAGACTCGCCGAGTAGATGTCCGTCGAAAACAGTCGACTTACACTCATGTCCGCACCGGATGACCCACCAGCCAAAGCCGCACTTTTAAAACGGGATCAGGATGTCTCCCGTCGAACGTCTAAGCGGTCTTCGCCTCAGTTATTCATCGCCTGGAAAAACTCGGCGTTGTTTTTAGTCTGCTTGAGCTTATCCAGAAGGAACTCAATGGCATCCTGCGCCCCCATTGGATTGAGGATCCTCCTCAGGACATAAACCTTCTGGAGGTCTTTCTGCTCCGTGAGAAGTTCTTCCTTACGTGTTCCAGACTTCAGTATATCGATCGCCGGGAAGACTCGCTTATCTGCAACCTTCCGATCAAGGATGATCTCCGAGTTTCCGGTTCCTTTGAACTCCTCGAAAATCACCTCATCCATCCGCGACCCTGTATCGATCAGTGCGGTTGCGATGATCGTCAGTGAGCCGCCCTCTTCGAGATTTCGCGCCGCTCCAAAAAATCTCTTCGGTCTTTGGAGGGCGTTGGCGTCCACACCCCCGGTCAGGACCTTACCGGACGACGGCACCACCGTATTATAGGCCCGACCCAATCGAGTGATGGAATCGAGAAGAATGATCACGTCGCGTCCGTGTTCCGCCAGACGCTTGGCTTTTTCGATCACCATTTCGGCGACCTGAACATGACGAACTGCAGGCTCGTCGAAGGTGGAGGAAATCACCTCTCCCTTCACGGATCGCTGCATGTCGGTGACTTCTTCAGGTCGTTCATCGATCAGAAGAACGAGAAGATAACATTCCGGATGGTTCTCCGCGATCGACTGAGCGATGTTCTGAAGCAGAACAGTCTTTCCAGTTCGTGGAGGAGCCACGATCAGGCCTCTCTGACCTTTTCCGATCGGGGCGACGATATCGATGATCCGACCTGATCGGTCCTTCCGGGTAGGATCATCCGTTTCCATCCGAAGCCGCTTGTCCGGATATAGAGGCGTCAGGTTGTCAAAAGGAACCTTATGTCGGGCTCGTTCCGGATCTTCAAAATTGATCTGAGATACCTTCACCAGAGCAAAATAACGCTCTCCGTCCCTTGGACCACGGATCTGACCCTCAACCGTGTCTCCTGTCCTTAACCCGAGCTTTCGAATCTGCTGCGGGCTCACATAGATATCGTCCGGTCCGGGCAGATAGTTCGACTGCGGTGATCGCAAAAATCCAAAACCATCGGGCAGAACCTCAACCACTCCGATGCCCAGAATCTCAACATCACGCTCCGCAAGTTCTTTGAGAATAGCGAAGAGCAGCTCTTGCTTGCTCAGCAAAGAAGCGCCTTCCACCTCAAGATCTTCGGCAATAGCCAGCAACTCTGCAGGCGGCTTCTTTTTGAGCTCATTCAGTGTGACGCGTTCACGCGTCTCAATCACGTCATCGGACATGGTCAACGTTCATTTCGATTAGGGGCCGCCCCCGAGGCCAGACACATTGCGCGTCTTGGAAAGCCGGAAACGACGATGAAGGAAAGTAGACGGTTGAGCGCCGTCTCAGGCAGAAAACGACCATATTGCGGATAAAAGGTCAATCGGTTTTGAAGGTTCGAGCTTTTCGAAGCAGCCACATTCTCAGGTGGAGAAGGGCTGAACGACGACCAGAAGGACCGCGAAGATACTGATCACCATGGGAATCTCATTCATCATTCGCAAACGACGGGGAGCAATCGATTGATCGCCCGAAGCGACCTTACGCCCGAGAGACAGGATATATCCGTGAAACCCGGATAGACCGATGACGAGGATCAGTTTGCCCCAAAACCAAAGTTGACCCGCGTAGTAACCAAAATTCGTCGAGATCAGTCCGATACCCAATATCCAGGTAAGGATCATCGCCGGATTCAGAATAATGCGCTTTAACCGATCAGCGCCCTGATCCATGGCCGTCTCGAGTTCAGGAACGCCGCGCCCCTCAAGCCGGTAAACCAGCAACCGAGGATACATGAGCAGTCCTGCCATCCAGGCGATGACCGCGATTATATGGAACGCCCTTAGCCAATCATAACCGTTCATGCCGACATCCCGAGCGCATTAGAGGGCGACGGAGTCCGACAAGCCCTTTGATTAGGACAACCTGCAAAACTAGACGAACAAAGCCGACCGCCGCACTCTGACATGGGAGAGGGCGACAACGGATCCTGTAACGCCGACTCCACAAGATCTCCAAGGAGCTCAATAAAGAGGGGATCCAACCCCAGCGCAGGAACCCGAATATAAGAACGAACGCCATTTTCTTCAGCGACGTGCTTGTATTCCTCGTCTAGCTCAACCAGCGTCTCGATATGCTCTGATACAAACGCGATCGGTGAAACTATAAGCGCCTTGTTAGCCCGCGCCCCTTCGATAATAGCTTCATCTGTCGCTGGTCCGATCCATTTTAAGGGCCCGACCTTTGATTGATAACAGACTGTAACCTCCCAATCAGCAGGCAGCTCGGCCCTCACAGCCTCCGCGGTCTTTTCAACCTGGCTTTGATAGGGATCCCCGGACTTTATGACGTTCTCCGGAAGTCCATGAGCTGATAACAGGACCCGTACGTTCGACGGCTCTCCCCCCTGACGCCAGGCCTCAAGAATTTTCGCCGCATGGGCTGACACAAGCTTAGCCGCCGTCGGATAGCAACAGACGACCCCATCAGCTCGTCCGCCAGACTTACGCCAATCCAACAACGACGATGCCGTCGTCGTCGTTGAAAACTGAGGATAAAGCGGGAGTAAGATCACCTTGGTCGGAGCCCAAAGTTCGATTTTTTGCACAGTGTCCTGTGCAAACGGCTTCCAGTACCGCATCGCAATGAACGTTTTGGCGACCCAACCCCTTTTGGTTAACTCGACTTCGAGAGCCTTTGCCTGAGCCTCTGTTTCTGGCAGCAGCGGAGAACCGCCACCCATCTTCGCGTAGTTTTCGCGGGCAGATTTTGCGCGTGAAGCTGAAATCAGGTTAGCGAGCATC
Source organism: uncultured Alphaproteobacteria bacterium (assembly GCA_903831255.1). Lineage (GTDB taxonomy): Bacteria > Pseudomonadota > Alphaproteobacteria > Caulobacterales > Hyphomonadaceae > UBA7672. Next base: position 3,831 of record CAIKWZ010000051.1, read on the forward strand.
CATCTTATGGGTCCTGGAGCCCTGATGATGGCCTTGTCGCTAAAAAGATTTTTCAAAAACGGTTGAACAGCGTCTGGTCCATCAGGACCGCCAAGATTGAAAAGCACCACCGCTATCTTGTCGGTCATCATTATTTCTCTCTGACGACCTCAAGAAGCCTCTCAACATGAGAAATGGGCGTCTCAGGCAGTACGCCATGTCCTAAGTTGAAGATCAGCGGTCTGTCATGGAACGCTTCAATTATCTCTCTGATGCGGACATCAAGCCCCTCGCCACCCTCAATCAATCGCAACGGGTCAAGATTGCCTTGGACAGGAAAATTCAAAGGCAAAACCGAATTGGCCCAA
>CAIKWZ010000052.1 GCA_903831255.1 uncultured Alphaproteobacteria bacterium
CAATCTTCGAGCGCCTTCACCTCGTTGAGCAAATCGTCAAGCGACACCTGTTCAGGGTTAAGTGCATCCGCTGACGAGTGGAGGTCATCTGATAACCTTCCCTGAGCCGCCATCACGCCCTTTACATCGTCCTCCGTAAGGACACCGAGCTTGAAGATCGAAGTTGGCTTGACCTTGTTGTCGAACCTTTCGAGTACAGGGCGAACGTAGTCGGAAATTGCTTGCTCCCACGCATCCCGCAACTGACCGATCGTGCCCTTGCAGAATGTAGTGCGCTGAGTATCAGTCAGATTATCAAAGCCCGGTTTTGCGGTTTTGAGTGAGGATCGCAGCGAATTACACATCTCAAGGCCAGACTTGGCCTTGTCCGGCAACTCGTTCTCAATGTAACCAGCCTTGTCCTGTTTCCGCCGCACATTTCGATAAGCAATTGGCCGGTTCGCCTTCTCTGCTTCGCGGCGAAGCTCGTATAAGAAGACGAGGTCGTGTGTAAACACGACAACTTGTCGATGCTCCGACTCTTCCACTAGGCGCGACGCAACCGCGCTCCGGTGAATGTGGTCGAGCGACGACATCGGATCATCAAAAACGATGCCGGAATACCGCTGCGCTGTCACCAGTTCGGCAAGGAAAGCCGCGAGGGCGACGCAGCGGTGTTCGCCTTCGCTAAAAATCTCGCCGACCTTCGCATCTGGTCGCTCGACCAACGCGACGCGAAAATACGACACGGCCTGCTGATCCTTCACCTTTCGTAGCTCCACAGGCATCCGCGCCAGCTTTAGCTTTTCGATTTCTCGCGCAAATCGACCGCGTAGCGCATCTGTCACCATGCGATCGGAAAGTTCTTTGTTCTTATCGGTTATGGGCTTCTTGGCGGTAGCCTTCAGCGCCGTGTTGATGGCCTCTATTTCTTTGAGGCGCGCAATGTGGGCCTTTATGTCGGCGACAAGCGGCGCAAGAGCAGCGCGCTCCTTGAGTTCGAGATACTCGGATTTCAAAGCCTTGTAGGCGTCGCTCTGTGTATCGGCGGAAAGTTGTGCCGCCCGCTTCTTGAGATCGGTGGCGAGGGTCCCAAGTGCTTGGAGTGGATCGGCACCGATCGGATTCGGTTCGCCGTATGTCCGAACCATCGCTCGAAGCCGCCACAGCAGCGCTACGAAGGCTCTCCGGACCTGCTTTGCGAGAACTAAATCGCCAATTTCCGTCGCTACAAAACTGCTGCGGTTTCTAACGTCGCCAAGGCGCAGCATTCGCGCCTTTAGCTGAGTGAGCGCTGCATCGAGCTTTATGCGCGCCGCCGCTTCGTCCGCCTTCGTCGAGCTTTTGACGAACGACTCGAAGGTGTCTTGGCGCGCGATTGCGTCCGCGCTGAGGGGTTGCTGGCAAAGCACGCAGAGCGCTTCCGGATCGCTCGATGGAAACGTCTTGCCGGGGTAAGCCACAGTGTCCGCATAGGTTCGCGCGGCTTCCCACAATTTTTGCCATACAGCTTGCCCAACCTCTGGCAATGGCGACGCGCTGAACAACTTTTGCGACGCCACCGACGCGGCATCCACGGCGCTGCTATGGGACTTTCGGAGCGCATCCAATTGGGTGAACGCCGCTCCATTTGTGACTGCGATTAGCCCCTGAATGCCTTCATGTATGCGTTCGATCTCTACACGTTGATGGTCAAGCCGAGCCACGGCGCGTTTCGGGTCCTGAGCAAAGTCGGCTTCCAATGTGGTGAGGCGAGCACTCTCCTGCGGGTCCAGCGTGGCGAGTTTGTCGAGTTGTGGAATGTTCGACTTTGCGTTCAGTCCAACGACGTAGCTGCCCGCAGCCGTCTCTTTGCTCAAAGAGGTGTTTGCAATCGCGAGCGGCACCTGCTTTTCGAGCGCCGCGATCTTGCCGTTGAGTGCTGTCTTGATGCGGTCTGACACATCGGCCAGCGCTTCCATCAAGCGCATTGGACGCGGAATGTAGGCTACTTCATTGGTGCTTTCGACGTGGATGCTTGCGCTTCGGGAGTCGAAAATACTTACGGATGGAAGATCACCGTGCGGTTGACCATCAGGCGACCAATTGAACTGCTCGGTAGTCGCACCGCGCGCAAAAGATATCTCGGCAGATTGCGGTGTGTCGCTCTTGTCCTCTAAGTCCCTGTGGATGGAAAACTTTCCATCTCGCGACCGGCATGCGTGCTTCAGCACACGAACATAGCCAGACTTTCCGGAGCCGTTGTCTCCGTAAATCACCGTCAGTCCCACGGGTTCAAAAGACAGCTCTTGCTGACTCGCAAGCGCATTGACGGCAGTGGGGTTCTTTATAGAGACGAGAGAAATGGGCTCTGCGGAGTTTGTTTCTGATGTGATATGAGATTGCGAGATCGGCACATGGGCTCGTGCGGGGTCAAGGCAAAGCGCCGTGAGTTCCGCTACGGCCTGTTCGTCCAGCGTCTCTCCTGTAACAAGACGACGAAGAGCGTCTCTCTGCCACGCAGGGCGCTTCTCTGCCCAAATCAAGAGGTCAGAAAGGGCTGCCTTCTCGGTTAAGGGAGCTAATTGCTTTGAAGCGTCGGTCACGATGACGGCCCATCGAACAGGTCGCGCTGAAATCCGACGAACGCCTCGCGGATGCTCGATGGGTTCTTGCCTAACTTTACGGTCGCGTCGGAAACGGCTTGGTATTTCAACTCCAAGAGGCTTGCGAGTTTGTCGGCACCAAGCTCGTCGATTCCGCGCTCGACGTACTGCCCAAGGACGAACTCAAGGAAATCCTGAAGTTTGGAATCGAACGGCGAGAGAACCGCTGCTTTGCGCGCGGATACGCGTTCGGAACGTGTGATCGCCGGAAGCGCATAGGCGATGTATGCGAGGACATCGAAAAGATCGCTCTTCTCGGCGTTGATCATCTTGGCGATTTCGTTGAGCTGATCGCGCCCGTAGCCGCGCTCGCTCAAACCTTCGAGCAAAGCCTGTCTTGTGACCGGATCGCCCCAAAGCTTTCGCAGCTCGGCTTCGTCTTTGAACAGGGCGGGCAGTTCGCCATATAGCCGCTGAACAAATTCGGCGGCGGACAGCGGACGGCCATCGGGACTGTAAAACATCGTTGCGGACATGTGCTGAAGCGTCCGCTCTTTGCCGTCGGCGAGCTTGATCTTGAGCCGCTGCGGCCTTGGTTCGGGTTCTCCGGGTGGCGTTGGATCGCCGGGTTCTCGCGGTCCGGTCGGCGGGCGCGGTTCGCCGGGCGGTTCCGGTTCCAGCGGCTCGCCGTCCCATTCGGGATCGTTGAAGTGGTAGTAGGCCTTCACGAAGTCGTAGATCGTGAAATAGTCCTTGCCGTCATAGAGGCGCGTACCGCGCCCGACGATCTGCTTGAACTCGATCATCGAGTTGACGGGGCGCATCAACACGATGTTGCGCACGTTGCGCGCATCGACGCCGGTAGAGAGCTTCTGAGACGTGGTCAGGATCGTCGGAATGGTCTTTTCGTTATCCTGAAAGGCGCGCAGCCACGTTTCGCCTTCCGCGCCGTCATTGGCGGTGACGCGAACGCAATAGTTCGGGTCTTTGCTCGTCTTCATCTGGTTGATGAGGTCGCGCACAGCAGCGGCGTGATCTTGGGTCGCGCAGAAGACGATGGCCTTTTGGTTCTGGTCGATCATCTCCATGAAGGTCTTGACGCGATAGGCCTCGCGTTCCTTGATTTCGATGATGCGGTTGAAGTCGCCTTCGGTGTAGCGGCGACCTTCCTCGACTTCGCCGTCGATCACGTCGTCGTCGCGGGTATAGACGTAGTCATCCAACGTCGTCGCGATCTGGCGCACCTTGAAGGGCGTCAGGAAGCCGTCATTGATCCCCTCGCGTAGCGAGTAGGTGTAAACCGGCGCGCCGAAATAGGCGTAGGTATCTACGTTGTCGCGGCGCTTGGGCGTGGCGGTCAATCCGAGCTGCACGGCGGGGGAGAAATAGTCGAGGATCGCACGCCAATTGCTCTCGTCCTTAGCACCGCCGCGATGGCACTCGTCGATGATGATGAAATCGAAGAAGTCAGGCGCATAGTCAAAGAAGCTGGGCTGCGGCTGGCCGTCTGCATTGGTGCCGCTCATGAAGGTCTGGAAGATCGTGAAGAAAACCGAGCCATTATGCGGCGCGCGGCCAGTCGCCCTTAAGCGGCGAGGGTCGAGCCGCACGCGCGCGTCATCGGCGAACGGCGAAAAGGCATTGTAGGCCTGATCAGCAAGGATGTTGCGGTCGGCAAGGAACAGGATGCGCGGGCGGCGCGTGGGCTCGCCCGTTCTGTTCCATTTGGCGTGGAACAGCTTCCACGCAATTTGAAACGCGATGTAGGTTTTTCCCGTACCGGTCGCGAGCGTCAGCAGAATGCGGTCGCGCTTGGCCGCGATGGCTTCAAGCACGCGATCAATCGCGATGTCCTGATAGTAGCGCGATGTCCACGAGCCGCCCTTGTCCTCGATGGGCACGCCGGCGAAGCGGTCACGCCACGCATTTTCTTCCGCGAACGTCCATGCCCAAAGCTGGTCGGGCGTGGGGAAGCCGAGCGTATCGCCCTCCGCGCCCGTTTCCATGTCCGCCTGATAAACGCCAAGGCCGTTGGTTGAATAAGTAAAGCGGATCGCGAGCTTGGTCGCATAGGCCTTGGCTTGCCCGAGCCCCTCGGTCACATGGGCGTCGCGCTTCTTGGCCTCGACCACCGCAAGACGATGCCCACGATAAAACAAGACGTAGTCGGCAATGTCGGCCTTGCCGCGCTTGCCCAAGCCTTCAAGGCGACCAGCGGTGATCTGAAACTCGCGCGCGACGCGGCTGCCCTCAACCAAGCCCCAGCCAGCGGCCTTCAGGGCGGGATCAATCAACTCGGCGCGTGTCTCCGCCTCATTCATGCAGCGACGGCCTCCTTGCCGGTAAGCTTGCCGGAGAAGGCTCTGCGTAGAAGCGCTTCGCGCAGCTCTGAGATACGCACCGATTTTTCCGTATAAACGCGCCGCAAATTTCTTGATGCGTCGTCAAGGTCGTTAAGTCGTCTTGAAATTTCACGCTGAGCGTCAAGAGTCGGAATTAGGTGAAAGAACTCGCGTTGCTTTGTAATCGGCACTTGGTTTCGCGTCGATTGCCTCATGATCTGCTCGTACTGCGAGCGAAATGTGCGAGATCGCATGTAATGCGCGAGGTAATGGTTGTCGATGAAGTCCGAATTGCACCGATAGTATGTGAGAGATGTGCCGAGAATGACGCGTGGCTCTGTCGTCGAGAGCACCGCCACCGGTCCAACCGTGGCGTTGTGAGCAAAGAGGACATCTCCACTCCGTGCGACACCCTTGCGGATGGTGTCAGCGCGAGCGGGCGACAGGTACTTAGCCGCCGACATATCAACGGCATCGTCGTCGATGGCATTTGCGGAAATGTATGGAACTCCTTCTGAAACGAACTCCTCCTTTCGCGGGTAGTCGCTGCCATGGTTGCCGTCCAGGTGGCTTACAATCCAGCCGCGCTCGATTAGAGATTCAAGCGTAGCGGCCTCACCACCGCGCGCCGCACCGGCTATCAACGCATCGCACGTTCCATCAATGACCTCCCTCGCGTTGGCGAGGTTGCGCTCGGCGTTAGCGGCAGCCTTAGCAACCCCCTCGAATGTCTCGTCGAGAATGGCGACGATACGCTTCTGCTCGGCGAGCGGCGGCACTGGCACACTGATCTTCTCGATCTGCCCCTTGTTGATTGATGGGAAAACCGCCCCCGCATTTCCCGTGAGCTGCGGTTCTATGTACTTGAGAAAGTAGAAAAGATAAGTCGCGTCGATTGATCGGCCGACTCGGATTGCCGCCAATCCTCGGCCGATACAGCACCTGTCAGCAGCAAAATTTACAGGCCCCACCGGAGCCCGCACCGACATCAAAATGTCTCCGGCAAGAGCCACCTTGGTCGTTTCCCGCGTCCACACTTGCGGCGGCCCGATTACTCGATCTGTGAACTCCTTCTTGCCCTGATAAAATGAGAGGCCTTCGCCGTTATCGTTGTAGTGAACGCCCTCGGGTGATTGCCCCGCAACAACAACCGCAATGTCTCCCAAATTTTGAAGTGCCCAAGCCGTCACAGCATTCCCCTGATCTGCTGAAGGATGCCTGCGCTCTCAGCGTCGAGCGCCATCATCTCCTCGATGATGTCTTCTGGCTCTCGGTAGGCGACCGCATTTTTGCGGCTAGGGTTCTTCACCGACATGTCGAGCGTAGCCGCGTCGAGGTCACTGGCCTTCACGATCCAGCTCTTTTCGCCTTCCGCCCGCGTCGCAGCCAAGCGCACGAACTCCTCGAAGTCCGCGTCGGTTAGTGACGTGGTCTTGCCTAAATTGCGGCCTGGATCGAGCTGATAGAACCAGATGTCGCGCGTCGGCGCGCCCTTCTCGAAGAACAGGACCACCGTCTTCACGCCCGCACCCTGAAACGTGCCGGATGGGCAATCGAGCACTGTGTGCAAGTTGCAAGTGGAGACCAGCTCCCTCCGCAGCGCCGTCGCGTCGCCGTTCGACATCACGGTGTTCTTGATGACAATCGCGGCGCGCCCGCCGGGCTTTAGCATCTTCATGAAGTGCTGAAGGAAGAGATACGCCGTCTCCCCGGTGCGGATCGGGAAGTTTTGCTGAATTTCCCGACGTTCCGATCCGCCGAAGGGCGGGTTGGCAAGGATCACGTCTTTCTGGTCGCGCGGCTGAATGTCGGAAAGTGACCGCCCGAGAGAATTGTCGTGCACGATATTCGGCGCGTCGATCCCGTGCAGGATCATGTTCATGATGGCGATGACGTAGGCGAGGCTCTTCTTCTCGACGCCGTGGAACGTGCTGCGCTGAAGCGTCTCCAAGTCTTTCGTGCTGCTGGCGTTGGGGCGCATGTAGGCGAAGGCTTCGCACAGGAAGCCCGCCGAGCCGACTGCGCCGTCATAGATCGTCTCGCCGATCTTTGGTTTCAACACTTGGATCATGGCGCGGATGAGCGGGCGCGGCGTGTAATACTCCCCGCCGTTGCGGCCCGCATTGCCCATGCGTTTGATCTTGACCTCGTAGAGGTCGGACAGCTCGTGCTTCTCGTCCTGCGATCCGAAGCGGAGCTGATCGGTTAGCTCCAGCACTGCGCGGAGCGTGTAGCCTGAATTGAACTTCGGTTTGATCTCCCCGAAAATCTCCCCGATTTTGTATTCGATAGTGTCGGGACTGGCCGCGCGTTGTTTGAAGCCCCGAAGGTAGGGGAACAGCGTGTCGTTGACGTATTCTTTGAGGTCAGGACCGGTCATAGCCGCGTCACGATCGAGTGAACCATCGGCCCTCTTAGGAGCAGCCCAGGCTGACCAGCGGTGTTTGGCGTCTATGATGAAGTCGTAGTGCTTGCCTTCGAGTTCGGCTTTCAGCGCGCGCTCGTGCTCGAGGTCATCAAGGTACTTGAGGAACAGAATCCACGACGACTGCTCGGTGTAGTCCAGCTCCGTCGTGCAGCCGTCTTCTTGGCGCAACTCGCGATCTATGCTGTTGAATGTTTGGTCGAACATGAGCCCCCGGCGTGTCTGGATTGCCCTCCCTGAGGATCGCAATCCGAAATTGAACATTCTCCCGGTGACGACGAAATTCCAAGCGTCTCCATGAAGTGCCCTCGCTCGCCGCCTGCCACCCGTCACTTCCTCTGGAAGCGACCGCGCTGGCCGCGATTCGGACAAATGGCACTTTAGCGCGGTTCGTATTTCGTTCCAACGCCTTTGGTAGCTGGTTTCCGTAAGTCCGACGAAGACGGCGTTTTCGCTGGCCGTCGAGCAAACGCTGCGAACACGCTGCGAAGCGGAGACAGAGCGTGCAAAGCCGCCACGAAGATGCTGCGGCGGCGTTTAGGTGCGACCTTGTTAGAGGCGCGGCTCGGCTTTGGTCGCAAAAAGCGCGAGCCGGTTAGCGTGCGCTTGTCGGCGGCTCCGGCCCCGCCGTGTTGGTCTGCTGCTGCTCTGACGCTTGCTCGCGCTGGCGCTGCTGTTCGGCCAGTTGGGCGGCGAAGCGTTGAACTTCTTCGTAGTCGCGTGTGCGGCGCGCGAGGTCTTCTCCGAAGAGCAATTCGCGGTCGCGCGCCTGTTGCGCTTGGCGCTCGGCGAGATCGTCCAATTCGACCTTTTTGCCCGCCTCAAGCCGCGCTGCTTCCTCCGCGTGTTCGCGGTCGAGTGCTTTGACGACGGTGTTACGCGCCTCGTCGCGCTCGGCTTGGCGGCGATTAGCCCACGCGGGAGAGACGAACTCGATCACCGCATCGACGATGCGGGCGAAGCCTTTGCGTTCTGCCTGTTCGTCGTATCGCTCCAGCGCCGCCGTGCGCGTGGCGTCCGATTGCGCCACCTTCGCAGCGATGTCCTGATCGAGCATCGCGCCAACGCGGTCGCGCTCTGCCGCGTGGAAATCGGCAAGCCGCTGCATGTCCTCGGCGTGCCACGCGCGCAGCGCCTCATCGAGTCTCGCGCCGCTCTTGCCATCGTCGATGGGTGGCGATGCGGCGGGCGCTTCGGCGAGAGGCTTTTGCTCGGGCGCGGGTCGTTGCTCTTGCAGCGCCTTCGCCTCCGCGACGGTGGGCAGCGTGTCGGCGTCCACGTCGGCCATGAGGGCCCGCAGATCCTTGGCAGTCATGCCTTTGATCTGGCGGGCCAAGCTATAGACCTCGCCCGCCTGATCGACGATCACGAAGTCGCGCCTGTCGCCTTGGGCGACGATCAGTCCGTGGTCGTCGAGGTTCTTTTGCAGCGCCGTGCCGCTGGTGCTCGCGTGATAGAGCGCCGTTACCCGATCCTTGAAGGCGCGCGGGTCGTGGCCGCTGCGCTCGGCTTGTTGCCATTCGGCATGGCTGATAGGTGCGCGCTCCTCGGCGGGCTTTGTCACCACGGCTTCGTGGCCGAACTCCTTTTCGAGAGCGCGGGCGACGCGCTTGTGGGCGTCGTAATTGTTGCTGTCCGAAAGCAGGGTCATGGTGTCGATGTCGGTGCGCTGCCACACCACATGGATGTGCTGGCGGTCGTTCTTCTCGTGCAGCACGACGACGCGCGGCTGGCCGTCGAGCCCCAATTCGCGCTCAAGCAGATCGACCGCGCGTGTCCATTGAGCGGCGGTCATGGAGTAGCTGGCGTCGGGGTCGATGTTGGCGTGGTAGAGGCCGTATCGCCCCCGCGTGCCTTCGGCGATGGTCTGCCACTCGCTGAAGGCGTCGCCGATGGTGGCGGCGGCGGCGGGCTTTTCGAGGACTTCGACGCGCTCGTTGGTGTCCACCCGCTGAAGGTGGGTCTCAAGCTGTTTTGGCCCGCCCCGACTCTTGCCCTTGATGATCACCGCGTCGGTGTCCTCAAGGCGGCCAGAATGGCTTGGCGCAACTGCCGGTATTCTGCGACGGCGGCCAGCACGTCGGGCGTTGCCACCGCGCCGCCCTTGTTGAGCTGCTTGGCGATCTGGTTGAGGTTGCCGCCGATCTTGCCTGTCTGGCCGAGCAGACGGCGCAGCAATGCCTCGTCCACGGGGATGCGGGTTTTGGCGCGCGGGCCTTTGTCGCCCAATGCTGCGGCGCGCAAGAACGCGCCGACCGTGAGGCCCTTTTGCATGGCGAGCGCGTCGATGGCGTCCCGCTCTTCGGGTGTAACGCGCACCGTGAAGGTGGCTGTTCGTCGTCGTAGCTCGCTGCCGCTCGCCATGTGCTATCCCTTCTTCGTCGCGCGTTGCGCGAAAAGCCAAGGGCGTCGTGGGCGGCGGCGCGGCATCCCAGCCGCGCGGGGTTTCCAAAGGGAGTACAGCCCTTTGGTCGTATCCAAGGCCGAAACCTTGGTCGGGTTTCCAAAGGGCGCGAAGGCCGCTTTGGTCGTGGTCTCAAGGGGCGCGAAAGCCCTTTGATCGTCGCCGGGGTCGAACACCCCCGGTCTGGTTTCCAAAGGGCAGGAACGCCCTTTCGGTCGGAAGCGGGAACGAACCTCCCGCTCAGGTTTCCAAAGGGCAGGATACGCTCTTTGGTCGGGTGCATGGGGCGAAGCCCCTGCGCTCGGGGATGCAACGGGGGACGCAGTAACCCCCTTGCCAAGCCAGCCAATCGTTAACGATTGGCGGCGTGCGGTGTGACCGCACATGGCTTGCAGATTCCCGAATAGCCCCATCATAGCAGGAATTTCTTAACTTTCCGTGTGGGCGTTAAGGTTTGCTTCATCCTTGCTGCTTTGCCGCAAGCGAGGTGGCTGCTCAAAAGCTGTGCGCCAACTCGATCACGTCCTGACGCGCCAATCCGGCTCGTTGAACGTGTGCGTATGCGTGCCATCGTCCCATTGCGATGAAGTCCGCAGGGGTCATTGCAGGGGCTGTCGTGTTTCCCTCGGTACGATAGCGGCGGTCTTGGTCTTCCTGCCGCCATGCTGCTTGCTGCTGCGCACTAATCGCCGCGAGTTGCACGGCCTGATCGCCGCCTTCAGGGATGAACCGGGTGTCCGTCTCGTAGGTCGGTTTGGCTGACGCCCCTCCGATGGATGCCCGCCCAAGGAAACCGCGCGCCGCCTTGAAATAAAATTGCGGCCCGCCCGCATCTGCCGGTGGGGCGTTATCGTCCACCGGCTCCAATGGCGACCATCCGCTAATCAGCTTGCGTTGGTCGATGCTTTCCCATTGGCCGTCGCCGAAAACGCGGTTGCGCTCATATTCGCCCGCCACCCAACAGGCATAGGAAACTGTCGCCTGATCCTCCGAGCGGAGGAACACCTTGCTCCGTGCCTGTTGCATGAAGTTCTCGGCGGCGTCCTTGCCCATCGCTTGGGTCAATGCCGCGACCGTCTGGGTGGCGAAGACACCCGCCAAGCCGGTCGAGCGGGCGACGTTCCAGAAGGTCGCGTCCGAAAGGCCGGTCGTGGGATCGACCGTGGCCAATTCCTGCACCTCGTCCATGACGACAAGGCAGGGATTGTCCTGCGGGTTGCCGCCCGACTTCTTCATGTCGGCTTCCCGCAGCCGTGCTTCCCGATAGAGGACGGTCTTCAAGAGGATCGCCACAAGGCGAGCCTGAAGGCCGTCGTCCATCGTGTTGAGGGTGACGAGCGCGATCTTGCCGTTGAGCGGCGCGTCAAGGTTCGCGGTGTTGGCGTCCAACCCGCTCACGAAACGCTCGCGCAAGAGCGGCGCTCCGGCGAAGCCGTCCATCAACTGCGAGATGTTGGCGACGATGCCGGTTTTGGTGTCCTTCGCCATCTCTGCCCATGCTTGGGTCAGATAAGCGTGGCTGGCGACAACATCGGCGCCCGCGAGTTGGCGGGTGCGTTCCTCGTGGCGGGCGAAGCTGTCGCGGTCGCCCGCCGCGCGCGCCGTTTCCATCCGCACCAGTTGGCCGGTGGTTTCCTTGCCGATGGCGTCAAGCGCGGGCTGAAGGCGTTTCTCGTCGAGCACGGCCTGATAGGCCCACCAAAGGCTATAGGGATTGAGCGTTTTGGCTTCGGCCTGGCCTTCGGGCGTCGCCGCATAGGCGCGCCCGATAGTCAGCATATGGCGCATCACGTTCGCCGCCATATCCGGCCAAAAGCTGTCGCCTCGGCCGCCGCCCATTTGCGCGAGGACGGAGCGCAAGGCGGCGGCGATCTGGTTGGGGGTCAGCTTGGCGGTGATGTTCACGCCAAGCTCGCCTTGGCCGGTGCCGATGCGCAGCACATCCTTGGAGCGGCCAACGCTGGCCGCGATCTTCTCGGCGTCGCGCCACAAGACGCCTTTGGCGTCGGTGACGTAAGCGCCGAACTTCGGTTCGGCGAGCACTTGGCTCAGGATCGGCTTCAAGACGGCGGTGGTTTTGCCGTCGCCTGTGCCGCCAAAGACGAGCACATGCTGAAAGAGCGACTCGCGGTCGAGCGCGATGCTCTGCCCTTTGGTCGGCGCGGCGAGATCGCCGCGCAAACGCATCGTGCCCGTACCTTCGCCAACCTTGAAGAGCGGCGAGCCTTCCAAGTAGCCGGTTGCGTGGGCCACTTGGCGCACATAGCCGGTGTGGGCGAGCGCGCGGGCCTCCGCGCGATAAGGCCAGCGCACATGGCTGTCCTTGGAGATCGCCTCATAAGGCGTTGCCGCTTCCTTGCGCCAATGCTCGACCGCAGCGGTGGCGACCATGATGCCGATGCCAATGGCAATCAGCAGCCACGCGGCAATCAAGCCAACAAGCGTCACCGCGCCATGCCAGAACGCGCCAAACGCGCTGGCGGCGACGGTCTGCCAAACATCCCAGCCCGAAACGTACACCGGCTCTTCGCCGGGAAACTGCTCCAGCAGCACTTGCGGGGCGTCGCCCGCTTGCCCCGCAAACATCATCATGCCGACAACAATGAGCGGCTGCACGATGAGCGCGATGATCGCCGCTGTAAGTCCCAACTGGCCAGCGGCTTTCGTCATGCCCGCGCTAAAATGGCGGTCGGCCATCCAAGGGATTTCTCGACCGCCGACGAGCTTGCCGTCCTCCCACAGAGGGCGACGAATGTCGTCAGGCACTTCGCTGTAGAGAAAAGGGAAGCGCGTCTCCGGCCACATCTCTTGGGCGATGGCGTGGCGGTCGCCAGCGGCGACGCCAACCTTCCGCTTGCCAAGCCGCTCGATCGCAGCGGCGAACAAGTCGCTAGCGCGCGAAAGGATCGGAACGCGCGCCACAAGCCACGCCGTGGGCGTCCAAAGGACGCTCGCGGCAAGGCCGACGACGAACAGCGCGAGGGCGGGCACGATGTTCAACACACCCAAGATGATCGCGCGCGTGAACGGAATAAGCAGCAGCGCAATAAAAACCGCCGCAGCGATGGCGAATGGCACAAAGGCCATGAGCGTTTGCACGGTCACGATTGTCTCCCCGTAGCAAAGGCGGACGCTGGCAAGAGGTCGCGCATGGTCGCCGGTATCATCGACGGATCGACCGGCTGTTCATCGCAGGGCTGCGCGCCCGCGATCTGAAGGCAGAGATAAGTCCATTGGCGCGCATCGCCGCGCCGAATGATGCCATAGGCGCGCCGCAACATCGGTTGCGGGCGATAGCCGGGATAGCGCATGGCGGCGTCAACGTAGTAGCCGACAAGCACCGTGCGGCCTTCCTGCACGGCGTGAATTGCGCCCGGCTGCCATGCGCCTTGCCAAAACTCTTCCGCGTTCTGCGCCACCACGGACTCCGGTAAGCGTCCGTTGGTGTTGAGCGCCTGAAGAAGCGTGGCGACGCTCGATGGCGCTGTCTCGCGGGTAAGTGCGCGCTCCGCATTGGCGGGCGCGGTTTGAACAACGCCCCTGTCTTGAAGAAACGCGATAACGGCTGAACGCCTTTCAGCGACAAGCGCGTTTTGCGCGTCGGCGACGCTGGTTGAAGGGGTTGCCTGTGGCAAGTACGTCGTGACGACGACGCCAAGAATGACGGCGATCACCGCTGCTAAAAACACGAAAGGGACGGCGTTGCGCCATCGTGCGGCGCGCACGTGCCCGTCTGTGACAAGCAACTCCCATTGCGACATGGCAAAGCCCCGCATGGCGGCCCTGCTTTCGAGAGCCGGATAGTCGAAGGCTATCGCGCGCGGTGCGACCGCGTGAAGCGAACACAGCTTTTGCGCGAGTATCGGCGGGATTTTTCGAGCGGCGCGAGTCTTCGCGCCTCAATCGTCAGCGCCGCATGGGCGCTGTTGTTGTTCGAGTCCAAGCGAGAGCGAGCGAGAAGCGCAAAGGCTTCTTCTCCTTTAGGCCAGAGACCTCGGCCTTCTTATGTGCATCCTCGCATCGGTTCGTCGTTATCGCCGCAAGCCTGAAGGCTTCTCCTCTTCGTTACGCGCGGGTGCGGCTTCTCTGAACGCGCTGCTCCTTGTCTGCGCATGAAGGCCGCGATGGTCGCGGCCCAAGACAAGGAGAAGAACCATGACTTTCATCATCACGCCCTCTGATCTCGCAGGACTAACCGAACAACAACTCCGCGCCAAGCGTTGCGCGATCTTGAACGATCTCGCCGCAAGCGGCCTGACGCTCGAAGAGTGCCCGCATATCGCCATAAGCCTACGCTTCATCGACGAAGCTCTGGCGCGCGTCGTTCGCCGCTTTCCTAAGCCTCGCTTCTAACCGAAGCGCTCGCGCTTTAGGGGACGACGCCAGTTTTGCGAAGGTCGTTCAAAACGACGAGGTATTGGTTCGCGACAAGCTCGAACGCATATTTGAGATTCAGGACGGGGAAATTGCACGTCTTGCCAAAAACTGCGTCAAAGATTGTGCCCAAGCTCCTGCCGTGCGTGTCAAAACTCGTGATGCGGTAGATGGGATAAAGGTAACTCAAGCGGTCACCATAGTTGTTGCGAAGCGCTGTGAGCATAGTGTTTACGTCAGGAAGACCCTTCGCTTTCGTCCATGTGGGATCAGCGGGTTCTAGCTGACCTTGGTGCGCCTGCATGAACTTCTGCCAAGTCGGGGCAGACAAATCCGTCATCAGTTTCCGATACGACTCTTTGAAAGAGTTTTTGAGTTCCTCGTAGCGCGCCGCTTTTTGCGCGGGATCATCGAAGAGATAGAGGACAGTAAAATAGTTCTCTAACAACGAGCGCGTCAGGACGTGCGTGATGTATCGCTCATCGACGCTAGCGCTTGCGTCCAGTTTAAAGCTGTTTCCCAGCAAAGTTCCCGCTACCGAACAAAAGCGCAGCACTTCTTGTACGAAGAACCCATCGGCGTCGGCACTTAGCGACGCCTTCCTAAGAGCGGGCAGCTCCGCTGTCAGGTTGTCGAAGTCAGTGGGCATATGCTTCCTCGCATTTTTGCGAAAAGGCGATGGCCGCTCACCGTTCGGTTTGCTTATGGCCAACGTGCTTCGCGTTCACTCTGCACTTCGCGGGGCTTACGGACCGAGTTGTTCAACTCTCTGACGCCGTTCGCCGTCGGCAGTTCTGCCGATAATCCAAACAAATGGAATGAGAGGTGGTGCCCCCGGTCGGAATCGAACCGACACACCTTGCGGTACCGGATTTTGAATCCGGCGCGTCTACCAGTTCCACCACAGGGGCAACGTAGGCATCTTAGCCCACAAGCGATTGTTTCTTCAAGACTATTTAAGTCTTTCTTTTGGCAGGTTTTTTAGAATTGGCCTTTGGCTTTCTCACATTGAGCCTGTCGGCATCGATCATGTCTTTGATGTGGTTCGCGTAGAATTTTTGAATCATTTCCACGCTTGTTCGGCAGTTCTTCGCAACCGTGTAGATGTCAGCGCCTTCGATCAGGCGAAGGCAGATGTAGGTGTGGCGTAAGCTGTAGGCCGTGCGCCGCTGACCGTCGCGGTCGAACTTCAGCTTCGTTTCCTCAAGGATGGTGTTGAGGAGTTCGCGCTGCGGCTTGCCGAAAACCTTGTCGGTCGGCTCTGTCAGCTTCTTGCGCTTCACGGTGCGCTGGAAGGGAAAGACGGCGTTGTGCGTGCTCTTGCAGTAACCAACGCCACGCTTCCCGCGCACGTCAATTTCCAAGATGGTATTTTGGCCTTTGCCGACGATGGTGATGTCGCGCAGTTGCAAGTTGGCCGCTTCATCTGGTCGTAGGCCGGTATTGGCCATGAACAGCACATAGTCGTGCAAATCCTCGGCTTCCTTGACCCATCGTCCCCGATTGTGCCGTGGGTTCTCAATGCGATCTCGCGTCGCCTCGTACAGCGTCTTGTATTCTTCCGGTGAGAACCATGCGCGGCGGGTGATCTTGCCAGCCGCCTTGTAGGGCATGGCTAGGTCTGGGACGTGAGTAATCCAGCCGTGGCGCTTGGCGGTTTTGAGAACCTGCCGGATAGCGACAATCTCTTGGTGGAGCGTGCTGCGCGCGGGGGGCTTGCCCGTCTTGCAAGTCTTCGCTCGGTGGATTCGATATTCTTGGATTGTCTGCTCGTCGATGTCGGCGAGATATTTGTTGCCCAGATAGGGCAGAATGATCGCGTTCAGCTTGTTCTCGTATTGCTTGACCCAGCTCTCTGCGCGTTGGCCCTCAGTGATGATGGGGTATTCGATCAGAAACTTATCGGCGGCATCTTTGAAGCGCTTCCCGCCTTTGAGGACACCGGCGCGCGCTTTGCCGCGAAGTTCGAGATACCAATCTTCTGCAAAGTCCTTGGCGTGCGAGAGACTGTCGGTCTTCGTCGATACACGCCACTTGCGTCCGTCAAAGCGTGAGTAGCATTGCCAGTATTGGCTTCGCTCTCGCCGATAGACGAGGACTTTGCCGCCCATGATCTCGTGTGTTTGCGTGCTCATTGCTGTCGCGCGCGTTCTGCGCCCTTAAAAGTGTGTCCAGTGTGTCCACTGTGTGGCCAGCGACCGTCGCTGAACATCACCCTTTAAGTATAGCAAATATAAGCGTTTTTTGTCAAGAAATCGGATTAGTTTTAGCTTTTGAGTCCGCTGCGTCTACCGTTTCGCCACGCCCGCAAGCCAAGCGACTGATGACCGGCTCTGAGCCGACCTCGAACGGGTTGGTAGCGCGTTTTTGAGCGCTTCGCGAGCCCCATCACGCCTCTGGCGCCGGGTCTTCTTCGCGCGGCCCTGTTAAGGTTTAGCGGCGCATTGTCGCAACAGCCAGGGTTTGAAAGGGCCGGTCACTACTCGCCGGCGGAGGCCACTTTCCATGCTCGCCGGCGGTTATGGTTTCCGGTCAGAATCCTGACCAGGTCTCCCTTTTCGGTCCACGAGAGGATCAGGAGATAGATGCTGAGAAACACCGCCCCTCCGAAGAAGGCGAGGCCGGCCAGGGCCAAACCTCCAGGTGAGAAACCGTTACGCCAGGCTGTCCATGCAGCGGACAGCGCCAGCATCATCATGAAGTCGAGATTGAACTGACCGCGCCATGTCAGGCTGGCGATGTCCTGAAAAAAAACGGGCAGGAAGTCAGGTCCGTACTGATAGGTCACCGCCCCGGTATAAACCGCCAGTACGAGCAACATTCCCGCGAGCATCAATCTGAATGCAGCCATCGAGACCCCTCCATTGCGAACAGACGTGATGATCAGCTTGTCAAAAGGGGGCGTCCATTACGTCCCGCGTCAAGACAGGGAGTGTCGTCGTCAGAGATCCTGCGGATTGTCCGTCAGCCCATTTCTTTGCGGGCAAGGTAGGTTCCCGTCGTCTGAATGAAAAAGCGGGCCGCAATTTCTTGCGGCCCGCCTCGTCTGATCGAGTGGGGCTGAGCCCCTGACGGTCAAGGCTACTTCGCCTTCACCGACCTGTTACGCGTTGCGAAGTTCGGAGGCTGCTCCGACCCACACCCGCGGTGACAGGGCCCAATATCCCCGGCTCATCGTGACTGACATTGGATCACCTCCTTTCGCTGAATTGACGATGCTTCATCCTGAGGGTCTCACTGTCAGATTGCAACGATTAATCTCAGATCGCCTTCAGGCGGGCTCTTCCCGAGACGCGCGGTTCAGCACGTTTTTCCCTTTCAGGTTGGACGACTGTCCCAGCCAGACCTTTCCGGATTGGCGGTCTATGAGGCGCCTCGCGTCTTATCGTCCGCGCGGTCTGGGATGGCGATCCTGACTTCCCATGGAAGCATCTCTGGCGGCAGGCGCCCAAGGTAGGGGAGACCCGGGTCTTCGCTTTGCTTCTGTGGAATGGGTCCGGTTGCACGCGTCGCCGGCGTGCGAAGGGTGAATGAGCGCGTCTCTGCAGTCGCCAGGTCAAGGTTGACAGGAACAAGGACGCTGGCCAGCGGAACGCCGTATCGATCCACGAGCGCTACAAGCATGTCCTGAACTTTTGACGGCGCCGCGCGCTCATTGGAAACCTCGCCCTCGATTTCCAGAAACAAGCCGCCGCGTTCCTGGGTCAGAGCTGACTTAACGTTGTTGAGGCGGATGCCCTCCTGAGACTGTCCTGCGCGCGTCAGAGACGCCTCGCCTATCCGTCTTAGCGCTGTCAGTGCGCGTTCCTCGGCCCGACGTGCGTCTTCCAGGTTTGTGTGACTCGACAGCGGTCCGCTGACTGTTTGCTCGACGGCGCTTCTCGCCACCATGGCCATCCAAGCTTCGTTGGCGGTCTCGGCCATTGCGAAGGAATCCCGCCAGCCCAGTCTCCTGGACGAACCGATGCAGTCGGGAGCCTCGCTCTTTCTGCACCTCCACTCGCGCGCGGCCTGGCCTCTGAAGTGTCGGGTCATCGCATTGAGTTCGCCCACAGAGTAGGGGATGTCTGCCGAACCGGCAAAAGTCGCGAGCCTGTAGGGATCTGTGAGATCTGCGACGCGCTCGTTTAAGGACGTCCGCGCTGCCGCCCTGAACTCCGCTTCATAAGGCGCGAGAACCCCGGCCACCAGGTCTCCAACCGGTTTGTCGCTCACTGCAGGCTCCAGCCCGGTCAGGCGATCAGAAAGAGACGGATCTATGTAGTCGCAGGATCGATTGTCGCCATAATACCGGAAGGGAGGAGCGAAATGAGCTGCGATCTCGTATGCTGTCTCGGGCGGATTCAGGAAACGCAGGCGAAAGGAAGCTTCTTCATTTGGCGCCAGCGTCGCTACGGGTATCAGCGCCGATTGCCCTGAAAGCACGAAGTCCCATTCGTCGAGTGCGATCATCGTTATCGGTGGAACATCTTCTTCCTGATCGCCATTGTTGCGCACCGTCCCTGCGATGATGAGGACTTCCCGTCCGTTCTCCAATGTCTTCAACAATCCGAGGTCATTTATCATCAGCGGGCCTGATCGCGGGCCAGGCAAATCGGACTTCCTGGTGATCAGGTTGAACACGTTGTCCAGGATTGGAATTGGCACGCTCATGGCGTCTCGGACCGCGTCCTGCCTTGCAAGTTCAGCGCGATCGGCCTCCCGCCCGTCGCCGTCACCCCTGTCGAACGCCTCACGCAGTCTTGCCGCCTCGAGCGTCGCTTCGTGAGCCCGGCGCGCTCGTCCATCCGGGAAACGGTAAAGAAGAGCGCTGCAGATCATTGAGGCTGTCTGGGCGGATGACAGATTGGGCGCCCTGTGCGGCAGTCGGGCTGTCGTGGAGCGGATCACGACCTTGTCGATAATCACCGATCCTGGCGTTTCTGCGCTATCGTCGACCCGTAACGGCTTGATCGCCTGCCGGTCAACGTCCGCGTCGGATGGCTGAGAAGTGTCAGACTTCTCATCCATCCTTGCAGAGTCTCTCCGAATGTCTTCGGCAGAGGCTATCGCCCTGCCGATGGTCTTTATTTCCGATGCCGGAACCTCCAGTTCAAAGTTCTCCATCCGCAACGATACGCATCCCGAAAGAAGCAACGAGGCGAGAGCTGTCAAAGCGCGGCAGGTTCTCCCTGACAGGGCTGGAGGCGTCATGGTTACGTGTCTCTCCATTTCGGAAGCGAGGAGCTGATCACAGTTTTCCCTATCCAACAGGCTCTGGAGGGCTTCGCCCGTCGGCGGCGACATAGAGCTGGCTTCCCACGTCTTTGAAGCGTTCGCTCATTTCTTGATATCCCATCTGCTGATCGTTCAGACGGGAGGCATGATCTCTCACATCCTGCGTGATCTTCATCGAACAGAATTTCGGACCGCACATCGAACAGAAGTGGGCCGTCTTGTGAGCGTCTTTCGGCAGTGTCGCATCGTGGAACTGCTGAGCGGTTTCCGGATCGAGCGAGAGGTTGAACTGGTCCTCCCAGCGAAATTCGAAACGGGCCCTCGACAGAGCGTCGTCCCGTATGCGCGCTGCCGGATGACCTTTGGCAAGATCTGCTGCGTGTGCGGCGATCTTGTACGTGATGACGCCGGTCTTGACGTCTTCCCGGTTCGGAAGTCCGAGATGCTCCTTAGGCGTTACGTAGCAGAGCATGGCGCACCCGAACCAGCCGATCATGGCTGCTCCGATGCCGGACGTGATGTGATCATAACCCGGAGCGATATCCGTCGTGAGAGGGCCAAGGGTGTAAAACGGCGCTTCTCCGCACGCGGCCAGCTGCTTGTCCATGTTGACCTTGATCTTGTGCATCGGAACATGGCCCGGACCTTCGATCATGACCTGACACCCCTTGTCCCAGGCTACGCGCGTCAGCTCCCCGAGGGTTTCTAGCTCTGCGAACTGAGCGGCATCGTTGGCGTCGGCGATCGACCCTGGTCGAAGGCCGTCACCCAGTGAGAACGATACGTCGTATTTCCGCATGATGTCGCAGATTTCGTCGAAACGTTCGTACAGGAATGATTCCCTATGCTTTGAGAGCATCCACCGGGCCATGATCGAACCGCCGCGTGACACAATGCCGGTGACCCGCCGTGCTGTGAGGTGAATGTAGGAAAGACGGACACCAGCATGGATGGTGAAATAATCCACTCCCTGTTCACACTGTTCGACCAGCGTGTCGCGGTAGACTTCCCAGTCCAGACGATCAGGATCGCCCCCTACTTTTTCCAATGCCTGGTAGATGGGTACAGTCCCGATTGGGACCGGCGCATTGCGGATGATCCAGTCACGAATATTGTGAATGTTGCGTCCTGTAGACAGGTCCATCACGGTGTCCGCCCCCCAGCGGATCGCCCAGACCATCTTCTCGATTTCTTCTTCGACGGATGATGTGACAGCAGAATTTCCGATGTTCGCGTTGATCTTCACCAGAAAATTCCGGCCTATGATCATCGGCTCGAGTTCCGGGTGATTGATGTTTGCAGGAATGATCGCCCTGCCGAGTGCGATCTCTGATCGCACAAACTCCGGGGTGATGAACTCTGGTATGGCCGCACCGAATGACTCGCCGTCTGCAAGTCGTTCAGAGGCTTCGGACAGGCTTTGCTCGCGCCCCAGATTTTCCCGTGCGGCCACATAGGCCATTTCAGCGGTTATGATTCCGGCGCGTGCGTATTCAAGCTGAGTGACCGGGCGGCCGGAATTGCCCTGAAGGGGGAGGCGTCGCATCGGAAATTCCGGAACCAGGCGATTGTCCGGCGCGCGACCGTTGTCCTCTGGACGGACTGCGCGTCCCTCATAAGCGAATGCATCGCCCCGCGCGGACAGCCAGGACGATCGGATCGGCGCCAGTCCAGCATGGACATCGATGCGCGTGTCGGGGTCGGTGTAGGGTCCGGACGTGTCATACACTCGCACCGGGGGCTCGCCCGAGGACGGATGAAGCGAGATATCCCTGTAAGGCGCCCTGATGTCCCTGAAACCGGGCCCGTCTGTCTCCTGGACTCCCGCATATCGTTTTGCGCTCGCCGGCAGGGGACCCGTCGTCACGCGGAGAGATTCGGCGGGGCCGGATTTGGGAGGCGTTGTCATGGGGGGATATCCGAATTCAGGGTCTGAAGGTTTCAAGGGTAGCGATGAACTGCAGCAGGAAGCCGTCCAGCAGCGCGAATAAGCCCAGTAGCGCTATGGACTGTCGCAGGACTGAGGATGGCGCGTTCCCGGTCGTTGGAGCGGCTGGCGTTTCATTGTCCGACCGAGGCGCAACGGCTGCAAAGATCGCTATGGCGCCGCCTGCACAGAAAGCGATCGACAGCAGATGAATCGTTGCAGCTGAGTCCATTTTCGTTTCCCGTCCCTCGCGCCGGCATGACCCGGATCAGGTTCTAAGGGTCCCCGGCCGGCGTCTGGCCTGTCTCAGCGCCCAGCCAGGCGCTCCCCTCGGTGAAATCAGGATAGGCGACAACTGATCTTATGCAAGCCGGATCATCGTGCCGCGGGCGCTTTTAGAGGCACCGCGCAATGAGGTCACAGAATATCGTCGATCCGGCCTTTAGGCCGCGCGATGACGGCTCCCTTTGCCGTGATCACTATCGGACGCTGGATGAGCGCGGGATGGGAGGCCATGGCCGTGAGGATGTCCTCCTCTCCCGCCCGACCTTCATAAAGACCCAGCTCCTGTCCCTTGGCTTCTTTGGGTCTCAGAAGCTCAGACGGCTGAAGCCGGAGACTTTTGAGGGCCTCCTGAATCTTTGGAGCGTCAGGTCGCTCGCGCAGGTAGAGGTAAAGCTCTGGTTCATACCCCTTTTCCCGGAGGTATTTGACCGCAGCGGTTGATGATCCGCAGGAGGGATTATGCCAGACGACGACCTTGGACATTGGGGAACTTTCGACCAGGATACTCTCAGCTCTACGACTGATCGCGAGCGCCGGATCGTCCGTCAAGCGGGACCGGTTCAGCGTTTCCCGCGGCGGGTGTCGTCAGACTTAGAGATGGGCGTGCCGTGCGATCTTGATCCAGGTCTGTTCGGAGAAAGCGAGAAGGTCATTCTTCTCATTAAACAGCGCCGTCCGGGCGTAGTGCTTCCGACCCTCCGAGCCCGCAGCCCAGGCTGCAATCAGAAGCCGACTTCCAGGCGGCGGGCGATTAAGGATCATCATGGTCATTCTTCCGAGAAGGATCGGCTCCTCGTTGAGTGCGAAGGCGCCGGGGCAATCAAGCGCCGCCCAGAGAAACTCGCTGGCCGTTAATCCGTCATGGTCGGACAGATCTGTTCTTGGCGACCACAACGCCACGCATAAAGAAAATGGATTTGGGTTGTCCGGGGATGAAGCGGAAAGGGGCGCTGGGGATATACGAAGTCCGTCATCCGGTCCTCTTGCGGGACCACATACGAAACAGGTCGGAAGGACATGGTCTTCGACACTGCGCGCACCATGGGAATTTCGTTCCACCGCTGAGAGACCCGGGGAGCGAATGGCTGGCGGTTGGAGCTGCGCGCGGCTTAAAGACATGATCAGCCGATCATCGGCGAGGACGTTTGCGCCGTCGTCTGTTCGGATGAAGTCCATTTCCTGATTAAGCGGAACCGGAGCTCGCAGGGTGACCTCGACAGCTCCCTCCAGGCGGCGGGCGGCCAGTCCTGAGCAATACCCGCCGTTTCCTGAGGCGACCGGTCCGTTAAACCGACTGTCGACCAAGATTTTCTCTGATCGGGATGAGGTCATGTTCGGGGCGTTATCAACGTCAAATCTGGGTCGTGTTTCCGAGAGTTCTTTCATCGTCTGCCATGAGGCGCAACCTCGTTTCGGGCAGGTCGATAACAGACCGCCTATTGAATGGCGACGGTGTCCGCCAGCCGGCGGCTCATCTCGACGAGATCGAAGTCCCGGCGGGTTTCGCCTGTGGTCGAAGAAAATGGAAATGGATGGCGACGACCCGTCAGCCGGTATCCACGACGTTCATACCAGGCGATGAGGGTTGTGCGCAGGCTGATGACGCTCAGAGACATTTCGACAACCCCCCACTCGTTTTGGGCGTATCGCTCGGCCGCCTGAAGGACTTTGTGTCCCAATCCAATGTTTCGGGTCTGCGGGTGAGTGGCGAACATTCCGAACGAGGCCCGATGTTCTTTTGAATTCTCAGTGTGGAGTTGAATCAGGGCGCATCCGATGATCCGCTCAGGGGCCTGGGCGGGGGAGCTGGCGAGAACGAAGCGGGCATTCTTCGAGGTTAAGAGGGCTTCGACTTCTTCGCGACTGGTTCGCGGGCCTCTCAGAAGATGGGACTCAGAATCCCACCTGCCGGCTGTTTCAGGGCTGCGATAGGCGAGCTCCAGAAGACAAGTGATGTCCAATGTGTCTGAGGGAGAGGCAAGGGCGAACGCGATCTCGTCCACTGTCCCGTTCCGTCATACAGAGGTCAAAAGGAAGGAGTGCGTCACGGTCTTTTGCGCGCAGCGTCGCTTCGCGCCCCCGCCAGAATGCCCACCATCGAGTAATTGCCCTCATGGCAGGCGAATTCATAAATCTCATCCGCGGATCGCGTGAGCGAGTATTCAGCTGTCCAGGGTTCTGAGTAATAGGCCGGATCTGTCACCGTATAACGGTAGACAAGCTCATTGGGTGAGGCGAGCTCGAAGCGTTCGGTTATCACCGCCTCAGGGCTCAGAACAGTGACGATGCCGTGGGTCGAGGTTTCGGGATCGAGATTTCGTGTTTCGACGATCAGTGCGTCTCCCTCCCAATGAGCGATCGAGTCTCCGCCGGCGGGACGCATGCTGGAGGGAAGCGGACGACGGTTGATGCCGATGATGCGCAGATCGCTGTAGGCCTCCGTATGCAGGACGATATGCTCCGGCGTCTGTACGATCCTTCGCAGCATGGAAGCCGTTCGGATCTGCAGCGGCGCCCATCCGACGCCGCCAAGGCAGCGTTCGGTTGTCATTCGCTGCTCGGGGCCGTCAGCGCCGGACACATATGTGCGCATTCTCGATCTGCCGGCTGCCGTCATCGGCAGACGACCATTGTCCGGTTTGATCACCAGAGACGTTCGATACTCTCCTCTGACAATCGCCAGTGTTGAGGCGTCTGGAAAGGCGAGTTCCGGGTCGAGCTGTGTCGGGTTCGCGGCGCGCGCAAGTATTTCCGCCGCCAACTTTTCTGCCGTCGGTCCGTCAACAATCAGCGCTTCGACGCCCGACGAGCGCTCGACCGGAGTGAGCCATCGGCTGGCCCATACGCCATGAAAGTCCGGTCGACCCTCGGCCGTCCTCGGTATCGCGACAGACGCCGCCCCCTGCGCCAATGTCTGCATAGGACTGATCGCCAGGATCGCGATGAGCGCGGTGAGGGAGACCGTTCGCAGTCGGGGGTGCATGTCGTTCCTCTCAGGCTGAGCGACCGACGATCGCTGTGCGTCCTGCTTCCAGAGCTTTATCCGATCCACGCTTCCCCGCGCGCAGGAAAACCCCATGGAGCGTCGCGTCATGCCTGCCCGACCCCGAGTAGTCTTGCGAGTCATTCGCATTCCGTTAGCTCCTTTGTCCAGGTGAGCCAAGACGGCTCTTGGGCCGCGTGCCCTCAAGTGACGATCATTGTGTGGGCAAAAAAGCGCCGAGGGTGACTATTTTTTGTTCATTTTGGCTCCGAAATCTACGGCCTGTTAATTCCACGAGCGTAACGGAAATTACATTTCGGGGCGGGCGCGCTGCGGAGCACGGCGCCAGGGGAACTAGGTGAAAATCATGAAACTTACGCAGAGATCCAGGGGTTACCTGGTCATTGGCGCTGTGGTTGTTCTGCTCTCGGGCGCCAATCTATGGAAGATGTCGGTCGACTCCGCGGGGGCTCTAGAGAATTATCGGGAGAAGTCGAACCTCGACTCCCGTGCGGCAACCAAGGATGTCGCGGCGGCCTTCGGTCACATCTACGCCAATCTCAGGACGATAAGCTTCCTTCCGAGCGTTCGGGACATCGACCGGCATGGTGAAAACCTCAATGCTGACGCCCTTGAGTCCATCCAGCAGATCTACAACAACCTCGCCAGCAGCGTGGATGTGTCCGAGATCTATGTGACGCCCGTCTCATTCGATCCTGATCGTATCGATCCGACGACGGGAGAGACAGAAATCCCGATCCTGATGTTCGATCAGCTGATCGTCAATCCAGCGGCGGACACCGGATCTGATGAGGGTTCCCCTGCCGATGAACTCGAGGCGGTCGAGGGGGAGGAGTACACGCTCCTGACGGAACAGATGACCTGGTTCCGCGCCAAGCATCCTCGCCTGCTGGCGGAGACTGGTCTTAACGTTCCCATCATAGGGGGACGCAGCGTGCTGACCTGCGATAACAGCGAATATGCGACCACGCTGAACGATGAAGACAGAACCGGGATCGTTCTCTCGGTGCCTTTTTATGATCGCGACGGCGTTCTGAAGGGGGCGGTCAGCGCGGTGGTGCTTAACAACGCACTGCGCGATCTTTTGCCGGATTCAAACTACGCTCTGATCAACAAAACCTACGGTCTGACCATAATGGCCGTGAACGACGGGCAGCAGACTGAGTCCTTTGAAAGCGTGAGCCTTGGCGTTCCGGATGAAAACCTCCTCTACTCGGAGCTCCTTGAAGTCACCACTCCGGATCCGCAGGGCCAGTGGGCCGTTTGGGCAGGGTTGTCGGACAAGGCTTTCAGAACCAGTGCGGCGATGAAATCTGTAGACGCTTTTTTCTACATGGCGTTCGCGGTCATTGGTATCTGCGCGACTGGAGCCGGGTTCGCCTGGAACATGCTCCAGAAGAATCTCTCCGTGATGACCGAGAAGGAAGAGGTCGAGAAGTATGTCCAGGAGGTTCGCAAGCTGATGGAGACTCAGGAGCGGGACCGGGCTGAGGCGGAAGCCGACAGAAAGCAGCTGATGGACGCCACAGCCGGGGATCTGGAGCGGGAATTCTCGGGCATCATCTCTGAACTTTCTAAGACCGCCGACGGTCTCCAGGATGCGGCCTCAACCATGAGCCGGAGTTCGGAAACGACCCGTCAGCAGGCGTCCTCAGCCGCCGTGACGACCCAGGAGGCTAATTCTCTGACTCAGAATGTCGCAGCCGCCGCTGGGCAGCTCGCTCAATCCGTGATCCAGATCACGGCTGAGGTCGCACGGTCCGCGTCCGCCGCCAATCTGGCCGTCGTGGAAGCAGACCGAACGGCTGACGCCATGTCAGAGCTTCAGTCCGTTAGCGTCAAAGTGGGCGATGTGGTCAATCTCATCAACGACATCGCGGAACAGACGAATCTTCTGGCTCTTAATGCGACCATTGAGGCTGCTCGCGCAGGCGACTCGGGCAAAGGATTTGCGGTGGTGGCGATGGAAGTCAAGAATCTCGCCAATCAGACAGCGCGCGCAACCAGCGACATCGTCAATCAGATCAACGCCATGAAGCGCACCACCCAAAACGCTGTCGCGGCCGTGACCCGGGTTCGTGACAAAATCACGGAGATGAATTCGATATCCACTGCGATCTCAGCCGCCGTCGAGGAGCAGTCCGCGTCCACCCAGCATATTTCAGAAAGCGTTCAGCGGATCGCTGCGGGTTCTAACGAGGTGACGACAAGCGTGGATCGGATCACTAATTCGGCTGTTGAGTCTGCGGGGATGGCGTCCCGAGTGATCGACACCGCGCGGTCGGTCGCGAAGAGCTCCACGCTGCTTCGCGATACGGTTGAAGGGTTCACTCGCCGCGTTCGTGCAGGTTGACGGGGTCGATTTTCAGGGCGCGGGTATGAACCGCTCCCTGGTCGGAGGAAAGTAAACCGGAGGGAGCGGGCCTGTTTCGCCGCGCAGGAAGGTGACGCGCGTTTCCAGCGTCAATGACTGTCTGACAGCGAGCGCTTCCTGCAACGCCTTGTAGTCAGGTCCGTCGCCACCCAGAGCTGCAGGATCGCGGGTCGCGCTCCAGTGTTCGAGGCTGGCGTAGCGCGTCGAGAGGTAGACCTCGTCGTATTCCCTCGCACCGTCGGGTTCTCCGGGAGCTGGAATGACTTCCCACATTCCGACGATCCGGGCCCCAATCTTCTCATAGAACGGCCAGACCCCTCTCTGGCTCGCCTCCAGAAACTGCGGGAAGCTTCCCTTCCGGATACGAAAGTATCTGAGGGTCAGGATTTCATCGCCGGTCTGCGCTTCAAGGTGCCGCACAGGGCCCCGCGCTGGAGACGAGTTTGCGTCTGCGGGTGATTTCGGGGTCTGCCCCCATGCAGAAGCAAGTCCCGACACGATCATGATTGTCGCGAGCGCAACAAGACGCCGTTTCATCACGGTCCCTCCAAGCTTCATCCCCAGATTTGGGAGGGCAGGGTAGCGTCGGGTCCCGCTTTCGATCAATCCACTCCTTCAGGACCCCTTACCGGCGCTTTTCTGGTTCAGGGCTGTGACTGGATGGTCTTCAGGTAGGCTACCAGGTCCGCCGCATGCGTCTCTCCAAAGAAGAACTGAGGCATCTTCAGGTGGGAGATGTGAACAGCGTCGGTCAGGTCTCGCACCAGCTTATCTTCAGGATAACGGTCGAGCACCGTTCGCAGGGGTGGGGCTTTGGGATTGGGGCTTTCGCCTGCGGGACCAGCCGCATGGCAGCTGGAGCAAAGATCGTATGCGACCTTCTGGCCTTCAACCGGGTCGCCGACGGGCGCCGGTGTAGGCCTGCTTGTGCAGGCGCTCAAGGCGAGGCAGGTCAATGAAACGGTCACGATCGAGCGCATGGAGTGCTTCCCTCAAGAATGCCCCAGAGCTCTCCAGGACCCCTCCCATGTCATAGAAAGCCGATCTGACCGGAAGTTGCGGCAGATCAAAACCATCGTCCGGGTCTATCCCGCGGGGAGGGACTGGTTCAGGGGAGGGTCCTCGCCTATCTCTTGGGCTTCCGGTGTCGGGATGTATGGGGCGAAGGACATGAATCTGATCGAGCGGCTCCGGAGCGACTGGACCTATCTTGACGGGTTCATGCGCCTGACCAAGGGAACGGAAGGGGTTGATCCGGAGGGTCTTTTTTCCATCGCTGACGCCATCGAGGCGAGCTGTGACCTTCATTCGTCGCGAGACTTCATCGTGTTCGAGAATGTCGTTCTCACCTATTCCCAGTTTGACCGGCGCGCCAACCAGTTTGCTCACTGGGGCCTTTCCATCGGGCTGAAGCCTGGCGACTGTGTCGCTCTCTTCATGGATAACCGACCGGATTATATCGCATTCTGGTTCGGCATGGCGAAGATCGCGGTCCGTACGGCGCTGATCAATTCCAACCTGTCAGGGCCCGGCCTTGCTCATTGTGTGACAATCGCCTCAGCAAAAGCCGCTGTCATGAACGTTGAGCTGATCGACGCCTTCTCGACAATCGGATCGTCCGTTCTGCTTGAGAAAGGGGCCTGGGCCCTCGGCGAGACGAGGGAGGGGATTGAGGATCTTGGATGCGCGATCAACGCCATGCCAATGCATCGCCCTGACCGGCTTGTCCGCGCTGACGTGCGCTCAACGGATACGGCTCTCTATATATACACGTCGGGAACGACAGGCCTTCCCAAGGCGGCCCGCATCACGGGCATTCGTGCGAACGGTCTCATGAAGGTCTTCAAGTTCGCCACTCCGGTGCGCGCGGACGATCGTGTCCTTCAGGCGCTTCCACTCTACCACGCCACCGGGGGGATGTGTGGTGTGGGATCTGTCATCTTCTCCGGGGCGACACTCATCCTGCAGCGCAAGTTTTCCGCCTCGCAGTTCTGGCGCGAGGCGATCGATACACGGGCGACCCTGATGGTCTATATCGGCGAGCTGTGTCGTTATCTCATGAATCAGCCCCCTTCGAGTCTTGAGCGCAGTCACTCAATCGTGCGGGCGTTCGGAAACGGTCTTAGACCCGATGTTTGGGAAGAGTTCGTCAAGCGGACCGGCGTTCGTCGTATCGTCGAGTTTTACGGATCAACCGAGGGTAATGTCTCCTTCTTCAATCTCGATGGCCGGCAGGGGGCTATCGGACGTATTCCGCCTCTTCTCAGCGGACGAATCCAGTCGCGACTTCTCAGGTTCGATGTTGAGGCCGAGGCGCCCGTCAGGGGTGCGGATGGTCTTTGCATCGAGGCGGCCGTTGATGAGCCCGGTGAGGCGGTGGGCCCGATCTCTGCGGAAGCCCGGCAGAGGTTTGACGGGTACAATGACGAAGAGCAGACGAAAAAGAAGGTCCTTCGTGATGTCTTTGCGAAGGGCGACATTTGGTTTCGAACCGGCGATCTCCTGAAGAAAGACCGAGACGGTTATATCTATTTTGTCGACAGGATCGGCGACACCTTCCGGTGGAAGTCGGAGAACGTCTCCACGAGCGAAGTTGAGGTCGCCATTTCGTCGATGCCAGGCGTGGAGCACGTCGTGGTCTATGGCGTTCAGACGCCCGGGCATGACGGTCGCGCCGGCATGGCCGCTATCACAGCGTCAACCCCGATCGATCTTAAGGATCTTCAAGGACACCTGTCCGCCCGCTTGCCATCGTATGCAAGGCCGGTGTTTTTAAGGCTTACCCCTGAGGTGGAGACCACAGGAACCTTTAAGTATCGAAAAGTGGACCTTGTCCGTCAGGGTTTTGACCCGATGAACATCTCTGATCCTCTCTTTGTTTTCGATGCCGAGGCGGGAGGGTATTCTCCAATCGACGGGGAGATGTTCCGAAGGATCTCTGAAGGCTATATGCGCTTTTAGTCTTGCCTCGGATCCGGAGCGGCTATCTTCATGACAGTAACCGCCTATCGACCGGAGCGCTGCGCTCTCGAGCTTGACGGCCGCTTTCACGCTGTTGTGGCGCCGGCCGATTTTCCGGAACACCGTTTGCGCTGGCGTAATGACCGCTGGGCGTCCCGTGTCGGCCTCGGCGCTCTGAGTCACGAAGAGTGGCTCGCCCACTTCGCTCGATTTGCTCCCCTTGACGGATCGTTGCCCGCGCCTCTGGCGCTTGCCTACCACGGTCACCAGTTCGGACATTACAATCCCGACCTGGGGGACGGCCGAGGGTTTCTTCATGCGCAACTTCGAGATGGAGAGGGGCGTCTTCTGGATCTTGGCACCAAGGGGTCAGGCAAGACGCCGTGGTCTCGCGGCGGTGACGGGCGACTGACCCTCAAGGGTGGGGTCCGGGAGGTTCTTGCCGCAAGTTATCTCGAGAGCCTTGGCGTCTACACCTCAAAGGGTTTTTCGCTGGTGGAGACCGGTGAGGCGCTTCACAGGCAGGATGAACCTTCGCCGACACGTTCGTGCGTCTTCGTTCGCCTGTCTCACAGCCATGTTCGTTTCGGAAGTTTTCAGAAGCACGCCTTTGCGAATGATGCGGACGCGATCGCCAAGCTGGCGAGCTATTCTCTCCGATATCTGTTCCCCGAGGCGTCTGTCCGCGAGGAACGGCCGCCTGTCGTGCATCTGCTCGAAGAGACTGTCGCGGCAAGCGCGGATCTCGCCGCCGCCTGGATGGCGGCAGGGTTCGTTCACGGCGTGCTCAATACTGATAATATGGTCGTGACCGGAGAGAGCTTCGATTATGGACCGTGGCGGTTTCTACCCGTGTCCGATCCGAATTTCACGGCGGCCTATTTCGATACCGCGGGTCGCTATCGGTTCGGTCGCCAGCCGGCCGTCGTTGCGTGGAATCTCGCTCAGCTCGCGGGATGCTTCAGTCTTGCTGCAGACGCCAGCGATCTGGAGCCCGCTCTTTCGGGGTTTGAGGCACGTTATCGCTCATCGTTCCGCCGACAGGTTTTCACACTGCTGGGGGTCGAGCAGCTTTCGGAGGCGGAGGATATCGCGTTTCTGCAGGACTGGTTCGCATGGATGGGAGGCTGCGGCGCTTCCTGGCCTCAGGTCTTTTTCGACTGGTTCGGGGGAGGCGAGAGTGAGCATCGCGCCTTAGAGGGTCCGTTGGGTGCGCTTTATCGAAGCGATTCCTTTCGCGACGTGCGCAGGCGTCTGGGCGCCCGTCGTCCGGTGCGGCCGGAGCGTCTGTCGCATCCCTATTTCAGTCGAACTCATCCCGTGTCGTGTCTCTACGAGGATGTTGAACGAATCTGGGATGCTATCGCCAGAGACGATGACTGGTCGGATTTTTACGCACATATTCAACTGATCGAAGAGGCTGGCGACGCTCTCGATATCCGCGCCGCCCCCTTCCGCCGATAGGCGATCGCCCGTGTTCAGCGTGTTTGTTCACCGCTCTAGCGGTTGAGGCGATTGTCGATAAGGTCCTGGACAACCGACGGATCAGCGAGAGTCGAGGTGTCGCCCAGGTTCGAAAACTCGTTTTCGGCAATCTTGCGAAGGATTCTCCGCATGATTTTTCCCGATCTTGTCTTGGGGAGGCCAGGGGCGAACTGGATGTGATCGGGCGAGGCGATCGGACCTATCTCCCGACACACCCACTTGACGAGAGTGTCATTCAGCCCGGCGTTGGGTGTTTCTCCAGCCATGAGTGACACGTAGGCGTAGATACCCTGACCCTTCACGGCATGGGGGAAGCCGACGACAGCTGCTTCTGCAACGCTGGGGTGCGAAACGAGGGCGCTTTCGATCTCGGCGGTTCCCAGCCTGTGACCGGAGACGTTGATGACATCATCAACCCGACCGGTGATCCAATAGTATCCATCTTCGTCCCGTCGGCAGCCGTCTCCCGTGAAGTACTTGCCCGGATAAGTGGAGAAGTACGCGTCCACGAAGCGCTTGTGGTCGCCATAGAGGGTGCGCGCCTGGCCGGGCCAGCTCTCAAGAATGCACAGGTTTCCTGTTGTGGCGCCTTCCAGAACGACGCCCTTGTCGTCGACGAGCTGGGGACGCACCCCGAAAAACGGGCGTGCTGCTGAGCCGGGCTTGAGGGCATGCGCTCCCGGCAGCGGCGTCATCATCGTCGCTCCCGTCTCGGTCTGCCACCATGTGTCTACGATCGGGCAGCGCCGTTCTCCGACAACGCGGTGGTACCACTCCCACGCTTCGGGATTAATCGGCTCTCCGACTGACCCGAGAAGCCGCAGAGAGGCGCGGCTGCTCGAGGTCACGAACTCGTCTCCAGCCCCCATCAGGGAGCGTATGGCTGTGGGCGCCGTGTAGAAGATGTTCACCTTGTGCTTATCGACGGTCTTCCAGAAACGCGATGCGTCGGGCCAGGTTGGTATCCCTTCAAACATCACGGTCGTTGCGCCGTTGGCGAGCGGTCCATAGACGATGTACGAATGACCGGTGACCCATCCGACATCGGCTGAACACCAGAACACTTCGCCCGGCCTGTAATCGAACACGACTTCATGGGTCAGAGACGCCCATACGAGATAACCGCCGGAGGTGTGCAGGACCCCTTTTGGCTTGCCTGTCGATCCTGAGGTGTAGAGGATGAACAGCGGATCTTCCGCATTCATGTCTTCGGGAGTGCACTCATCCGTCACAAGGCGGGCTTCGTCGTCATAGTAGACGTCTCGTCCTGGCGTCATGGCGATGTCCGCACCGGTGCGTCGCACCACGATTACCGATGAGACGCTGCTCGCGCCCCGCTCGACGGACAGAGCTTCATCGACATTGCGTTTCATGGGGGAAATGCGGCCGCCTCTGACGCCCTCGTCGGCCGTCACGACACACACGGATGCGCAGTCCAGAATTCGGCCCGCCAGCGCCTCGGGCGAAAAACCGCCGAACACAACGGAGTGCACGGCCCCGATCCTGGCGCAGGCCAGCATGGCGTAGGCGGCTTCAGGGATCATCGGCATGTAGATCGTTACGCGGTCTCCGCGGCCGACCCCTCGGGCCTTCAGCACATTCGCGAACCGGCAGACGTGGCTGTAGAG
This sequence comes from uncultured Alphaproteobacteria bacterium, assembly GCA_903831255.1. Lineage (GTDB taxonomy): Bacteria > Pseudomonadota > Alphaproteobacteria > Caulobacterales > Hyphomonadaceae > UBA7672. The sequence goes on from CAIKWZ010000052.1 coordinate 32,991, forward strand.
CTCGGAATAGCTGATGTGGCGGGAGACAGACGGGTCGTCACCCTCAAAAATGATGGCTGTTGCGTCCGCTCGCGCAGGCAGGTGTCGATCGATGCAGTTTGCCGATACGTTGAGGACGCCGTCCTCATACCAGCGTATAGACAGATCCTCGGGATCGCCTGTCGAGGAGATGTCCCAATTGACATTCCTGACCTTCGTGTAGGGGCGTGACCAGCGCAGTCTCTTGCCCTGTGCGCGCCAGAACGCCTCCGGATTTTCAATCGAAGCGGCGTACATCTCCTCATATCGCGCAAGATTGACATGGGCTGCGGCGGCGAACGCCTCTGGAACGGGATAGACTTTGTCCTTCGAGCTCATGGGGCGCTTCCTGCGGATTATTCTGAGAACGGGGCGGGTAAAGGGCCGCTCGCCGCATGCCGGGCACAGTGTCTCAGCCCGAGCCGGGATTCAAGCGGTCGCCTCGGGCCTCCGCAGGCGACATCTCCCGGTTTCTGGGGTGGTGTGTCACCCCGGGTCCGGTCTGCGTCCCGTCGGCTCGGGTCGTTCGGCGGAGATCTCAGCCGACGAAGGCTTTCTCGACCACGAATTGCGCCGGAGAGGCGTTTGAGCCCTCTGAGAGACCGGCGGCTTCCACGAGGGCGCGGGTGTCGTTGAGCATATCGAGAGAGCCGCATATCATCACGCGGTCCGTCTGCGGGTTCAGCCGGGGGGCGCCGATCTCGTCAAACAGACGGCCGCTTCGAATGCAGCTGGTGATGCGTTCCTGATTGGGCCATGGCTCCCGCGTCACCGTCGTATAGTGGATCAGGCGGCCCCGGCTCAGCTCTCCCACCAGCGGGTCCTCGGCCAGGGAGCTGACGATTTCCTGAGCGTAGGCGAGTTCGCCTGCCTCCCTGCAGGTATGCGTCAGGACGATCTGGGAGAATCGTTCATAGGTTTCAGGGTCTCTGACGATGCTTGCGAAGGGCGCCACGCCTGTGCCGGTTGAAAACAGGTAGAGGCGCTCTCCCGGGGTCAGGGCGTCGTGCACCAGCGTGCCGACGGACTTTCGACCCAGGAGGACCGTGTCTCCCGGGCGTATCAGCTGAAGGCGGGAGGTCAGCGGTCCATTCGGCGCCTTGATCGAGAAAAACTCAAGCTCCTCATCCCATGAGGGACTTGCGATGGAATAGGCCCGCAGGAGCGGCTTTCCTCCGTCTCCTTCGAGACCGATCATTACGAATTCGCCGGATCGGAAGCGAAACGCCTGCGGCCTTGTTATACGAAAGGAGAACATGCGGTCCGTGAAGTGTCGTACGGAGAGCACCCGTTCTTCGGTCGGGGCGTTCGGGGATCGGGCGGGTCTGGCTGCGACGTCCATCGGGTGCGACCTGTTGTCTTTTCGCCTGTTCCCTGTGTCCGGGAGGGCGATTGCACTGTCGAGCTAATGACCGAGACCTCGATTGGCAACTAAAAGGAGGGTTTAGCGACCCATCACGTCGTGGCGAATTCGCGTCTCTGGGCTTTTTGGTACCCGAGAGCCCGGAGGTTATCTATAGTGGTACGGAATTCCCGCTGGGGCCGGGGCAAGGCGGCCCTCTCCGGCGAGGGCGGCGCAGAAGAAGGATAAAGGTCTTTGTCGCGTTGGTTGACGATAATCGTCGGCGCAATCGCTCTGCTTGGCGTGTATCTCGGCTTTCGTTCGATGATGCAGGGGCGTGACGCCATCGCCACAGTTGAGGCGCAGGCTGTTCCAACTCTCGATAAGCCGGTCTCGGGCGGCCGGGCGGCTCGCGACGGCATGCCTGTGGTTGTTCAGAGGTCGGTGGCCGAAGTGCGACCTCTTTACCTGTCGCTTAGCGGTCGGAGCGAGGCTGCGCGCACCGCCACGGTGAGGTCTGAGGCCAGCGGCGCGATCACATCGGCCCCGGCGCGGGCGGGGCGCCCGGTCCGCCGAGGGGAGCTCCTGTGCGGCCTGGATGTCGAGGGGTCGGGCGCCCGCATGCGTGAGGCGGAATCCCTGCTCGCGGCGCGAGAGCTTGATTTCAGGGCGGCTGCCGAGCTGACGGCCAAGGGCTGGGCGTCCGAGGCGCGCCTGGCTTCGGCCAGAGCTAATCTTGAAGGGGCCCGAGCGGGTCTCGAAGTGGCGAAGATCGAGCTTTCCAAGACCCAGCTCCGTGCGCCTTTTTCCGGTGTTTTTGAGAAGCGTTTGGCAGATATCGGAGATTTTCTCACTCCGGGCGGCGCTTGCGGCGTTGTGGTCGAGCTTGATCCCATGCTGGTGGTCGCCGAGGCGACGGATAAGACTGTCGGGAGGCTTCGGACCGGTGCGCGGGCTCGTCTGAGGCTCGCTGACGGGACCGAGGCGCTGGGTCGTGTCAGCTACATCGCCACCACGGCGGATCCTGCGACAAGGACCTATCGGGTCCAGATCGAAATGCGCAATCCGGGCGGCGCTATACCGGTCGGCAGGGTCGCCGATGTGAGGATTCAAACGGGAGAGGGCGACGCTCACAAGATTGCCGCCGAACTCCTCAGCCTTGACGATCAGGGCCGTATCGGTGTGCGGTATCTCGATGTCGGGGGCGTGGTCAGCTTCCTTCCGGCGGACATTGTTGATGAGACGGCCGACGGCGTCTGGATTTCTGGCTTACCCAGAGAAGCGCTGATCGTCGCAGCCGGACAGGAAGCAGTTCGTCCCGGACTGCGGGCTAATCCTGTGTTTGCGGATGACAAGGTTTCCGACGACGCACCGTCAGGAAACTGATGGTTCCGCGCAGCCGTCCCACTGACTTTATGACGAGAGCTTTTTTCAACGGGCGTCCGGGAAGGGGGCCCTTTCCCGCTCCGGCGGGCCCGGAGCCTTCAGGGAGCTTCAATTGAGCGCTGATGGCCGGGCGAGGCGCCGGTTCCTGTTCCTGTCGTCAGTCGATATCCGCGTCGGAGAAGCGGGCTTCATAGTCTGCCGTGCGTGGAAGGGGGGCGTAACCCGAGGCCCGGAAGAGGCGGAGTGTCCGAACCTCATTCCCGCCGAGCGATACGCTGAGTTCTCCCGCGGGCGTGATGCTGGCGAAATCCGCTGAGATGCGTGGAATGAAATCCTCGCGATAGCTTGCGATGAGAACATTCCTGTCGTCTCCAGGCCCCATCGCGCCAGCTTGTTCGGCATGACTTCGCGCCTGGTCGAGGCGTCTCCAGCTGCGCAGGGGCGGAAGCTCAAGCGCCCGACCGTAATAATCTACGCCATGCCAGACTTCCCGTTCGTCGAACATAATCGCCGTGGTGTCAGTGTCCGCTGTCAGCGTTTGAAGCTGGAGAGCTGTTTCCTCCCACCCACGGACTCTTTTCAGTCCGCCGGAGGCGTTCAATACATCTGCGATCGACGGGCTCACTGCGAGGGCGGCGATTATCCCACCGATCAGAATGTTGATTCCGAGGGAGGCTTTGAGCCAGCGCTTCCAGGGCGCGTAAGCAATCCAGGAGGCGATAAGCACACTGGCGGCGGGATAGGCGGTGGCCGCCCAGTTCGCATGGGCCCGCACCGCGATGGCCTGCACGGCTATGACAAGAAGGGGCGGAGCGATGAAGCAGAGGAGCCAGATTTCCCGGCTTTTAGCATGTTCGTTCCCAACGGAGCGGCGGATGAAAACTCCAGCCGCCAGGCAGATGAACGACAAAGGGCCGAACACCGCCATCTGATCGATCAGAAACTTCAGTCCATGGCTCAGATCCGGGCTGACGGCTGAGAGGCTTGCGTTATCAGCGGTGTGACTGACGGTGGCGAAGTCATGAGCTGCGTTCCAGGCGAGGTTCGGCCCGAGGACCATGGTCGCGACGAGGGCGGCGATCAGTCCAGAGGACGACATGAGCGCTCGGCGCGTCGGCTTATCCATCAGAGCGCTCAGAGCCGCACCAACGAGCAGATAAAGCGCTGCATACTTCGCCAGCATCGCTCCTCCGAGAGCGAGGCCCAGCCAGACCGCCGTCCACGGGCCGGGATTCTCCCTCAGTCGCCAAAGACAGAGCAAGGCGGCTGACCACATGGGAAGCAGGACCGCATCCGTCGACATGATCACGGATGACAAGGCGACCCCCGGCATCAGGAGATAGAACCCGGCCGCCCACGCGCCCACAGTGGGGGTGAACGCCAGCCGACCGAGGGCGAAAAGGCAGAAGGCGGCGGCGCCATGGGCGAGGGGGGCGAGAAGGCGAACGCCCCATTCCTGATCGCCGACGAGAGACGAGACCGCTGCGATCCCCCATGCGATCAGGGGCGGCTTCGAGTAATAACCCCAGTCGAGGGTTTGAGCCCAACGCCAGTACTGCGCTTCGTCCGGACCGAGCTCAATGGGGGATAAAATCACGATGACGGCGCGAAGAATGAGAAGCGCGCCGATTGCGCCCGCGACGCAAAGGCCGGGCCTGCGCTCCCAGAGGGTGTTCGAGCTGTCCATTCGAATCCCCGGTCAGCGGGCTGTCACCGTTCGTTCCTACACGTCGGACGTGTCATTTAGAAGGGCGCTCGATTCGCGCCGACCGGGTTTAAGGGCGCCTGAAAATGCGGCATCAGGCGTGGCGCCGTCGACACAGACGACTGGAAATTCATGTGAAGGTCGGTCCGTCTCTTTGGTCTAGGGCTGTGAATAAGTCTCGGAGGGGCGCCGGCGCAGTCGCCGTCTCGCTGCGAGGCCGGCGTTGAATTTTGGACATCTGCCCCATTCCGCGCCCTCGGTTTGTGTAAAATTTCTATTAATTTCAGCGTCTGCCGATGTGGCGGCTGTCCAGGGGCGGCTGACGCGATCGGGATACCGAACCTCAGGCCTCGTGGAGTAAGGGCGAATTTGGGCCTTCATTGCGCCGGTTCCGCCTTGAGGGGTGTCAAGAAACATTCATTTTGACCGCATTGAGGAGGACGGCGCATCGGGGTATCTGCCCCCCCACAAGTTCCAGGGGCGATCGCCCCCGGCTGTCGAGGGGTGAGCAATGAGCATGTGGAAGAAGTTTGCAGGCGGGGTCGCGTTCTCCGCTATGGCCGCCGCGCTGGTCCAGCCGGCAGTGGCGCAGGAGACAACTTCAGGGATCGGCGGAACTGTCAGCCTCGCCGACGGGACGGCCGCGGCCAATGCGAAGGTGGTGATCACAGACACCCGAAACGGTCTGACCCGGACGGTCACGACCGGCGCCACCGGATCGTTTGACATTCGTAATCTTAACGTCGGCGGCCCCTACTCGGTGTCCGTTTCGGCTCCCGGACAGCAGCCGACCCGGGTCGACGGGGTCAGCATCAGCCTTGGTCAGGCGACCTCGCTCAACCTGCAGTTTTCAGGCGCCGCAGCAGCGGATGTCGTCGTCGTCACAGCCCAGCAGGTCAACGCGGCCCCGGTCGCGATCGGACCGTCCAGCGTGTTCAGCCTTGCCGACCTTGAGACGCAGCCTGCGATCAACCGCGACATCAAAGATGTCGTTCGGGCCGACCCGCGGGTCTATCTCGATGAGACCGCCGGCGGCGGCGCGGGAACAGATGGAATTCAGTGCGGCGGCGCCAGCCCCCGTTTCAACAGCCTTACCGTTGACGGCATCGGCCTCAATGACGGCTTCGGTCTGAACAGCAACGGGTACCCGACGGAGCGCATGCCGTTCCCGTTCGACGCTATCAACCAGGTGTCCGTCGAGCTGGCGCCCTACGACGTTCAGTATGGCGGGTTCACGGCGTGCAACATCAACGCCGTGACCAAGTCGGGAACCAACAAATTCCACGGCGGCTTCTTCTTCGACTACACCAACGACAGTCTCCGGGGCGACTCGATCGAGGGACGCCAGGTTCTTGTTCCCGAGTTTGAAGAGAAGCGTTACGGCGCGTCATTCGGCGGTCCGATCATCCAGGACAAGCTGTTCTTCTTCGGCGCTTATGAAAAGTTTGAAGGGTCCAACCTGTTCCTGCGCGGGCCTGAAGGGTCAGGGCAGCCGAACATCATTACCGGCTTCACCAAGGCGATCTACGATCAGATCGTCAACGGAGCATCGACGATCTACGGGATTTCCAACCTCGGCGGCACGCCGACCGTCAATCCGACCACTGATGAGAAGTATCTCGCCCGTCTCGACTGGAACATCAGCGACCGTCACCGTGCGGCTGTCACCTATAACTACTCCAAGGGCCTGAACCTGACCGAGTCCGACAGCAACCAGGTGACCCAGTTCGAGTTCGGCAATCACCTCTATGATCGGGGCGCCGAGCTGAAGGCCTACTCCATGCAGGTCTTCTCCGACTGGACCGACAACTTCTCCACGGAATTCCGGGCCTCCCGCAACGAGGTCGACAACACCGTGAAGTGCCGCGACGGCGGCAATATTGGCGAGGTTCAGATCCAGTTCAGCGGCCGGACGATCTTCTTCGGTTGCGACGACAGCCGCCATGCCAACGACCTCAACTATTCGGTGACGAGCTACAAGGCGAAGGCCAACTACCGCGCCGGCGACCATCTCTTCTCGGCGGGTCTCGAGAAGCAGACCTATGACGTCTTCAACCAGTTCGTTCAGAACACTGAAGGGACGTTCATCTTCCAGAGCGTTCAGGCTTTCCTTGACGGCACGCCTGCCACCATCCGTTATGGCAACGCCACCAGCCAGAACCCGGCCAATGCGTCTGCTTCTTTCAGCTACGATATCAATACGGCCTATCTCCAGGACGAGTTCGAGCTGTTCCCGGATGTCACCGCGACGGTCGGCGTCCGTTATGACTGGTATACAAACAAGGATCGCCCGCCGCTCAACACGAACTTCGTGGCTCGCAACGGGTTCGCCAATACCGAGAACCTCGACGGCAAGAACCTCGTCCAGCCCCGTATCGGGCTTGAGTGGGATGCATCCGACCGTCTCTCGGTTCGCGGCGGTTTCGGTCTCTTCTCAGGGGGCAACCCGAACGTCTGGGTCTCGAACTCTTATTCGAACGATGGTCTGCGCAATATCCAGGTAGAGGCTCGCGCGCCTCTGGCCGCGGGCTTTGCTCTCGCCCAGAACATCCTCACGACGCCTAATTCGGCGGACGAGCGGGGGACTGGCCAGACTGTCAACCCGAACGGCGCGCTGTGGGGCATTCCGAGCTATCTTTACACAGCAGTCGGAAGCGGCGTCGCCAACTCGACGGTCAACGCGATCGACCCGGATTTCGAGCCGGCTTCGGAATGGAAGATGTCTCTTGGCGCCACCTATGAGGCCAATCTCGGCTCGCTCGGCGATGACTACATCATCGACGTTGACTTCCTTCGGTCCGCCAGCCTTCAGTCGTCGACTGTTGTCGATCGGGCTCTCGAGCGGGTGGGCACGAACTTCGACGGCTCGCCGCTCTATAAGCGTATTGATCGAACCGATCCCGACTGTCTCGTGGCCTCGACGCTTAATACATCCGCGTGCTCGACGCGCAGCCAGAACGACCTTGTCCTGATCAACGCGGGCGACGCCTACCGGAACATCTACTCCGCCTCTATCCGTAAGGAGTATGACTTCGGTCTGCAGTGGACGCTTGGTTATGCGCATGTCGACGCTGAAGACAGCCGGTCGATGACGTCCTCGGTGGCGTTCTCGAACTGGACCTCGAACGCGGTGTCCGACATCAACAACACCAATATGTCGACGTCCAACTATGAGATCCCGAATCGTTTCACGCTTCAGGTCTCCTACGAGAAGGAGTTCTTCCCGGAGTACGCCACGAAGGTCTCGATGTTCGGTCAGGCGTATCAGGGCCGTCCTTACTCCTACACGTTCGTCAATGGCGGTCTGAACGATGTCTGGGGCGACAGCCAGGAAAGCCTCCACCTGCTTTATGTGCCGACGGGTCCGACCGATCCGAACGTGTTCTTCTGCGGCGGCGCGACGCAGGCCAGCCCTCTTTGCCGGGTTTCGACCAGCGGTTCGGGCGCGACCCAGTTCCGCAACTTCGACACAGCCAGCTTCTTCAAGTGGGCTGACGATGTCGGGCTTGAGCGCGGACGGACTGTCGGACGTAACGACCAGGAAGGATCCTGGAACAACAAGTTCGATATCAAGATCGAGCAGGAAGTTCCCACCTTCTTCGGTAAGGGTTCGCTGTTCGGCGTGATCGAGAATATTGGCAACCTGATCAATGACGAGTGGGGCGTGC
>CAIKWZ010000053.1 GCA_903831255.1 uncultured Alphaproteobacteria bacterium
AACAGCCGACCCGGATCGCGATCTTCGGACCTTGACGTTCTCATCGGGCTCACGAGGGAATTTCAGGATACGACAGTTGTCCTGCTGGAGCGGGCGTCCGCTGAACCGGCCCCCTCGCAAACCAAAGCGCTGGTCATTCTGAATGGCATGATTGTCCATGATCTGCCTGTTCGAAACGGGGCGATTGCTTTCGCCAACATAGACGATCTGTCAAAGAACGTCGGCTTTGACCTTCAAGGTCTCTCTCTTCATGCGGCGGACCCGCCTTCATTCTTGGCCGAAGACTGGATGAATCGCGCGCTTGTGCTCGCTCGCCGCCAGATCGGAAAGGTTGCGCCCAACCCCGCAGTCGGATGCGTCATCGTTAAAAGCGGAGAGCTGGTCGGCGAAGGCGCAACCGGCTCTGGCGGACGGCCGCATGCAGAAGAGGTCGCTCTCGCAGACGCCGGAGACCTCGCTGCTGGCGGAGAGGTCTTCGTCACCCTTGCGCCGTGCGGCGAGAGAACAGCGCGACGACCGAGCTGCTCCCATCTTCTGGCGAAGGCGAGTATCGCAAGATTGCATGTGGCCTGCGAAGATCCCCACCCCCTCGCCGCCCATGGACTCGATTACCTGAAAGAGGCGGGGGTCAACACGTCCCTTGGACTCCTGCAGGCAGAGGCCGAGGCGGCCAATTGCGGGTTCTTCAAGTTGGTGCGCACGGGTCGTCCGTGGGTCGCAATCGACAGTGACTCTAGCAGATATGACCGTGCCTTCGAACCAATTCCTGGAGAAGATCATGGGGTCGCTCTCGAGCGACTGGGCCGAAACGGCGTCACTCGCATTTTCATTCAACCCGACACCCAACTCTCGGTCGAGCTTATCGCCTCAGGTCTGGTGGATGAGATCTCTCCCAAAGCGAAAGCATCCCGCCACTCGCCCTAGATGGATGCAGTCGGTCCTTATGAATGCAAAAGCGGGCTGACAATCGTCAGCCCGCTCAAGTTCGTCCATCGAGACATTTCTGAAAACGAGACGTCTCGCAAAGCGCCTGAAAATCAGAGGCTCTGAAGTTGCGTCGCAGACATTTTGCCCGAACGCTTGTCCTTCTCGAGTTCATAAGACACGCGCTGGCCCTCAGTCAGGCCGCGCAGGCCGGCGCGCTCAACCGCCGAGATGTGAACGAACACGTCGTTCCCACCCGCTTCGGGTTGAATGAAGCCATAACCTTTTTGCTCGTTGAACCACTTAACGGTGCCGGTAGCCATGTAGAGATAGTCTTTCAGTAAGAGTCCCACGGGAAATTCCGCAGGAGCTATAAGGGCGCTTCATAGCCGCGCCCGGGAGCCGTCAAACCAGAAGGAACGGAAGGCCAGATCCGGAGCTCAATCCAAAATAGGTATGAGCAAGGAGAGCAACCGAACCTGTTCAAAATTCGACGAGCGCACTATGGCACATAATCAAGAATATTGCAAAGCCATCTCCCCAATCCCACCCTATGAGGGCAGTTTTGTTCGTTTTCTGGCCCTCTGATGTCGTGATTTCCTCAGTCATGTCTTTGATTTCGGGACGATTCTGCTTTCGGCCTACTCACGTCGAGACCCGTTTCCACGCGGCTGAGGATCTATCTCGCATTTTTACCGGCGCCCGATCATGACCCATTCCGTATGCCTGCCGTCAAGATTGGTCCTGTGCGTCGAGGGTCCCGATGCGGACACGTTTCTTAATGGGCTGCTGACCCAATCCACCCTCGGCATGGCCCACGGCGACAAGCGATACGGGGCGCTTCTGACCCCTCAGGGACGCGTCATCGCCGACATGCATATTCATCGATCAAAACTCGGGTTCGATCTGGACTGCGCCCAACTGGTCGCTCCTGAGGTCGAACGCCGATTGCGACTGTTTAAGCTTAGGTCGCGCGTGACCATTTTCACCGATCCATCCAAGATCGTCCTGGGGCTGACGGATGAGGAGGCCAAGGAATCGAGCACCGGCCCGGAGAGGTCGATCGGTCGCGCTGGCGATCCTGTTGAGCCGGCCTTTTTGCCGTCGTTCGAGAGCGCCCGCATACGCGCCGGATGGTCTGAGCAAGGTGTCGATTTCGGAGTGGAGGATGTCTACCCGTCTGATATCAACATGGACTTCCTGGACGGTGTGGATTTCAAGAAGGGCTGTTTTGTCGGTCAGGAAGTCGTCTCCCGTATGAAGCGTCGAACGAATGTCCGCCGGCGTACGGCGGTTCTTCGGCTTTCCACGGACCTCAAAGAGCTCCCCTCACCCCTATTCGTGGGCGAAGAGGAGATCGGCGCAATCACCTCGACAGCGGACGGCCTCGCCCTTGCGAGACTTCGAACAGACCGGCTCACAATCAAAGACGGATTGCCTTGCTGCGAGACGTCCGGCGGGCATCTGGCTGTTGTCGTCGGACCAAGCGAGCTTCTCCTCGAGCTTGCGAAGGGCTAAGTCCTTCAATCCGTCGAAATCACAGAGGATTTGCTCCGCCAACTGCTTCAGAGCGCCGATCATCTCCGACAGCCGACATATCCGATCGATCTTTCAGTCGCCTTCCTGTAGTGTGAAGGGCGAGACGCATATTCGGAAGCACCCCATGTCTTTTAACAAATCTGACCGGAGGAGCGCTGTCCGTTCTTCAGCCGTTCTCTGGGGGTGCCTGACTGTGGCAATGGGGGGGGCGGGCTGCGTCGCCATCGATCCCGAGCGGGAGCTCACCACGGAACAGGTCTGTCTCCAGCATCATGAAAACGATCCTGCAGAACAAGAACGGTGCCGCATGGGATCCTCAACCCGCGGCGGACCTCCCCCCGACAGTCGCCCTCAAGACCTCCCTATCCGGTCAGGAAACCCAAGCGACTAATTGAATCCTGAAGGATCAGGAACCTGAGGCGCCCGTCGCGCGACCAACCGCTTCCCGGATGAGTTCGTGCGCCTTCTCAGGGCCGAACAGACCGTTGGTCTTGACCCATTTTCCGGGTTCGAGGTCTTTGTAGTGTTCGAAAAAGTGTACGATCCGCTCGACGAGGATGTCAGGCAGATCCCGGTAATGGTGGACCTTCTCATAGTATCGGGTGAGGCTCGGGTGAGGCACTGCGATCACCTTCTCGTCCTGCCCCTTGTCATCCTCCATCATCAGAACCCCAACCGGCGTGACCCTCACCACACAACCTGGAACAAGGGATCGATTGCCAATCACCATGACGTCGATCGGATCTCCATCAAGACTAAGCGTGTGAGGGATAAAGCCATAATTACAGGGATACCTCATGGCTGTATAAAGAAAGCGGTCGACGAACATGGCCCCGGACGCCTTGTCTATCTCATACTTGATCGGCTCCTCCCCGAGCGGCACTTCGATGACGACATTGACATCGTGCGGCGGGTTTCGTCCTACCGGTATCTTTGACAGATCCATGCTTCAGGCCTCCATCGCGCCTTAGTTCTTCTGGGCCGCGGCCAGCAATCGCAGACGCAAACCATTAAGCCGGATGAACCCCTCCGCATCCTTCTGGTCATAAGCTCCCGCATCGTCCTCGAACGTCACGTGGGCGGCGGAATAAAGCGAACGTGGGGAGGCCCGCCCCGTCACGATCACATTACCCTTGTAAAGCTTCAGCCGAACGCTTCCGCAGACCGACGTCTGACTTTTGTCTATTGCAGCCTGCAACATCTCACGCTCCGGCGCGAACCAGAAACCGTTGTAGATAAGCTCAGCGTAGCGTGGCATCAGATCGTCCTTCAGGTGAGCGGCGCCGCGATCCAAAGTGATGCTCTCCATGGCACGGTGGGCTTGAAGGAGAATAGTCCCGCCGGGGGTTTCATAAACTCCCCTGGACTTCATTCCCACGAAGCGGTTCTCAACAAGATCCAGACGACCGATACCGTTGTCCCGACCCAGGTCGTTCAGCTTCGCCAGAAGAGTTGCCGGGGAAAGCGAAACGCCATTGAGCGATATCGGATCGCCGCGATCAAACCCGATCTCGATGTCAACCGCCGCATCAGGCGCATCCATAGGCGAGACAGTACGCTGATAGACATAAGGAGGCGGCTCCACGCCGGGGTCCTCCAGCACCTTTCCTTCCGAAGACGAATGCAGAAGATTTGCGTCAACAGAAAACGGCGCCTCCCCTCTCTTGTCCTTTGCAACGGGGATCTGGTTTTTTTCAGCGAACTCAATCAAATCGGTCCGCGATCGGAACGACCATGTCCGCCATGGCGCGATAATCCGGATGTTCGGGTTCAGCGCATAAGCGGACAGCTCAAAGCGAACCTGATCATTTCCCTTTCCTGTCGCACCATGCGCGATGGCGTCCGCGCCGGTCTCAGCCGCGATCTCGACGAGCCGCTTTGCAATGAGCGGGCGGGCGATCGAGGTGCCAAGAAGATAGGATCCCTCATAGACCGTGTTGGCCCGAAACATCGGAAAGACAAAGTCCCGGACAAACTCCTCCCGAAGATCCTCGATGAAGATCTCCTTGACACCCATCATCTCCGCCTTCCGGCGAGCGGGCTCCAGTTCCTCACCCTGTCCCAGATCAGCGGTAAACGTTACGACCTCGCAGCCATACTCT
>CAIKWZ010000054.1 GCA_903831255.1 uncultured Alphaproteobacteria bacterium
CGTAGTCGGTACGCGCACCATAACGCGCCGGATCGCACAAGGGTACTATCCTCACACAATTGGGAGGCGGGGAAAGAGGCGTTGAAGCAAACCGGTTGGCTCGACGGCTGAAAGATGAGGAATTCACTTGTTTGCAACGCCTCTGCCCCTTAGCCTTCGCAGGTGGCGGATGTCTGCTGTGTCCGAAAGGGAGTTTTATTCCAGCGACCTTACATTTCTGTCAGGGAGCTGGCTCTGGCCGGGACCGTGGTCCTGATCACCTGGCGCCCACCTAGCTTGCTGGGTCGATGGGAATGAACAAGCCCGAAAACGGCGCAAATAGCGGTGCCGCCACACAGATTCTCAACTCCTGCAGCCTGCGGGACAAGCGCTGCGGAGACATCCTTTGAACGAGTTGGCCGAGCAGAAGGCGATCCTGCGCGGACACATGCGGGAGATCCGCGCGGAGGCGGCGGCCCGCGATCCGGACGCGTCACTGCGGCTGGCGGAGCGCTTTCCCATCAAGCTTTTTCAGCGCTACGGTCCGGTCGTGTCCGGCTATGTCGCGTTCAATGACGAACTCGATCCAGCTCCGCTGCTTGAGCGGCTCAGGGGGCTGGGTGGGCAGATCTGTCTTCCGCGTCTGGAAGACAACGGCGCCATGAGCTTCCGGGACGCAGCATCGGGGGGGCTTGAAAGCGGACCTTTCGGCCTCAGGCAGCCCTCCTCGCGCGCCGAAGAGCTGCGGCCAAGTCTCGTTCTCGCTCCATTGCTGGCTTTCGATGCCCGCGGGGCGCGACTGGGGTATGGCAAGGGCTACTATGACCGCGCGATCGCGCAGCTCCGGTTGACGGGGAGGGTCTTTTACCTGGGATTGGCCTATGCCCAGCAGCAGGCGGATGTCGTGCCGGCTGATCGTTCGGACATTCCTCTGGATTGGGTGGAGACGCCCCTGAATTCTGTCCCGCTCTTTCTCGGCCGGGCCATGGCGCGCTGACCCCCCGAGGACCAGGGGGACCACAGGATTGAAGCGAGCGGACTTCAGTCGCTTGGCGAGGGCGCCGCCCTCCTGTAAGGCGTGCCCTGACCGTCCTCCCCGCTTTGATCAGCGCCCGTGGTTTAACCGGACGGTCCTGGATGGGAAGGCATTATGCGGCTGGCGTTTTTTGGGGATGTCGTCGGAAGGTCCGGGCGGGCCGGCTTGTCCGAGCATTTGCCGCGACTGCGCGCAGAGCTCGCGCTCGACTTTGTGATCGTCAATGGGGAAAACGCGGCAGGCGGTTTCGGGATCACGCCCTCGACAGCGCAGGAGATATTCGACGCAGGCGCCGACTGCATCACCCTTGGCAATCATTCATGGGATCAGAGCGAGGCTCTGACCTATATTGAGCGCGAGCCGCGTTTGTTGCGACCCTACAACTACCCTCAGACCCTTCTGATGCCGGGGCGCGGCTCGCAGCTTTTCACGACGTCCGGAGGTATGAGGGTGTTCGTGATTCAGATTCATGGGGCAGCCTTTATGGAAGCCCTGGATGATCCCATTCAGGGCGTGGCGCGGGCCCTTGAAGAAGCGCCGATCCGGGAGGTTGCAGACGCCGTTATTGTGGAGATGCACGCCGAGGCGACAGCCGAAAAGTACGTGATGGGACACTTCTGCGACGGCCGGGCGACCCTGGTGGTGGGGGCTCACACGCATGTTCCGACGGCCGATGCGCAAATCCTGCCTGGCGGCACGGCCTACATGTCGGATGCGGGGATGTGCGGCGATTATGACAGCGTCATCGGCATGAAGAAGGGACCGATCGTTCAGAGAGCCATGACCCGTCTTCCCACCGAGCGAAAGTCGCCTGCCGAGGGGCCGGCAACCGTGTGCGGCGTGATGGTCGTGTCTGACGACAGGACCGGTCTTGCTCTCTCAGTTTCTCCCATCCGGGTCGGGGGTCGGCTGATGCGCACAGTGCCTGATCTGTGACGCGAACTTTGCGGGTCTCAGTGCGCGCCCTCAGGTGTCAGAGCATGCCGGATTGACGCCGCGGACATAGCGATTGACGACGTCGATGGCTCCGGCGGTCTCCGAGCCCTTGAACCCGGAAATCCTCTCGGGAGAGATCTGGGTCAGATAGTCGGCGAGCATTTGGGAGGCGAGGGGCATATACGACCAGTGCCACTCCTCCTCATTGTATCCCTCCGGGCGGTCGGCGCCTTTGGGCGAGTAGACCTGACAAAACCCGAATGTCTCCGCGTTCGCCGTCAGCCACTCGTATACGCGGCGGCCGTCTCCGCTTGCGAAATACTCAGATTCAAGACTGTTGAGATCAAAATCCGTTCCCCAGTGATGGCGCGATGTTCCTGGCATGGACGAGTACTCCAGGATCTTGAGCGCGCGTCGCGCCGGATCCGGAACTGTCTCTGGAAGACGTCCGCCTTCGACCCGGGTCGATCCCGTCCACTTATCCTCCCATATCCGCTTCTGGTCGGAAAAGCTTCTGAAAGCGGAGAGCACGGTGAGGCTCACGCCATCCTTCCGGGCTGCGTCCGCCATCCGCGTCAGGCTGTCGACGGCCTCCTTCCGGCCGTAGAGCCCCTGCCTTGAGGCGAGGTTGGCAGGGATAGCTGTAAACTCCCCGTCGGTTCGAGGATCGAGAGAGCCCATCAGACGATCGAGAGAGATTGCCTGAGGCTCACCTGGCTCGCCCTCGGCGTTCGAGGCGGCTAGGGGCGGTTCCTCGTTCCGGTCGTTGGTCCCGATGGACAGCTGCGTCCCTTCGCCGGGACGGGCCTCCGAGGTGGGCGAGGCGGTCGATGGCTCTGAGTTGAACGACGTTTCGCCCGGTGAACAGGATGCAAGACCGAGAATGATCGTAACGACGATAATGGCTCGATCCGGCATCACGTCATCTCCTGACTTCGCTGAAGACTGCTCAGGTCCGCCGGTCAGGCGGAAGGTTTCGGCTCTCTGGGGCGTATGAGACCTTCCTGAGCGACGGAAGCGATCAGACGGCCGTCACGGGTATACACCTCTCCGCGATTGAAGCCTCGGGCTCCTGATGCGGACGGGCTGTCCATCGAGTAGAGCAGCCACTCCTCCATGTTGACGGGTTCATGAAACCACATGGCGTGATCAAGGCTCGCCATCTGAACACCGCCAGTAAACCAGTTCACCCCATGCGGCTTCGTCGCGGTGTCCAGAATCCCCATGTCAGAGGCGTAGGCGAGGAGGCACTGATGGAGGGTCTGGTCGTCTCCAACCCGCCCTCGGGCTCTCATCCAGAGATGCTTGATAGGCGCACTGGGTTTGGGACTGACCATTGCGCGTGGGTCGACTGGCTTGAGCTCAATGGGTCTCGGTCGTGTAAATTGCTTGGCGAGTTCTTTGGGCACCTTGTCCTTAGCCATCGCCCGGAGTTCATCCTCGCTCAGAAGGTCGTCAGGGGACTTCACCTCAGGCATGGTCGACTGGTGAGTGAAGCCTGTTTCGGGAATCTGGAATGAGGCGGAGCAATTGAAGATCTGCTCACCATGCTGGATCGCGACGACCCGGCGGGTGGCGAAACTCTTGCCGTCGCGAGAGCGATCAACCTCGTAGAGGATTGGAACGCTGGGATCTCCGGGGCGGATGAAATAGGCGTGAAGAGAATGGCACAGGCGCCCTTCCACAGTTCGGTACGCCGCAACCAGAGCCTGAGCGATCACCTGTCCGCCGAAAACGCGCTTCATCCCGTCATCGGGTGAAACGCCCCGAAACAGATTGACCTCAATGCGTTCAAGATCGAGGAGGTTCAGAAGGTCCTGAACGGGATCTCCGTCCGGATCAAAGGTAGGTGCGTTTGGCATGGCGTAGTCCCTGGGGAGAGGGGATGAAGTCGGTCTGACGCCGACCTGACCCCTGGATCACCCGGGATCAGGCTGCAGTATAAATCTCCGCGGCGACTTTTGCGACCGCTTTGATGATTGGGTTAAGGTTGAAACCGGTCCGACGGCGAACTGTGCGACAAATCAGGCTTGTCCCTCCAGGCTGGGGCAGGCCTCGCGTCGCTCGTCAGCGAACGCCCTCATACCAGATGCTTCCGTCCCAGATAACTAGCTTGCCCCGGTCGAGACCCACGCGCCATTCCTTGTTCTCGACTGTGTCTATGAGCACGACGGGATAATCGGCGTCTCCCCCCTTCCAGGCCCCGGTCTTGCCTCCATAGGCGCTCCATTCATAAGTCCCATCCGGATTTATGAGCAGAGCGCCGTCGCGGACTCCAGGGCTGATATTGAGCGTGTTGTAACCGTCGACCTGGCTCGGGGTCTCGTACGCGACACCGGGAATGTTGGTCATCCATTCCCCTAATACGTCTCTGGCTTCGGGCGGAACGCCTTCCGGCAGCATGACGTCGTCAGAACTGACGTCTCCCTCAGTCACATCGGCGGAAACCGATCCGCGATCCCCGCCGGCGGCTCCTTCCGAGCACCCCATCAAAAGCGGCAGGATGACCCCGATCACACCCGCGCAACGCCTGAGCATCGATGAGCCTCTTCTTTCAAACCACACTTTTGTCGTGGGAATTATGATCCTTTCGGTGTCCCTTGGAAAGGGTAGGATTTTCATCATGCAATACAAGGCGCCTTGCTCAGGTCGGTCAAGGTCGGCTAGACCACGCCTCCTTCAAAGACTGCGACAATCGGACGGGAACCCTTCATGGCCGGCCACAGTAAATGGGCGAATATTCAGCACCGCAAGGGCAAGGCCGACAAGGCGCGCTCGAAGTTGTTCTCCAAATTGTCCAAGGAGATCACGATCGCCGCAAAGATGGGTCTGCCAGATCCGGCGATGAACCCTCGTCTGCGCCTGGCGGTGAACAATGCCCGGGCCGCGTCGATGCCGAAGGACAATATTCAGCGCGCGATCGACAAAGGCTCGGGAGCTGACGGTGCGAATTACGAGACCCTGCGCTATGAGGGGTTCGCTCCGGGCGGGGTGGGGCTCATCATCGAGTGTTCGACGGATAATCGTAATCGCGCGTCAGCGGACGTCCGCGCCACCCTGACCAAGAATGGCGGCAATATGGCCGAGACGGGGGCCGTGTCGTTTGGTTTTGAGAATGTGGGCGAGATCGTCTATCCGCTGTCGGCCGGTGGGGAAGATGACGTAATGGAGGCGGCGATCGAGGCGGGCGCCTCCGACGTTGTCAGCGACGGGGACGGGCATATCATATACACAGCCCGATCTGATCTTGCTGAAGTGGCGTCCAGGCTGGAGGGCCGGTTCAAGGTTGAGCCGACCTCCACAAATCTGATCTGGAAGCCCGTCAATACGGTGGCGGTCGAAGGTGAAGATGCAGACCGTCTCATGAAGGTTCTCGACCTGCTGGACGACCTGGACGATGTTCAGAACGTTTACGGCAATTACGAGCTGTCAGAAGCCGAGATGGCGCGCCTGGCGGGATAAAAGACGTCTTAGGATGTCTTGGTTTTGCAGAGGCGGGTGTCGGCGGTTCGGCTGAGTGCGTGAGCGACCCTGGCTGGAGTGTGACGCGCCCAGCTTGGCCCTCTGAGAAGGACCCATAATGCGAATTCTTGACGTCGTCTCAGCGCCCGGATCCTCTCTCTTCGGGGGACTGAAGGATGGCGCTGGCGACGACCGGTTCGTTTATGACGAGCAGGCGGGTTGGGCGTGTGTGATCGACGGGGCCACGGATGTGGGCCCCGTGCGCCTGTTCCCGGAAGCTGAGTCCGACGCGGCGTGGTTCGCTGAAGCTGCGGCGAGGACCTGTCTCGAGGCACCTCCGGCCCCTGCTGAGGCTCTGGCGCCGTATTTCGTCCGCCTGGTCAGCGAGTTGAGACATCGATGCGCCCGTGCGTCGATCATACCCCTTGAAGTCGCCCCTCGCGCGTCTCTTCCCACGGCGGCAGTGACCTGGATGCGATGGGCCAGGGGCAACCTCGAAGCGGCGACGCTTGGCGACACGCTGGCCCTGATCGAGACCCCGGATGGAAAGATCGGGGTTATTGGCGATGTGGCAAGGCCGGAGGATGAAAGCGCACGGGCTCGGCAGGTCATGCAGATGTCTCGGGACGACCGTTTAAAATGGCTTGCGGAGCTCCGGGCCCGGCACAATGTCGAGGCGGGTTACTGGATCCTTGGCGTCCAGCCCGAGGCGGTGTCTCACCTTGTCTGTCAGGCCCTTGAGTGTCCGAAAGGTTCGCGCGGCATTCTCATGACCGATGGCTTTTATCGACTTGTCTCGCCCTATGGTCGGCTCACTCATCGCGAGCTGATCCGTCAAGCCTTTGAGGATGGGCTCGGATCCTTGATGGCCGAGCTTCGTCGCCTCGAGGCCTCCCCGGATGAAGATGCGACCATCGGGCGCTTCAAGACATCTGACGATGCAACCGCCCTGATGATCGAGTTCTGAAGCGTCCGGCGTGCTGAAGCGGATCAAATAGGCCTGTCCCTGGGCGCTCATGCTGGAAGTTGGATGACACGGGTGCACGTTTCGGGCTTTCCAAACGCTCCGCCTCAGGGTTGATATGTCGCCCGTGACCTGCGCGCCGTCTGGAGACAAGACTTTTGACCGACCTGAAGCCTGTTCTGGAGATCTCCAATCTGTCTGTGTCATTCCTGACCGCAGACGGTCGGATTGAAGCGGTCAGGTCCCTCTCCTTTGACGTGGCGCCGGGGGAGTGCGTGGGACTTGTCGGTGAAAGCGGTTCAGGCAAGAGCCAGACCGTTCTGGCCGCCATGGGCCTGACGGCGGGAAATGGCGAGGTCGCCGGGTCTGTGAGGTTTGAGGGCCGCGAGCTGGTCGGTTTGTCTAAGGCCGAGATGAATCGCGTCCGGGGCGACCGGGTGGCCATGATATTCCAGGACCCTCTGACGTCGCTGACCCCTCATATGACGATCGGCGCCCAGATGGCGGAAGGCCTAGCCCGTCATCGAGGCGTCAGGGGACGGCAGGCGGAAGCGAAAATTCTCGAATGGCTTGAGCGCGTTCGCATTCCGGAGGCCCGGCGTCGTTTGCATCAGTTCCCTCACGAGCTCTCAGGAGGAATGCGCCAGCGCGTGATGATCGCCTCGGCGATGCTGTGCGAACCTCAGTTGCTCCTTGCGGATGAGCCGACCACCGCTCTCGACGTCACGGTCCAGGCTCAGGTCCTCGATCTCATGGATGAATTGAAGAAGGAGACGAAGGCTGGACTTGTTCTCATCACGCATGACATGGGCGTGATTGCCCGCATGGCCGATCGGGTGGTCGTCATGCGTCATGGAGAACCCGTGGAAAGCGGTCCGGTGGACGCGATCTTTACCGCGCCGCGTCATGATTACACCCGGATGTTGCTGGAGGCGATGCCCCGGCTGGATCGGGATGACCGTGGAGGGCGTCCGGCTGTAGCCTCGCCTCCTCCGCCGGACACGCCCGCACTTCTGAAGGTTGAAGATCTGCGCGTCTCCTTCCCGGTTCAGGTTCCCGGAGGGTTGTTCGGACGCACGGCCCCTCTGAGGGCCGTGGATGGGGTCAGCTTCGATCTGAGGCCGGGAGAGACACTGGGCGTTGTGGGAGAGAGTGGTTGCGGAAAGTCCACGCTCGCCCGCGCCGTCCTCCGTCTGGTGGATCCCACGGCCGGCGCTGTCGCCTGGCTTGGAAAGGACATCGCCCGCGCGACCCGCAAGGAGGTCCAGCCTTTGCGAAAGGATCTCCAGATCGTTTTCCAGGACCCGCTCGCAAGCCTTGATCCGCGCATGACGGTCGGCGCATCGATCTCCGAGCCGCTTCTTGTCTTCCAGCCTGATCTGTCGAAAGAGGCTCGCGAAGACGCGGTCAGGACCATGATGGCCCGGATGGGGCTCGATCCGGCCTATATCAACCGCTACCCTCATGAACTCTCCGGCGGTCAGAATCAGAGAGTTGGCATCGCCCGAGCGATGATCCTGAAGCCCCGCCTGGTGGTGTGCGATGAGGCGGTCTCGGCGCTGGACGTCTCGGTTCAGGCCCAGATCCTGGATCTGCTGATCGAGCTCCAGAAAGAGTTCGGCCTTGCGATGTTGTTCATAAGTCATGACCTGTCAGTGGTGCGGGAACTCTGCCACCGGGTCATGGTTCTCTATCTGGGTCGGGTGGTTGAGACAGCTTCGAGGGATGAACTTTTCTCCCGCCCCCGCCATCCCTATACGCGGGCGCTTCTTTCGGCCGCTCCGGTTCCAGATCCTGTGCGGGAACGCTCGCGCATTCGCGTCAAGCTTCAGGGGGATCTGCCATCGCCCCTGGACGCCCGGGCGGGACTTCGTTTCCTGAAGTCGCGTCTGACGGAAGAGGGGGATGTCTATCGTCCGAGGCTTGTTGAAGTCGCTCCGGGTCATCTTGTCGCCGAGCATGATCCCAGCGAGGGGGAAGAGGGCCTCTACGCGCCGTGAGCTCAGGAATATGCGGGTGGACGTGGCCGACAGTCGGATTGCGGCGCAGCATCCGGACTTTTCCATAAGGAAAAACCCTTTATAGGTGCGCCCATCCCGATTTCAGGGTTCGTTTGCTGAAGGAAGAGCGCGTTGACGACCCTTAAGGCCAATCATGACACTCCCGCCTCTTCGATGGTGACCCTCGCCGATATCGAGGCGGCGGCTCGGGCGATTGAGGGCCGTGTGGAGCGAACCCCGCTGCGCTATTCGCGGACGCTTTCGGAAATCACGGGCGCCCAGATCTGGATCAAATTTGAAAACCTGCAGGTCACAGCGGCCTTCAAGGAACGCGGCGCGCTCAACAAGCTCCTGTCTCTGACAAACGCGGAGCGGGCGGCTGGAGTGGTGGCGATGTCGGCGGGCAATCATGCTCAGGGTGTCGCCTATCATGCAGCGCGCCTTGGAATTCCAGCGACGATCGTCATGCCGAGGGCGACGCCCTTTGTTAAAGTCGAGCACACCCGAAACTTCGGCGCTCGTGTGCTCCTTGTCGGCGATACGCTGGATGAGGCGAACACCCATGCCCGGGAAGTTGAGGCCAGCGAGAAGCTGACCTTCGTCCACCCGTTCGACGATGCGAAGGTAATCGCCGGGCAGGGGACGATAGGTCTTGAGATTCTCTCCGAGCTCGAAGACTTCGACGTGATGCCGATCCCTGTCGGCGGCGGGGGACTTGCATCGGGGGTGGCGACCGCGATCAAGGCCTTGCGTCCGGACATATCCATACTGGGTGTGGAATCGGAGATGTATCCAGCTCTTCACGCTGAATTGCGGGGAGAGACGCCCGTTGTCGGCGGCGCGACCATCGCCGAAGGGATTGCAGTGAAGCGAGCCGGCCGAATTCCGATGGAGATTTGCTCCCGTCTGCTCGACGACATCATCCTCGTGTCGGAAGACGACCTTGAGAGGGCCATTACTTACTTCGCGACGGTTGAAAAGACGGTCGCCGAGGGGGCGGGGGCCGCGGGCCTTGCCGCGCTCCTCGCCCAGCCCGAGCGCTTTCGTGGACGAAAGGTGGTTCTGATCCTGTGTGGGGGCAATATCGACACGCGTCTTCTGGCGTCTGTTCTCACGCGATCTCTGGTTCGTGAAAAGCGCCTGACATCCATTCGCATCGTAGGCGGCGATCAACCGGGCCTGCTTGCCCGCGTTTCGAAAGTGATTGGCGATAATGGCGGCAACATCATCGAGGTCGCCCATAATCGTATCGCGCTCGACGTACCCGCTAAGGGAGCGGAGTTCGACATCATGATCGAGACGCGCGACGCTCTGCACACTCAGGACATTATCGAAGCTCTGACCCGCGAGGGCTTCCCGCCTCGTACGTCCTGACGCCCGCGACGAAACCGTCTCCTTCAGTCCGTGCGCGACGGGGCTCGCGCTCGAACCGGGGGAATGCTACGAGACAATCCCGATCGAATTCAGGAGAAACGGGTCATGGTGCGTGCTCTTATCGCAGGTCTGGCGGTCCTCGGGCTGGCCGCCTGCCAGCCCTCCTCCAGCATCAATCGGGAGGATCCCTATTCGAGCCTCTATCCATGGAACCCTGAGAGGCAGGGTGTCGTTACCCTTGAAAGCGGCGTTCAGTACGTCGTTATCTCCGATGGCAAGAGCAAGGACGCCTCGCCGACCCCGATGGACGAGGTTGAGGTGCATTATGACGGTCGCCTCGCCGCAGATGGAACCAAGTTCGACAGTTCCTACGAGCGGGGCGAAACGGCGACCTTTCGTCTGAACCAGGTGATACCGGGCTGGACGGAAGGGCTTCAGAAGATGAAGCCCGGCGATGAATTCATGTTCTTCATTCCGGCGGCGCAAGGGTATGGAGACCGCGGGGCCGGAGGGGCGATCCCGCCGAACGCTGATCTGATGTTCCGCGTCGAGTTGCTGAAGGTCATTCCTGCAAAGCTTTCAGATGCCGAGGCCTGGAAAAAGTACTTTCCCTGGCCGACCTCTTCAGGGGAGGTGATCCGGACCGCGTCAGGCCTTGAGTACGCCTCGATCCGCGAAGGCGCCGCCGAGGGCGAGATGGCGACAGATCAGGACTATGCCCGCGTTCATTTCGAGGGCCGGCTTGATGATGGAACCGTCGTCGCTTCGACCTTTGAAGCCCAGCAGCCCGAAATCTTCCCGATCGCGCAGCTGGTGCCGGGCTGGGCCGAAGCGCTGAAACTGATGCGCCCGGGCGATCGCTGGATGGTGCGCTTTCCCGCTCACCTGATGTATGCCGGCGAGGGCGATGGGCTGATCCCCCCGAATTCCTCAGTGACCTTCGAGGTTGAACTCGAAGAGATCATTCGAGTTCAATCCGAGCCGCCTGCGCCCTCTGCCGATCAAAAGTGACAGCTGAAGGGCGATCGATCGAGCTGACCGGAGTACCTGCCAAATCTCACTGTTTGGTGTGAGGGGGAACGCTCATGAACCGGCTCGATGACGTCCGATCGATCCTGTCGTCTCTGGTGGCGTTCGATACGACATCGAGGCGATCGAATCTGGATCTGATCACCTGGACTGAGGCTTTTCTGGATCCGTGGGCGACGTCCGTCATTCGATTGCCGTCAAGAGATGGCCTCAAGGCTAATCTCTGGGCGCGGTTTGGTCCGGACGAGCCTGGAGGTTGGGTCTTGTCCGGACATACGGATGTGGTCCCCGTGGACGGCCAGCCGTGGGAGACAGATCCGTGGACGCTGACTGAGAGATCAGGTCGCCTTTATGGTCGGGGCGCGTCGGACATGAAGGGATTTCTGGCCCTGTGTCTTGCACACGCCAGGCAGTTTTCTGGGCGTCCGCTGAAGCGCCCTGTTCATTTTGCTTTCTCGTATGATGAAGAGGTGGGCTGCGCAGGCGTCGGGCCAATGATCGAGCAAATCATGCTGAGGGGCGCTGCTCCATCTGTGGTCTGGGTCGGTGAGCCGACTTTGTGGAACGTGGTCTCCGCTCACAAGGGGGTGCGGGTTTATGATGTGGTCGTGACGGGTAAGGACGCCCATTCGTCGAATCCGGCCCTCGGCGCCTCCGCTATTCACGAGGCCCTGGAACTTCTCGTGACGCTCCGTGGGATCGCACGTCGGGCGGAAATGTCTCCCGTCGCCGACCCGACGTTTGAACCAGCTTATCCGACGCTCACCATCGGCGCGATTTCAGGCGGTACCGCAGCCAATATTCTGGCCCGTGAGTGTCGGTTCACATTTGATCTTCGCTCAACGCCCGATGTGGACCCCGATGAGCTCCTGACGCCTTTCTTTGACCAGGTTCACAGATCACGGGAGCGTCTGTCTGTTCATGGACCTGAATGCGGCGTGAGCGTGCAAATGAACGCCAACGCGCCCGGGCTCGGCAGGCGCAGCGATAGTGAGGCCGAACGGCTCCTGCGTCTCCTGACGGGCGATAACGCGGTTCGATCCGTGGCCTATGCGACCGAGGCGGGACTGTTTCAGCAGGCGGGATTATCGAGCGTCATCTGTGGGCCGGGTTCAATCGATCAGGCCCACCAGCCAAACGAATTCCTCGCCGTCTCCGAACTTGAGAGGGGTCTTCAGATCTTCGATCGCTTTCTCGGGATCATATCCTAGGCCTGATCCTGCTTGTCGAGATAAGGCTCGACAAGCCCCTTGAGCTTCATGGTCAGGGGTCGGCCCTGGCGATCGACG
The DNA here is from genome assembly GCA_903831255.1 of uncultured Alphaproteobacteria bacterium. GTDB lineage: Bacteria > Pseudomonadota > Alphaproteobacteria > Caulobacterales > Hyphomonadaceae > UBA7672. The sequence goes on from CAIKWZ010000054.1 coordinate 12,070, forward strand.
GCAGCCCCCGCCACGACCCTCACCCATCCCTCGCTGACACAGTATTCCCAGACATTGGTCTTTTCGACACCGTTGAAACGGATCCCCACGCCCAGCTTGAGAAGCTCTTCGTTGTAAAACGGGCTCTTGGGGTCCTGGCTCAGGCGGTCGGGCAGGGTGTCGGACATCGGGTCTCTCCCGGGGAATGAACTACGCCCTCAACTGCCCGAAATGCCCGCAGAACGCCAGACCCGACGGGCGCCCTTGGATTGCCCTGTCACCCAAGGCCAGGAAGCGGTCTTCCCCCCCAGGCGATGAACGGGGGATTGAGAAATCCCCGTTCGACATGTCCGAACGTGAACGGCGTTCCGTCAGGATGCAATACGTAGCCTCCGGCCGCTTCAAGGACCGCCTGGCCTGCGGCTGTGTCCCATTCCATTGTGGGTCCGAAACGGGGATAGATGTCGGCGACCCCGGAGGCGACCAGGCAGAATTTCAGAGATGAACCAATCGCTGTGCGCTCCAGGACGCCGTATTGCCCCAGGAAGGCGAGCGTTTGAGCGTCGAGGTGGGAGGAGCTGGTGACGGCCGTAAGGCCCGATTTCGGATAGGGTCGGGTTCTGATTTCGTAGGCGTCTGACGCCTCGGGCCGCGAACCCGCCTCAAACCCCCGGTTCGCGTAGGCGCGACTTCCTCCGAAATACATTTCGCGTCGCGCTGGGGCGAATACGCACCCGGCAATCGCTGAACCATTCTCCACCAGGGCGATATTCACGGTGAAGTCGCCTCGCCTTTGGATGAACTCCTTTGTTCCATCGACCGGATCGACCAGAAGCATCATCCCGTTGACCGTGAATTCTCCCGTGGGGAGGCTGCCAGCTTCGGCGACTGCCTCCTCCGCCAGAACCGGAATTCCGGGGAGATCCCGGGCGAGGCGCTCGAGAATGATCGCCTCGGCTCGCTCGTCCGCATCGGAGACCGGACTGAGATCCGCCTTGCTTCGTGTCTCGAAATCGCTGTTGTAGACGGCCATGACCGTCACGCCCGCAAGCGAGCATATGTCGGCCAGCAGCAACGCTATCCGAGCGGTTTCCGAAGGGGTGGTGGCGTTCTGTTCGGCCATCTGTTGTATTCCCTGATTGACGAACACGCTTTGCGGGGCCTGCTGGACATGTCAATGCATAGGCTGCGAGGCCGTTCCGGGCATGGGATGGCCTGCAGGGACGGGGAAAAAGCGTTTAGCCTCAGCAAATCATGTGGGCGGAATGACATGGAGCTCGCGCAAAGGTCATGACAGGTCGGACCGTGCTGATCGCCGGCGGAGCCGGTTACATCGGATCTCATGCCGCCAAGTCGTTGAGGGCCGCGGGACATAATCCTGTGGTGTTCGATAATCTCTCAACCGGCCATGAACACGCCGTCAGATGGGGGCCGTTGGTTAGGGGAGACATTCGCGACCCTCACGCGGTCCGGTCGGCCCTTCGTGAACACCGTCCTGATCTGGTCATGCATTTCGCCGCCCGCATCGAGGTTGGCGAGGGAGAACGTGCCCCGGCTGAGTTTTACGACAACAATGTCGCAGGCTCGCTAAATCTCATCAGGGTGATGATGGAAGAAGGTGTGCGCTCGCTGGTCTTTTCATCGACTTGCGCGATTTATGGGGATCCCGAGCGGCTGCCTCTTACGGAAGAAATGCCGAAGCGCCCGGTCAGCGTTTATGGACGCACCAAGCTGATGGTTGAGCAGATGCTTGAGGATATTGCGCATGCGGAGGATTTCCGGTTTGCAGCGCTCAGATATTTTAATGCGTCGGGTGCCGATCCTGAAGGAGAGATCGGCGAAGAGCACGAGCCTGAGACCCATCTTATTCCCAATGCGCTGAAGGCGGCCGTCGGTCTGGGCGGCGCCATGAGGTTGTTCGGAAACGATTATCCAACGCCGGACGGCACGAATGTCCGCGATTTCGTCCATGTTTCAGACTTGGCCGACGCTCACAGCCTCGCAGCGGACCATCTCGTTCAGGGAGGAGGCAATCTTCAGCTCAATCTCGGGGTAGGAAAGGGCGTGACGGTTCTGGACGTGCTCAGGGCTGTCGAGAGGGCGATCGGCCGGCCCGTACCCTTCGAGATCGCACCGAGACGGGCGGGCGACGCAGTATCGCTCTATGCAGATACCACGCGGGTAAGCAGCGCTCTGGCCTGGCGACCGCATCGATCGGATCTTGATACGATTGTCGGGTCCGCGTGGCGATTTCACAGAAAGTCATGGGGTCTTTAGCGTACTGCAATCCGTGGCTTTCACCAGGTGCGCTATGCCGGCAGCATCAACGGTATTAGTCGCCGGGAGAACTTTACCGAACAAGCCGGTGTGATAGAGGACCTTTAGCGCTCCAATCGGTTAGGGCGTGCTCGAACGGGCGTCGGGTCGTTATGGGAGGGTTTCTCCTTTGAAAGGCATCATTCTCGCAGGCGGGTCCGGCACGCGGCTCTATCCGCTGACCCGCATCCTCAGCAAGCAGCTCCTGCCTGTCTACGACAAGCCGATGATCTACTATCCGCTCTCGACGCTCATGCTCGCGGGGATACGCGAGATTCTCATCATCTCAACGCCCCGCGACACCCCACTATTCCAGCAGGCGCTGGGCGATGGCTCCCAGTGGGGCATTTCTCTGTCC
>CAIKWZ010000055.1 GCA_903831255.1 uncultured Alphaproteobacteria bacterium
GTCGCGGCGATGATCATCTGCGGGTGTTTCGCGCCTCAACCGTTCCGGCCGTCCGTCATGTCTATTCGGCGCTCGCCACCGGCGGGTATGGGGCAAGCCTTCTGCCCACTGGGCTTTATGTCTACCGGACGGGCGATCACCTCGGCGCCTATCCGAACAGGATCCAGCGGGGCGCGCTGCGCATCCAGAGCGATTACGCAGTTCTGCGCACCGTCAGAAACCTGACCTTCGACCCCTATGAAGAGACAACCTTCTGGTCGAACGGGGCAGCGCACAACATTCATGCAGGCGGTGCGGCTGAACGCTTCAGCTGCGCAGGCTGTCAGGTGATCCCCGGCGGTTATGGCGGCGCCGACCGGATGATCTCGCAGGGAGACTGGGCGCGCTTTCAGCGAGACGCAGGGCTGAGGCGAGCGGATGGAAGCTTCGCGCCTGAGGGATCGCTGCCGGCATTCGACTACATGCTGCTGACAGGCGAGGAGGCGGCCCTCGCCGCCGCCGCTCAGCCGGCCTTTCTGAACGGCTATCGTCGTCTGAGGCCGGGAAGCTCAGGGTCGGCGGTCACCCGACTTCAGAAACGCCTCATCACGCGACATGGGAGCCGGATATCCGGACTGCGGGACGATGGACGCTTCGGCCTGATGACCTCCATGGGCGTTCTTCTTGAGTCCAAGCGCACCACGCGGGAATACGCCTCACCGATCGTCATCTCCGGATAGATAAGGCCTCAATCGCCATGCGACGCCGGATCGCGGCGCCCCGCCATGGGTCGACGTCGGCGAAAGAGACGATAAACTCAACGGTCGTTGACCTGTCCTTCTGACATCTCAACCGACCGGAGCGCCTGTCTCATGTCCCCCTTGAATGCGGATGACGCCCGAGACGCCGCCCGGCGTCGCCTGCCGCGCTTTCTCTTCGACTATGTGGATGGCGGAGCGGGCGAGGAGACGACGCTCCGCGCCAATACCTCCGACCTCTCGAACATCCGTCTGCGCCAGCGCGTCCTGCGGGATGTGGCGGATATCCGCCTTGAGACGACCGTATTCGGCGAAACGCTCGCCATGCCGGTTATCCTCGCGCCTGTGGGGCTTGCCGGCATGCTCGCCCGTCGCGGCGAGGTGCAGGCGGCGCGCGCCGCGCGCGCCGCCGGGGTCCCATTCACCCTCTCGACCGTCTCCCTGTGTCCCATCTCTGAGGTGGCCGGCGCCGTCTCGGGCGGCCTGTGGTTTCAGCTCTACGTGCTCAAGGATCGCGGCTTCATGGCTGACGCACTCGACCGGGCCAAGGCGGCCGGTGTGCGCGTTCTGGTGTTCACGGTCGATATGCCCGTCCCCGGCGCTCGCCGGCGCGATGCGCGCTCGGGCATGAGCGGCCCCAACGGACCGGCGCGGCGCCTGCTTCAGGCGTTCGGCAAACCCCGCTGGGCGATCGATGTCGGGCTCTTCGGCCGGCCGCACACCCTGGGCGGAGTTTCAGCCTATCTTGGGCGCGCTACGGGCCTCACGGACTATATCGGCTGGCTTGGCGACAATTTCGATCCCTCGATCAGCTGGAGCGATCTCGAATGGATCCGCAACAGCTGGGACGGTCCCATCATCATCAAGGGCGTGCTCGATCCGGAGGACGCCCGTGAGGCCCGCCGCTTCGGCGCCGACGGCCTCGTCGTGTCCAACCATGGCGGTCGTCAGCTCGAAGGCGCGCTCTCGACGACCCGCGCCCTGCCCGCCATCGCCGACGCCGTCGGCTCGGACATGGTCGTCCTTGCCGATTCAGGTGTCCGCTCAGGTCTCGACGTCGTTCGGATGATGGCCCTCGGCGCGCGAGCCGTGATGATCGGGCGCGCAGCCGCCTACGCCCTGGCCGCCGGAGGCGAAGCAGGCGTGAGCGCCCTTCTCGAAAGCTTTGCCCGCGACATGAAGGCGAGCCTCGCCCTGTCGGGCGTCCGGTCGGTGGGCGATATCTCCGGTGACATCCTCGCCTGACCGAAGCGCATCAGGGGAGGTTCTCCATCCTTCCCGTTTGTGCTCAAAGCTGTCGGACAAACGGGCCTCCGGGGAGAGATGGAGATGACCAGACGAAACATGCATCTTTCGGGAGCGGTGATGATCGCGCTCGCCCTTGCCGCTTGCGGCGAAGGAGGCTCGCCGACGCCCGCCGCCGAAACGACGCAGACACAGGCGGCCGAGCCCCCAGCCCCCACCGTTCCTGCGCTGACGCTTTCAGACCTCCCGGCACCTTACAACGAAGCCGATCTCGAACGCGGCAAGGCGGTCTTCGCCAAATGCCGCAACTGTCACTCGCTCGTGGCCGCCGAAGGCGCCCGGGTGGGACCCAACCTTCACGGCGTCTTCGAACGCCCGACCGCCTCAGCCGAAGGCTTCCGATATTCTCCCGCTCTCGCTGAATGGCCCGAGGAGACCTGGCGTCCCGACCTTCTGGAACAATGGCTTGAGAAGCCCAAGGATTTCCTTCCCGGGAGCTCGATGTTCTTCAACGGCATCGATGACGCGGACGATCGGCGGGATGTGATCGCCTTCCTGCTCATCGAAACACGTCGCTGAGACCGGGAAAGGTCCGCAACCGCCATCGATCCGCCGCCATCCGCAAAGAGAGGTTTGACCCCATGACGATGCGCCGACTGTTCAGAGGTCTTCTTCTGGCGCCGCTCGTGTGTCTCGCCGCCGCACATGCGCAGGCGCCATCCGGCGATCTTCGCTCAGCGCAAACCGAACGCATCGAGGCGGCAGCCCGGACCTTCATGAAGGACACCGGCATCGCGAACATGTCCTTCCTGCTGATGCGCGGAGAGACAGTCCTCATGAGACGCGATTACGGCGCCTATGATGAGACGACCGTTCTCCCTCTGGCCTCGGCGACGAAGTGGGTCACCGGCGCCATGATCATGCGCAGCGTCGATCGCGGCGAACTCAGTCTCGACGCCAGCATCGGAGCCTACGTGTCCGGACTTCCCGGCACGCATGCAGGTCTCAGGGTAAGAGAGCTCCTCTCCTACACCGCCGGCCTCCCCTCACTGGCGGATGGAGGCGGAGACATTGCGCAGAACAAGCGCATGGCGATGGATGAAGCAGCCCGCGCGCTGGCGGTCCGCCCTCCGACGACCCCGCCTTCGACAGATTTCGCCTATGGCGGCCCCGACTTCCAGTTCCTGGGGGCGGCTCTTGAAGCGAAGACCGGCTCGAAATGGGCCTCCGTGTTTGACGAAGCCTTCGCCCGTCCCATGGGGCTGTCGCCCTTTTACTGGAGCAACCCAAAGGGACCCAATCCGCCGAACACGGTCGCCAACCCCCTTCTGCAGGCAGGCGCCGCAACGACGCTGACCGCTTATGGCCGCTTCCTGACCATGATCGCAGGAAAGGGCGTGTTCGAGGGACGGCGCTATCTCAGCGAAGCTGCCATCCGCCGCATGGAGGAGAGCGCGACCGACGGCCTGACCCTGCGCTATGTGCCCGACGGCGCGCCGGACGGGGCGGCCTACAATCTCGCTCACTGGTGCGAGCGCCCCGCCCCGTCGGGATGCCTCATGCTGTCGAGTCCGGGCGCCTTCGGCGTCTATCCCTGGATCGATCGGCCAAACGGCCTTCACGGCGTCATCTTTGTGGAGGACCGCCTGGCGCGTATCGCTGGTGAAGCCAGAGCCTTTCGGGACGAGATGATCGCCTCCGCCCGTTCGGGCGCACAGTGACGGACGAATTCTTCGGCAAGGCGTCGATCAGTCGACGAACGGACGATTGGCGACCTCTGCGTGCTCACGATCAGCGGACGCTCACCATGCATGAGCGACGGCGGGGTCGGGCGCTGACCGACCGGTTCGAGACGGCGCCCTGAGACAGGCTCAGAACGCGCGCTTCATGTCGAAGGCGATGGAAACGAGGACGCCCGCCCGAGATCAGGCGTCGTAGCCGGGAAGCTCCCGATCAAGCTTGCGCAGGCATCCCGGCCAGGCGAGCTGTCCGGCGCCGCCGAACCCGCGGGCCATCTGGCCGCGGACCGTCTCGATCGCCGCATCCGGAGCGAGGCGCGCCTTGTCGCGGCCGCCGGACAGGGCGAGGACCTGCATCCGGCAGGCGCGCTCCAGATAGAAAATGCCCATCCAGCACTCCGCCGCCGTCTCCCCGACCGCCAGCGTGCCATGGTTCCAGAGGAGCATCAGCTTCTTCGATCCGAGGTCGGCGACCAGACGCTCACGTTCGTCGAGGTCCAGGGCGATGCCCTCATAGTCATGATAGCTCAGATGCGGGAGGGCGATCAGCGCATGCTGGCTGAGCGGCAGCAGCCCCTCGTTCTGAGCCGAGACCGCCACACCCTGGTCCGTGTGGAGATGGAGCACGAACTTCGCATCCTCCCGGGCCGAGTGGATCGCCGAGTGAATGGTGAACCCCGCCGGGTTCACGAAGTAATCGGACGGCTCGACGATGTTCCCCTCGAGGTCGATCTTCACCAGCGACGAGGCGGTGATCTCCCCGAAGAACATGCCGTAGGGATTGATGAGGAAGTGATGCTCAGGTCCCGGCACCCGAGCGGAGATATGGGTGAAGATGGCGTCATCCCATCCATAGGCGGCCACAAGCCTGTAGAGAGCGGCCAGATCGACCCGGACCTTCCACTCTTCCGGGCTTACCCGCTCGCGAACCGAAGACCCTGTCGACGAGAATGCCTTAACGTCATCCGCCATGAGTATCTCCCTCAACGATCCTGGTTCTGGAGGGGATAGCCCGCCGGAACCCGATGATCCTGAACCTTGAACGGATGGTCGCAGACCCGGCCCTCCAGAGCAACCCTTGCCGCAGGCGGAAGGTTCATCGGGACCTCAGGCCAGACACGCCCATCCAGACCCTGAGGTCGCCCCCCCCAAGATCCCCCAAGATAATGGATGCGGTTTGATCCCCCGTGACCTAGTGTGGAAGGCGTTTGACCTTCTGGAGCGTCCTCATGGCCGCCAGCGGACTGAAAATCTATTTCACGGCGTCGGAAAAGCCCGCCGCCCGCGCGGCGCTGACCGCCATGACGCGTCGCTACGGGCAAAGCCCCCCGGAGGACGCCGACGTGATCGTCGCCCTCGGCGGCGACGGATGGATGCTCGAAGTGCTGCGCGGACGACTGGCCGATCGCAGGCCGGTCTACGGGATGCATCGCGGCACGGTGGGCTTCCTGATGAACGAGTACGCCGAGGAGGACCTGCCCGCTCGCCTCGATGCGGCGGTTCGGGTGGTCATCCATCCGCTCGAGATGGAGGCGAGAGATAACGCCGGCCAGCGCCACACGCTTCTGGCTATCAACGAGGTGTCCCTGCTTCGTCAGACCTCGCAAACGGCGCGCCTTCGTATCTCAGTCGACGGCCGGGAGCGGCTGAGCGAACTCTCGGCCGACGGCGTAATCCTCGCCACGCCCGCCGGATCGACCGCCTATAACCTGTCCGCCCACGGCCCCATCCTGCCGCTCGGCGCCAATCTGCTCGCCCTGACCCCGATCTCACCCTTCCGACCCCGACGCTGGAGAGGCGCGCTTCTGCGCCATGACGCACACGTCAGGATCGAGGTTCTCGAATCCGATCGCCGGGTGGTGGCGGCGTCTGCGGACACCCAGGAGGTCCGTGACGTAGCGGAAGTGAACATCCGGGAAGACAGAAGTCGTCCCTTAACCATGCTTTTTGACGAAGGTCGGGCCCTGGATGAACGGATCCTTCAGGAACAGTTTTCATACTGACTTGATCGAGATCAGTCGCCGACTCATAACGAGAACCATAATTCGCGCACCAACTGCAGAGATCTCATGCGAGAGCCGAACTCACACGACACCGCCGCCCAGACCGATCGCAGACCGGTCATCAGCGAAGAGGCGGTGGCCCGCGCCCAGGAAGCGGTCGACCGCCTGTCTGCGCGGTTTGACGACTGGATGACGGAAGAAGTGCGCCGCATGTCCGACGCCTGGTTCGCCTGCGAAACCGCGCACGGGTCCGGTGAGACACTCGAGACGCTCCACCGCTGCGCCCACGATCTCAAAGGCCTCGGGCCGACCTGCGGCTATCCCCTGATCGGAGAGCTGGGCGCCGAGCTCTGCCGCCTGACCGGCCCGGCGGTGCGGCGGGGCGAGATCATCTTCAAGCCGGATCTGGTGCGCGAACACGCGGAAGCCGTTCAGATCGCCCTCGCCGCCCGAATTCGCAGCAGCGAAACGCCGGATGGATCGGCCATGCTGTCGCGCCTCGCCGCCCGGCGGACGCTGGCGCGCTGATCGGATCAGAAAAAACCGGCACCCTGAGCGCCCGTCAGCTCATGACCCGTTCAATCGCTTCCTCGACCAGAGAATAGCCCGCCTCGGCCGGAATGCGCAGGATGCGCCGTCCGTCCTGATCGATAAGCTCAGGCTCGACGGTGACGATCCGCCGCCCCCTCGCCGAGCGCTCCGCCTCTGCGACATTGGCGGCCGAGCCAAGAAGTTCGAGATTGAGGCGCGTGGGAAACATCAGCTTGGTCTCCCCCTTCAGCCTCTGCTCGAGCACCGCAGCCGGAGACACCCATCCATGGTCGATTGCTTCGCGGCCGTCATGATGGGCGACCTGAAGCTCAGGCGCGACAGCGAGGAAAAAATGTGTATCGAACCGCCGGGGCTCAAATGCCGGCGTGATCCAGTGCGCGAAGGGGGCCAGCCGATCCAGCGTCAGGCGCAGTCCCGCCTCCTTCACCATCCGTAAAAACACCGAACTGTCGGCTTCAACCTCGGGACGAAAGCGCCCCAGTCGCGCGCAGACCTCGGCGTCCGGAACCCGCCCGTCTGCCCGGTCCTCCGCCAGCAGGAGCCCCGATTCCTCAAACGTCTCGCGGGCCGCAGCGATGCGCAGCGAGCGCTCATAAGCGCTGTAGCTGCCGTCGGAAAACTCCTGCCAGGCCTCGTCCGCGTCCGCCCCGGCGACCTTGCCCCCGGGGAAAACCCAGGCGCTGGCGCCGAACGCCATGCCCGAGCTCCTGCGCACCATCAGCACCTCAAGTTGAGGGGCGTCCCGAACCAGGAGCACCGTGGCGGCCGGCTTCGGATGAGGGGGGGCCTCGGTCATTCGCTACCTCCACGGATGGGATTTGATCAAAATTCACCGATCGGCTTTGTCCGGACCTTCAGCCTGACGTGTTAATCACATTGCAGGCTGAAAAGACAACCGGAACGGACAAGTCCATGGCAGACGTGCGCGTCCCCCATCTCAGGATCGTGCCGCGCGACCCCGCGCCGGCGCAGACGCGCAGCCCGCGCATCCGCTTCCGGCCGATCGTCCAGCTCCGCGACGGCTGCGCCTTCGGCGTCCACGCCGAGACCGAATTCAACTTCGAGGACACCTGCCGCCCGAGCGACATGTTTTCCGAAACGCCCCCGTCTGCAGCCGCCTGGCTCGGAGAGACGATCGAGCGGATCGCCCGCCTCGCCGAGCGCATGGGACAGCAGGATCGTCCCATTTCCCTGACCGCGCCGCTGGCGGCGCTGGCCGACCCCGACACCCCAATGGCCGCTGAGGCCGGCGCCCGTCGCAGCCGTCTCCTGCCCCAGGAAATCCGGATCGACTTCGCCGACGCCTCCGTCTGCGCCCTCGAGGATCAGGGCCTCGAGCGGCTCGAGGCCGTTCACGCGCGCGGCTTCAGGATCGGCCTCGACGCCCGCCGCGGCTGGCGCACCCCCATGGGCGTGCGGGCGCGCACGATCATCGAAGCGGTGCGTCTCGATCCGGCTCTCTATCGGGACCTGGGCACGCCGGTCTCACGCCTCGAAGCGGCGTCCGCCGAAGGCGTGGCGCTGATCGCCGAGAACGTTCACTGGCGGGATGCGGCCGAACTCGAAAAGCTGCACATCGGCTTCGCCCTCAGCCCGCGCGCAGACAGCTGAGGGCCGCCAGCCTCAGGCCGCGCCGGCGAAACGGCGACGGGCCCGGGCCGGATCAAGGGCGTCCAGCTTGTCGAGCAGGTAATCGAGGTCCGCTCTCGGGATAGCCTGGAACTGGGTGAGCACGCGCTCGATCATCCGCTGACGGAAGCGCTCGCGGTCGCCCGGCAGACCGTTCATGTCGGTGTTGTGATAGACATCGACCGCCATGCGGAAGGCGAGGAACATGCCGGACGGAAGCCCCGCACGCTCAAAGACCGTCTTGAGACCGAGCGCCCCTGCGTCATGGATCATGATCCATGCCTTGGAGCGCGGAACCCCGGCCAGCTCCGCCATGGCATATTCAACGAATGTCATGTGCCCCAGACACAGGGCGCGCATGATCAGCGAAGGCGTGAGGCGGCCATTGAGATTGAGCTGCTGGGCGAACCGCTCAGGGTCAGTCGACAGCCCGGCCTGCTCGACGAGATCGAGCGTGGCGCGCTCACGCGTTCCGGTGGCGATCTCGATCGCCAGCTGCGGAGGCAGTTCATGGCGGTTCACCAGCCTGTCGAAGAGATCTCCTGTCACCAGGGTCACCAGCTTTTCCGCAACATGGGTCGGAAGCGCGCGACGCGACACCAGCGCCTCCTTGACCCCCTCATCGTCAGAGAAGCGGCGGAAAAGCGTGTCAAAGGCTGTGTCGGAGAAAGATGCGCCTTCGTTCAGCGCCGCCGCCTCGACCGCCTGCCTGTGGGCCTTGAGACAGATGACGCCGGTCAGCTCCTCGGAGAGGACGGGACGGCGCGCAATCGCGGTCTGGCGATCCGCAGAGCCTTCCTCGAGCAGCTCCACGAGGTCCTGGTCGCTGAGAGAGGGCGAGTTGGACAGGATCGGGATGGCGACCATGTCGACATCGCGCGCCAGCCGCAGTGCAAGCTCTCGCGGAAGATAGGGAGAATGACGAAGCGTCTGGGCCAGCGCGCCCCGCACGAGCTCGGCGGCGTCCGCCGCCATCATCTCGAGAATCGCCTGCGCCTTGTCGCGGTCCTGGGGAGAGAGATCGGCGGCGCCGATGCGACGACAGATCTTGCTCGCCGCCTGAGCGCGCTCTTCCGGCGTCTCACCGCGAACAAGTCGCCGGATGTCATCCTGCGTGAGAGCCGCACGCATCGTCGCAATGGTCATCGTCAGCCGCCAGATTCGAGCCCCGGGTGAAGTCCCATCCTTGCCGGTCATCGTTAATAAGTATTTACATTAATTCGTTCGGACCGCCCCGCCCGGCGGGGCCCGGAGGTGAGAGATGCTTCTGAACGGCGTGAAGGTGATTGAGCACGCGACCTATTTCGCCGGTCCGGGGGCGGGAGGCATCCTCGCCGACTGGGGCGCGGAAGTGATCAAGATCGAACCGCCCGGGGGAGATCCTGTGCGCGGAAACTTCGACACGCGGGGCTCCGGGAGAGAGCGCCTGTCGGACAATCCGGCCTTCGATGCGGACAATCGCGGCAAGCGCTCGATCGTGATCGATGCGCGTCAGGAGGCCGGACGCGAGGCGATCCGGCGACTGGCCGACGGCGCCGACGTTTTTCTGACAAATGTGCGCCCGGGCGGCATCGAGCGGTCCGGCCTCAGCTACGAGATCCTGTCGGCCCGTAATCCCCGTCTCGTTTATTGCGCCGTCACCGGCTACGGGCTCGAAGGCCCGGATGCAAACCGCCCGGGCTTCGATATCGCCTCCTTCTGGTCGCGCGCCGGGATCGCCCGACTGACCGCGCCGCGCGGCGCCGAGCTCTTTCCGATCCGGACCGCCGCCGGCGATCACACCACCTCGATCGCAGCCGTCGCCGCCATCAATGCGGCGCTGATCGAAGCGCTGAAGACAGGCCGGGGCCGCCTGGTCGACGTCTCTCTTCTGCGCACCGGCCTCTATACGATCTCGACCGACCTCGCCATTCACCTCTTCTTCGGCCGCATCGCCTCCACGCGGGCGCGGAAGGAGGCCTATAACCCGCTCTCCAATTTCTTTCGCACCCGGGACGATTGCTGGATCTGCCTGGTTGCGCGCTCGGGAACGACCGATCTGCCCCGGATCGAGCGGGCTCTGGACCTGCCAGGCCTCTCAAGCGATCCGCGACTGGCGAGCATGGCCTCGCGGCGGGATGCGGCCCCGGAGATCACCGCCCTCTTTGACGCCGCCTTCGCGCGCTTCACCCGCGAGGAGATTGCCGAGCGCCTCGATCGCGAAGAGCTGGCCTGGGCGCCGGCCCAGTCTCTGGCCGAGGTCGCCGAAGACCCTCAGGTGGCGGCGGCCGGCGGAATTGTGGACATGCCCTCAAAAACGCCCGGCGAGACGTTCCGCTCGCCGGCAGGACCTGCAAGATTCGTGGGCGCGGATGAAGGCCCGCGGGGACCAGCCCCGGCCCTTGGCGAACATACGCGAGAAATCCTCTCAGCAGCCGGATATTCCTCCGAAGAGATCGAGGGCCTTCTCGCTTCGGGCGCTGCGGCCTGACCGAAAGCCCTCAGGCCTCGTCGGATGTCGGATCGGACTGCAGCTCGAAGAGCGCCGTCATCAACGAGGAGGCGAGCTGAGCCGACCCCATGCGCGCCGCCCATCGACCGGCCATCTCGAGGGAAGGCTCCTCCGCAGCCGCCGGACGCGGCGAGAAGCTTTCGAGGGACGCGGTAAGGATCTCTGGCCGGACGGGCGTTGAAGCCGGCGCGAGAGGTGCCGGAGCGATACGCCCGCCGTCGGCGGATGCGATCTCAACCCCGGTAAGGCGCTTGTAGAGCTGACCGGCCGTCAGCTGAACGCCGTCCTTCGAACGAAACACGTTGGCGTTCGCCAGCGCCGCCTTGGGGAACGCCTCCGAAGCCGCGCCCGGATCGCCGCGACGGGCCGCTTCGATGAGTTTGGCGGCCTCGGAGGGCCCCATGAAATGGGCCGCATAGAGCTCCTGCGAGGTCGGCGCGCGTCCGATCTTCTTGCCAAGGATGCGCGAATTCTCCCGAGCCAGCTCACCGGCCATGCGCGCGGAGAGGTCCGGATCGTGACGAAGCTCGAGAATGGCCTCGCGGCTCATGCCGGGACCGACCTCGGCGCGCCCGCCATCGGAAACGGAGACCGCCTTCGCGGCTCCCTCGACGCCGTGCTGGGCCCCATAGCGGTCGATCATCCGTAGCCAGGTCTCATTGGTGAACTGGAACAGACCGGCGGCTGAAGAGGTCGGCGCCCTGGCGGTCGGATCAAAATTGCTTTCCCGGCGGGCCGTTTTCACCAGGAAATCAAAATCCGTTCCGGTCGCCGCAGCCGCCTGGCGCAGAGCCGTCATCACGCCGGCCCGGGCGGACTGGGCGGACGCGATTGGCGCGGCAGGGGATGAGGAATCAGTCACAAGCCGGATCCTGTCTCATGCCCCACCCTCGGGCGGAGAGAGTTATTGAAAGGTTAACAAACCCGCATCCGCGCCATGAAGACGCCCTGCCTTCCGCCGCGAATCCGGCGATAAGAGCGCTCCTCCCGCCGTCTCATGAGGCTTCCATGACCGCTCCCGTCGGCTCCAAGGCCAACCCCTCCCGCTTTGATGTCTATCCGGACCTCGCTGAGGACGAACCCTATTTCGTGATCCGGGCTCACGACCCCCTGTCGAGCGCACTGGTCGAGCTGCACGCCTATATCGGCGCCGGACAGGCCGGCGCCGCTCACAACAAGCTTGCGGAAATCATGTCCCTGACGACTCAGAAGGCGCCGCGGCCCTCTGACTCGCCCAAATATCGCGAGACCTTCGCGATCTCGGCGGCGATGGAGAAGTGGCGCAACGACCAGTAGGTCGATGCGCCTGTCGCCCTCTCAGTAGCTCTTGGGCAGTCCGAGCACGCGCTCTGAGATGAAGTTGAGGATCATCTCACGGGAGACCGGAGCGATGCGCGCGATCATCGCTTCGCGCATGTAGCGCTCCACATCGTACTCCCGCGCGTATCCCATGCCGCCATGCGCGAGCACCGACGCCTCGCAGGCGTTGAACCCCGCCTCGGCGCCGAGATACTTGGCGGCATTGGCTTCCGCCCCGCATTCAAGATTGAGGTCGTAGAGACGCGCAGCCTTGTAGGCGAGCAGTTCCGCCGCCGACAATTCCGCCCAGCAGCGGGCGAGAGGGTGCGCCACGCCCTGGTTCTGACCGATCGGACGCCCGAACACGACCCGCTCGCGCGCATAGGTGGTGGCGCGCTCAAGAGCGCAGAACCCAAGGCCGATCGCCTCGACCGCAAACAGCACGCGCTCAGGGTTCAGCCCCTGCATCAGATACTTGAACCCGTGGCCCTCCTCGCCGATCAGATCCTCCTTCGGGATTTCGACGCCGTCGAAGTAGAGCATGTTGCACTCGATCGCCTTGCGTCCCATTTTCGGGATCGGCTTGGCCTCGATCCGCGTGCGGTCCATGTCGGTGTAGAACAGGGACAGGCCCAGATAGGGCTTGGAGGCTTTTTCCTTCGGCGTCGTGCGCGCGATGATGAGGATCTTGTCGGCGCGCTGGGCGCCGGTAGTCCAGATCTTTCGGCCGTTGATCACATACCCCTTCGGCGTGCGCTCCGCCTTCGTCTCCAGGCTGGAGGTGTCCAGTCCCGAATTGGGCTCGGTGACCGCAAAGCACATCTTCTGCTCGCCCGAGATGATCTTCGGCAGGTGGGTCATGCGCTGTTCGGGCGTCCCGAACTTCTCGATCGGCTTGGCGCCGAAGATGTTGAGGTGGATGGAGGAGGCGCCGGAGAAACCTGCCCCCGAGCGCGCCACCGTCTGCATCATGATCGAGGCCTCCATGAGGCCCATGCCTGAGCCTCCCACCTCTTCGGGCATGGCGATGCCGAGCCATCCGCCGTCCGCCATCGCCTTGGTGAACTCTTCCGGCCAGATTCCGGTCTCGTCCGTACGACGCCAGTACTCGGCGTCAAACTGGGCGCAGACCTTTGCGACCGCATCGCGGATCGCCTGCTGATCTTCATTCAGGGCGTCGATCTGGTGCATGGAGCTCTCCCGGGTCTGTGCTGAAAACCTTGATAGCCTCTCACGTCTCGGACTGCGAGTGCGACGCCATATCGCGGAGCCGGGCTCGTCGCGGCGAAAAGGCGGCCGGAATCTCCTCGCACCGCCCCTCCAGCATCAGCCGCGCCATCATCTCCCCGGTCGCCGGCGCAAGCAGCACCCCGTTCCGGTAATGCCCGAGCGCCGCATAAACCCCCGGCAGGGCCAGAGGCCCGATCACCGGGGCCCCATCCGGCGTTCCGGGACGTATCCCGGTCCAGCTCATGACCTCGGGCGTCCCTTTAAGCACGGGCAGCACCCGCATCACCCGGGAGGCGAGCGCCTCGACGGCCTCCGGGCGGACGGACGGATCGGTTTCGCCCGGTTCGCTCGTCGACCCCACAAGGGTCCAGCGTCCCTTGGGGGCCGCATAGCCGGACCCGAAACGCACCACGCGCCGCGGAGCCGCAGGACCCGGCGCAAGGGCGAGCATATGCCCCTTCACCGGATGGAGACGCGGCGCATCAATATCAAGCATCCCCCCATCAGGACGCTCGAAGCGAACGCCCTGCAGAGAAAAGCCTGTGGCCAGAAGCACCTGATCCGCCGGGGCGCCGTCCGGAAGGAGGAACTCAGAGGCGCAGACAATGCGATCGACCCTCTGACCGAACACGAGACGAACGCCCTGCGCGCGCGCCGCCTGGGTCATCCGCCAGACCAGACGGCCCGCGTCCGTCTGATAATCGCCCGGCAGATGGACCGCCGCGAGAAGATCGGGCGCGGCGAGCGGCTCAAACTCGAGCGTCTCTGCGCGGGTCAGTCGGCGGATGGGCACACCCCGCCGCTCGCAGGCGAAAACGAGATTCTCAAGCCCTTCCGCCTCCGCGGGCGTGGCCGCGCAGGCAATCGTTCCGGCGAGATCAAGCTCGCTCGCCCCCCCGCTCAGACGCTCAATGTCCGAAGCGAAGCCGGGCCACAGTCCGGCGGAGTGAAGAGCAAAGGACAGGAAGGCATCGCCGGCCTCGCCCCGCGCGGCCTCATAAGCAGGGGCGATCATCCCGCCCGCCCGTCCGCTGGCGCCCTCTCCGGAGGACGGGTGGCGGTCATAGACGCTCACCACGGCGCCCTGCCGCCGCAGCGAAAGCGCACAGGCCAGCCCGATCACCCCGGCGCCGATGACGGCGATGCGAGGGCCGCTCCCGTGAGAGACAGAACCTGAAGAGATCATGATCGCTGTATACGCGGGCCGCGGCGAGAGGCCACCCCCGCTGCGGGGAGACCCGGCGGCGTCGCGCGCCCGTCAGGATAAGCCGACGAATGCCTCATCGCCCGCCTCAGAGACGGAGCTTCGCCGCGCGCGCCTCCAGAACATCAGAAAGCGGGCGGCATGTTCACGGTCCTGGAACACCAGCCGACGAAGGACCTCCTCTCCGGTCCGTTCGGTCAGCATCATGATATCCGGAGCGTCCCCATCATCGCCGATAAGGCCTGCATCCCGGCTCCAGCGAGCAAAGGCGTCGACCGCCTGAAACAGGAGATTCGGATCTCCCGGATCGCCGCCCCCGATCCGAACAACGACTTCAGTCATCACGACCTCCACCGATGCTCCGTTCACAAACCCGAGAACCGAATTCGCCGACGTGAGCCACTCTGGACGCCGAGCCCGGACGCCTGACGGCGCACGATCAGCGAGCAGTGCCTGACGCTGAACCCCGATTTACCATTCGTCAATGATTGCGGTTGTTGCGGCGCACAAAAAACTGTCGACCGTTTCCCAAAGCCCACACCCGAACGGATGAGGCAGCCGCAATGGGACGATCCGGAGCGGCGAACGGCCTGAAGCCGATCGCCCCTCCTCCTGAAATGTTCAGTCCAGACGGATATCAGCGTCCCCGACCCCGATAGACACATCAAAGGCTGACGCGCCAGCTCCGCGGGCGCTTCCGGTCGCCCCGACAAAACTGCGGATCCGCATCGCATCGCCTCCGCTGATGGAGGCGTCGCCCACCCCGACAGCGACATTCACACCGCCAACCTGGGCCTTCCTCGCCTTCACCTCGACATCGCCGACGCCCAGCGCGATCTCCATAGCCCCGCCCGGCGGAGCGATGTCGATATCCCCAACGCCGAGGGCGACCGAGAGCCCGAAGGCGGCCGATCTCGGCACGCGGATGGTCCAGTCCGCCTGAAGTTTCTCGTCCTCGAGAGAGAGCTCCAGCCGGCCGCCGGAACGTTTGATCCCGATATCGACCCCGGAGAGATCCTTGCTGCGGGCGCCCCAGATGGATGCCTTGCTCCTGATCTCGACCTCAACCTCGATCTGGTCGCCCGCTCCCGGCTGGAGATCGATATCCCCGACCCCGGCCACGATTGCGAGTTCGCTCACCCCTGAGGCCGGAAGCGTGTGGCGGCGGACGACATCCGCCCGGGCGGCCCCCGCTGCAGCCGCGGACAGGAGCAGACAGGCCGCCAGACGACGAAAGACGGCGACGGACGGAAAAGATCCTGGGGATAGCGTCGATTGAATGGGCACAGCAGTCTCCTTAAAAACTACTGTATTAGATGACTAAGACACCAAATCAAGTCAACACAAAAGTGCAGCGGCCGTTCCGCCCTCAGAAGAGACGGCATCGCCGGACAAGATTTCAGAGACCAGGGTTTGCGCAGCGCCGTCCAGAACAGGGCGACGATGAGACGATAGCGGGACCCGGAGAGACAGCGTCCCGGAGAAACCGGATCATCACTCGAACAGACTATCGATCGAGCCCTGATCGATCGCCGCCATGATGGCCTCAGCAAGTCCCTCGCCATCGGGACCGACTTCGATCTCAGAGGTCGCCGGACGTGGCGCGCTCACCGCCGGGTCGGTCTTTTCGGCGATCCACAGATCGACGACCAGCGCTCCGCCCTCAAGCGCTTTCTTGCGGGCCTGCCAGGCGGTAAGCTCCCAGGTGAGCTCCTGGAGGAACATCGCGCCTTCCCGGCCCTCGCGCATGGCGATCGCGGCCTGCTCAAGACGAGCCGGGATCTGCAGGAAAGCGCCCTTGACCGTCTCAAGGATCCTGTCGCTCACGACCGCGCGTCGCACCGAGCGGAAGCCCGCATGCCTGAGCATGTCCTCGATCTCGGACGCCATCACCGCCTGCGGCTCAGCCCAGGCCGAGGCGAAAGCCTCCGCCGGCGTTCGTGCGGTGGTGCGGGAGATGTCGATAATGACCCAGCGCCCGGTCTCGGACAAAGCCCTGTAGACACGCGAGATGAGACCCGCCTTATGATCGGAGTAAGCGAAGGCGTCGCAGCTCAGGACAACGCCCATCCCGCCTTCGGGAAATGCCTTGGGGCGGTCGATGTCGCCCGCCATCGCCTCGGCCTCGGGAACCATGGCCTTGAGGGGATCCAGACAGCCGGGACGCCATTCTGACGCAAAGATCGGCCGACCAAACCTGTCGCGACACTCAGCGATAAGGGCCGGATCAGCGCCGATGAACCCGACCGCTCCGGTCTTGTCCGGAGCGCCCTCAATGGCGTCCAGAAGGTAGGAATCGAGGCTCGGAGACCCGGGTCCGTAACGTCCATCCCCCCACATCGCCGCGAGCGCCCGCAGGCGGGCTGCGGGGATCTGGGCATCGCTCTTGGGGGCTTCGCCCCCGGCGGCGGCCGAAGCCCCACCCTTGGCCTTCCCCTTCGAAACGGCGGTCTTGGGCGCCTTAGGCGGCTTAGGCGGTTTGGCCGGTTTGGCCGGCTTGGCCGGTTTGGAAGACGCCTCAGGCGCTGGCGGACTGGAGGCCTCCGATGACGACGCCTCAGCAGGCGCCGCAGGCGCCTTGCCGGCGTCAGGATCGTCCGGGTCGTTCGAATTCGAAGACGCAGGAACGTAGGCGCGTCCATCCCACCAGGCGCCGAGGCGACCGGTAAGATCGCCTGCGGCGATCGGAGGAAGAAGCTTTTTCACCTGCCCGAGCATGACCTGGCGCGCGCGCCCCTGAAGATCAAATCAGATCCGTCTCTAATCAGGCTTGGTTAAGATACCGTCCCTTTTCAGGGCCCCATCCGCCAAAAAAGTCTCAGCCGAACGCCGCTCCGACGGATTCAGCGGGCGGCCTTCGCCCGGAAGGGCAGCTCAGGCGCAGCCGAAGGAACGGGCTGGGCCGGATCTTCGAGAAACGCCAGCACGTCGCGCCAGACGTTTTCGGCCTGAAGATCATTCATCAGCATATGCAGCCCACGGCCGTAATAGGCGGTACGGACGTGATCCGGCAGACGGCTCACGGCGCGACGAACACCCGCCTCGGGGATCACCTCATCGCGCGCTCCATAGAGCAGCAGCGTCGGAACGGCGGGCGGAAGCCCCTCGATCATCCGATCCGCCTCCTCCATGATGGACACAACCCCATAGACGCTGTCGATCCGGGTGCGCTTGAGCACAAAAGAATCGTTCCACATCTCGAGGAGCTTCTCGCGATTATCCGTAGGCGTCACGCTGACCCCGCGCGGGGGAACGACGATCCAGTCCGGCCGGATATGCGCGCTGAGCCAGAGGCTCACCCGATAGAGCCCGGGAAGCGCGCCCCATCCTCTGAGACCGGGACCGGAGAGGACCAGCCGGTCCGCCTGGGGCGGATTCGACGATGAAAACGCGGTCATGGCGACCGAAGCGCCCATGGATTCGCCGACGACGGCGATCGTAGCCTGAGGATGACGACGACGAGCCGCCTCAACGATCGTGCGCAGATCCTTCCGGAGAGTTTCCGGATGAGCCCACACCCCAGGGCGGGGGGACCGTCCAAACCCTCTCTGGTCGTAGGCATAAACCACAACGCCCCTGGCCGCCCACCACGGGCCGGCCGCATTAAAGGCGCCGGCGTAATCATTCATCCCATGGACCGCGACGATGACCTTCAGGGCCGCTTCATCTGTCACGCCGGGCGGACGCCAGAGAGAGAGACCCAGCCTTGCGCCGTCGAAACTCTCGAACCGGTCGGCGTAGAGGCCCGGAGATGGAGCGCTGGCAGGTCGCAGCGGCCCTTGCCGGACCGGAGCGCATCCGGCGACCAGAACCGAAACACAGATCACAATGAGCCGAACGAGCCCTGGTCCCGACATCCTTGCCGATCTCCGCTCACGCCGAACCGTTTTATCATGTCCTGCGCAGGGCGGATGCGTCCAGAGGCGGATGCTCATCCCGAGACGAAAAGCCTTGCCGCAGGGACGCGACCCGGTAGTCTGCGCCCCTTGTCGCAACCCGGGGAAACATCATGAGATTGGGGTCCGTCATCCTGCTTGCAGGGTTAGGTCTGGCAGCCTGCGGACCACAGGAGCCCGCCGCTCCGTCGGAGGCGGTTGTCGCTCCGCCGATCGGCGCTGTCCTTTCAACCTCACCTGACATCCTCGCCGCCGATCTCGCCGCCCGCGCCCGCGAGCTGGCCGACGACAAGTATGAAGGCCGTGGGCCCGGGACGGTCGCCGGAGAAGCCGCGGCCCAGTGGATCGCCGACGAAATGAAACGCATGGGCCTTCAGCCGGGACCCGACGGGACCTATTTCCAGACCGTCGAAATGGTTGCTCAGACCGTCGACAAGGCGACCTCGAACCTCAGCGTCACTGTGGGAGATAAATCCATCCCCCTCGCCCTCGGCCCGGACGCGGTTTACGGAACCAAACGTCAGGACCAGATGGAGGTCTCCGTCTCAGACAGCCCGCTGGTGTTCGTCGGCTACGGCGTGGTCGCGCCCGAACTCGGGTGGAACGATTATGAAGGTCTCGACGCCCGCGGAAAAACCGTCGTGATGTTCGTCAACGATCCCGGCTTCATCACCGATGACGCCTCCCTCTTCAATGGCCGGGCGATGACCTATTACGGCCGCTGGACCTACAAGTTTGAGGAAGCCGCCCGTCAGGGAGCAACCGCTGTCCTCCTGATCCACGAGACCAAGCCGGCCGCTTACGGATGGGATGTTGTCGAAGGATCATGGAGCGGCGAACAGGCCGACCTTGTGCGCGCGGACGCCGGCGCCTCGCGAGCCGTGCTCGAAGGGTGGATCACCCTTGAGCGGGCCACAGAGATCTTCTCAGCCGCTGGTCTCAACATCGACGCCATGCGCGCCGCCGCCAACAAACGCGGCTTCAAGGCCCAGCCCGTCCCGGGAGCGACCGCCTCCGCCGTCATCCGCCAGACCGTCGATCGACGCCAGTCACGCAACGTGATCGGCGTTCTGCCCGGCGCCGAGCGGCCCGATGAGCATGTCCTCTTCACCGCTCACTGGGACCACCTGGGCAATGACAAGACCGCGATGCCGGGCGTCGACGCCATCTATAACGGCGCCGTCGACAATGCGACGGGCGTCTCCGCCATGCTCGAAGTGGCTGAAGCGCTCGCTGCAGGAGAAAAACCGGCCCGGTCAATTTCCTTCCTCGCCGTCACGCTGGAAGAATCCGGCCTTCTCGGTTCAGCCTACTTCGCCGACTATCCCCTCATCCCCCTGAACCGGATCGTGGGCGGGGTGAATATCGACGCTATCAATCCGATCGGGCGAACGAAGGACATGATTGTCGTCGGCGCCGGCGCCTCTGAGCTCGAGGATCGGCTCAAGACCCTTCTGACAGCGGCAGGTCGGGTGATCCGGCCCGATCCGACCCCGGAGAACGGATACTTCTATCGCTCCGACCACATCAGCCTGTCCAAGAAGGGCGTGCCGATGCTGTATGTCGACGGAGGCATCGACGCCCTCGACGGCGGCGAAGCCAAGGGCATAGGAGCGACCGAGGCCTATACGCGGATCACCTACCACTCTCCGTCGGATGAATTCCGGGAGGACTGGGACTTCGCAGGCATGCAGGAAGATGCAGCGGTGATCGCGAAGCTGGCCTTCGATCTGGCGTCATCAGCGGACTGGCCTCAGTGGTACGAAGGCAACGAGTTCCGCGCGACGAGGGAAGCCTCTCTGGCCGGGAAATGACATCGCGCGACGCCTGAGCCGATCACATCCGCTCAGGCGTCGAGATGCCGATCAGATCGAGCGTCCGCTCAAGCTGGTTGAGGGTCGCGAGGGTCAGAGACAGGCGGCCCGCTCGCACGACCTCATCCTTCTCCGCCAGGATCGGAGCGGCTGCGTAAAAGGCCGAGAAGGCCTGAGCCAGCTGATAGGCGTGATCGCAGAGTATATGGGGCATACGCCGTAACGCGGTCGAGGAGACAGCCTCCGCGAACCCGTCGAGAGACAGGGCCAGCGTCCTCTCAGCTTCCAGACGGACATCGACAGGACCCGGTTCAACCCCATCCTCCCGCGCCCGCCGCACAAGCGACTTCATCCGAACCGCCGCATAGAGAAGGTAAGGCCCCGTCTTCCCCTCGAAGGAAAGGAACCGGTCGAGATCGAAGACGTAATTGGTAGTCCTGACATTCGACAGATCGGCGAACTTAATGGCCGCGTCCGCCACGCGATCGGCGATCAGCCCGATCTCGCTCTCCGCCATGCCCTCGCCGATACCGGCCTCCTGAAGACGCACCCGAGCCGCTTCGCGCGCCTGACGGATCAGGTCATGGAGCTTGAGCACGCCTCCCTCACGCGTCTTGAAGGGCTTGCCGTCCCGCCCGTTCATAGTGCCGAAGCCGATATGCTCCAGGCGGTCGGCAGGGGTATAGCCAGCGATCTCGCTGGCCCGGAAAACCTGCTCGAAATGAAGCGCCTGTCGCTGGTCGACGACATAAAGGGTCAGATCGGGATTGAAGGACCGGCGTCGATCGAGAATGGTTCCGAGATCCGTTGCATGATACCCGACCGCTCCGTCGCGATTGACGAGCAGGAAGGGCGGAACCTCGCGCGTATCGCTCTCCCGGGCGACACGAACGATCCACGCGCCCTCATCAAGCACCGCAATCTCGCGCCGCTTCAGATCATCTATGAGCTCCGGAATGAACGGCTCGGCGTCGGATTCGCCTTTCCACAGATCGAATTTGACCCCGAGGTCTGCGCACTCCCGCTCGAGACCGATCCGCGTGACCTCGCAGAAGTGGCGCCAGAGCGCGCGATAACCAGGACGACCCGCCTGAAGCTCGGCGGTGGCCGTTCGCGCCGCAGCCCGCCACGTCTCATCTTCCTTCGCGCGCGCCGAAGCCTGCGGATAAAGCCGCTCGAGATCCTCCATCGTGACAGGACTGACGGACGGATAGGGACCGCTGAAGGCGGCGTCAAAATAGGGCAGATCAGGCTGCTCACGGGCCGTCTCGATGATCAGGAGTCCCATCTGAAGACCCCAGTCCCCCAGATGAACGTCGCTCACCACCGTCTCGCCCATGAAACGGAACAGACGCTGCAGGCTGTCGCCGATGATCGTCGACCGCAGATGGCCGATATGCATCGGCTTGGCGACATTCCACCCTCCGAAGTCGATCATCACACGGCGCGGCGTCGCGTGGTCCGGCGCCCCGGCGCGGGGATCCTCGAGCGTCTCGCTCACGCGCGCATTGAGCGCCCGGGCGCTCAGGCGCACATTGATGAACCCGGGGCCGGCGGTCTCTGCAGAAGCCACAAGATCGCTCGCCCGGAGGGCTGCGACCACCGCGTCGGCGATCTCGCGGGGATTGCGCCTGGCCGCCTTGGCGGCGGCCATCGCCCCGTTGCACTGAAAATCCGCAAGGTCGGGGCGATCAGATCGACGCATCGCTCCGAACCCGGGCTCGAGGCCCAGAGCGCCGAACGCGGCGCCTGCGACATCGGTCAGTTGGCCGGCAAGATCTCTCATCAGGGATAGTCCCCAGCAGGGCGGCTCATTCAGGCGATTCGGACAGAGACTACTGCACGTTCATCGTGAAGCGCTTGCCTGAGCGGTTGAAGGCAAGCTGTTCGGGGGTCAGCTCGAAGCCCACCAGCACCTCGAAATTGGTGCCCGAGACCGTCTCCGTGGCCCGGGGGATGACGATACCCGAAATCGTCTCGCGATGACGGATCTCGGTCTCGCCTTTCTTCCAGCGCGCTTCGAACGAGAAACGCTCCTTGGCCAGCACCGTGCGGTCGCGACGCGTGACCGTCACGAAGTAGTCATAGGTCCGGCGATCGCCCTCCGCCGCGGGCCCGCGGCCAAGCGCGAAATCAACCTCAAGCTCCATCGTGATCGGATTGGGACCGACATAGCGGCAGAACCCCTGCACGCCTTCGACGATGCCCGTGAACCCGACCGTCTCATGCCGCTCGGCGCCATTGACCTCAACCAGCCTGGAAGCGTCATAAAGCGCCGCCGCCACCGGACAGGGACCGACATTCGGCCTCGAATCAAGTTGGTCGCCGAGCTGACAGGACGCGAGCCCCATCGCCAGACCGGCTCCTGCGGTCAATCTCGCCAGAAGATTGAGTGTCACGCGCTTGTCCTCTCGCCTCAGGCGCGGTCCGGACTTTCGCCCGGGCCGTGCGATCTGATAGAGTGCCCTGATAGCCCCGAAACGCCGACCGGCGCAACGGCGCCGCCCAGCAGAGCCCTCTCCTCCCGACCTCAGGACCCCTCCCCCCTTGACCGATCCCTCAGCGTCGCGCCCTCTCACCATCCTTCTGGCGGCCCCGCGGGGGTTCTGCGCCGGCGTAGACCGGGCGATCCAGATCGTTGAACAGGCGCTCCTCAAATGGGGCAGGCCCGTCTATGTGCGCCACGAGATCGTCCACAACGCCCATGTGGTGAAGCGGCTGGAGGATATGGGCGCGGTTTTTGTGGAGGAGCTCGAAGACTGTCCGGAGGATCGCCCGGTGATCTTCTCAGCCCATGGGGTCCCCCGGTCCGTGCCTGCGGAAGCCCGCCGGCGCAACATGATCTTCGTCGACGCCACCTGCCCGCTGGTCTCCAAAGTCCACATGGAAGCCCAGCGGCACGCAAGAAACGGTCTTCACACACTTCTGATCGGCCATGACGGCCATCCCGAAGTGGTTGGCACGATGGGACAGACCGAGCCGGGGTCCATGACCCTGATCGAGACGGTCGCAGACGCCGAAGCCTTCGTTCCGGAGGATCCGACAAGGCTCGCTTACGTCACCCAGACCACCCTTTCGGTCGACGACACCGCCGGCATCGTGGCGGCGCTCCGGCGGCGCTTTCCGAACCTCGCCGAACCCCGAAAGGACGATATCTGCTACGCGACGACCAATCGCCAGGAAGCCGTCCGGGCGTTCGCCGCTCGCTCGGACCTCGTCCTCGTCATCGGGGCGGCGAACTCCTCGAATTCTGTTCGCCTGGTCGAAGTCGCCGAGCGTGCGGGAAGCCCTTCGGCGCGCCTGATCGCTTCGGCCGAAGACATAGACTGGTCGTGGCTCGAAGGAGTGAGCGTCCTTGGCCTGACCGCAGGCGCATCCGCGCCCGAAAGCCTCGTTCAGGGAGTGATCTCCGCATGCCGGACCCGCTTTGCGGTGTCGGTGGAGGATGTCGTCACCGCCCGGGAGGATGTGGTGTTCCGCACCCCGCGCATTCTCGAGACCCCATGAGCGCCTTGCCTTCAGCCGTCCCTCGCTCCTGAGCGGGGAAGATGCGGCCTCGGGGCGGAGCTCGTCGCCCCTCCCGCCTTGCGCCGGCGATGACGAGGCCCTAACCCTTCCCCATGGCCGTCTACACCGACATCGATGATGCAACCCTCGCTGAGGCCCTTGAGGCCTACGACCTTGGCCGGCCCGTGGCGTTCAAGGGTATCGCCGAGGGCGTCGAAAACTCCAACTTCATGCTCGAGACCGAAACGGGCCGTTTCATTCTCACCCTCTTCGAGAAGCGTGTCCGTCGGGAGGACCTTCCCTTCTTCATGGGGATGATGGGCCATCTTGCGCACAAGGGATTTCCCGCGCCGCGACCCGTCGCGGCGCGTGACGGCGAGGTCATCCGAACCATCGCAGGCCGGCCGGCGGTTATCTGCACCTTTCTGAACGGCATGAGCCCCAGAAGGCCTGACGTCGCCCAGTGCCGCATTCTGGGCGCAGGTCTCGCGCGGTTTCACGCAGCCCTTTCGGATTTCGAGGGCGTGC
Organism: uncultured Alphaproteobacteria bacterium; assembly: GCA_903831255.1. Taxonomy (GTDB): domain Bacteria; phylum Pseudomonadota; class Alphaproteobacteria; order Caulobacterales; family Hyphomonadaceae; genus UBA7672. Next base: position 23,875 of record CAIKWZ010000055.1, read on the forward strand.
GGACCAATAACCTCTCCCTGTCGGCCTGGCCGACCCTGTTCGCCGGCAGGTCCGGAGAGGCCGACCGCCTCTCCAAAGGTCTCGCCGATCATATCTCTTCCGATCTCAGGGCGCTGCAGGACGCATGGCCGGCGGACCTTCCACGGGGGGCGATCCACGCCGACCTTTTCCCGGACAACGCCTTCTTTCTCGGCGGCGAACTTTCGGGGGTCATAGACTTCTATTTCGCCTGCACGGACTTCCTCGCCTACGACATCGCCGTCTGCCTGAACGCCTGGGCCTTCGAACCCCGGGGGGAGTACAACATCACCCGCGGACGCGCCCTTCTGGCCGGCTATGAAAGTCTTCGTCCGCTCACCCCCGCCGAACGGATCGCTCTGCCCGTGCTCGCCAGGGGCGCAGCCCTTCGATTCTTTCTGACCCGCCTTGTCGACTGGGCCGAGACGCCCGCTGACGCATTGGTCAGGCCGCACAACCCGATGGACTACGCGGAACGGCTCGGCTTTCATCGCCAGGCCGAAGGTCCCGCAGATTATGGTCTCAACATCTCCTGACCGCCTGTCCTCTTCTTGAATTCCCCAAAAAGGCGCATCGCTGATTTTGCAGCGTTTTTGCGTCAGGAAACTCGCACCTTCTGTACCAGAAATGGCAGGCCGCTTCTGTACTCAGCAGGGCTGCTCAGCTCGGGCGCTTTCGCTTCGATTTGCGCGGCAACGGATCATACCAATCCTCGCGGTTCATGTCCCAAATCGCCCAGTCCCAGCCGGTATCGAAGTTCGATCGATTGACGCCGAGATTTTCCTTCGCCCACGCGAAGAGCTCAACCTTCGTTGCGGGGCTTGGGCGCGCCAGAAAGCATCAGCGTCTTCAGCCAATCCCTGCACCGCGCCGCACGCTCCACCGCAGCGGCCGCGGAGACTTTTCGCATATCCTCTTCGTCAGCCCTCATCCACGCGCTCTCTCGGACAGAATTGTCGCGAGTTCTCGCAAACCTATCGCTTCAACGCCATTGCCCTTGGCGTATCGTTCGTGTCCGCCGTACACGATGTAGGCGCGCGATGGCTGCACGTCCTCCATCGCCGCGTGGAAACCCTTCTCGATCTTTGGCGCGCTTGATCGCTTGATTTCGATTGCCCAGCGCTCGCCGCCGGGCATGTCCAGTACGAGATCTAGTTCGGCGCCGGCGGACGTCCTGTAGAAGCTCGCATCCGTGCGCGGCGGCGCGACGCTGATGAGCGTTTCGATCACATGTCCTTCCCAGCTTCCGCCAGCGACTGGGTGACCGAGGACGTCATCAAGAGTGTCGAGGCGCAGCAGCGAATGGACCAAACCGCTATCGCGAACATAGGTCTTCGGCGACTTGGTGAGCCGCTTGCCTACGTTGGCGTGCAGCGGCTGCAACCGGCGCACCATCAGCAGGTCGACCATAAGGTCGAGATACTTCGCGACTGTCTTGCCATCGACGGCAAGCGCGCGGGCGAGCTCCGCAGCGTTCAACAGGGCGCCCTGACGATGAGCGAGCATGGTCCAGAAGCGGCGCAGGGTCGTTGCTGGAATGCGCGGACCGAGTTGAGGAATGTCTCGCTCCAGATAGGTAGTGATGAAGGCTTCACGCCAACTGGCGCTCGCTTCGTCGGACTTGGCCAGGAAGCTGCGCGGAAAACCTCCACGCACCCAGAGCGTTTCAGCCTGAGCGGACGAGACTTCCGTTATGTCGACTGGCCCGAGCTCTAGATAGGCGATGCGTCCTGCGAGGCTTTCGCTGGACTGCTTCAGGAGTTCGATCGACGCCGAGCCCAACAGCAGGAATTGTCCCGTTTCCCGCCCGGCGCGAATGTTCTCGTCGATGATGCCCCTCAGCACCTGGAACAGCCCCGGCGCGCACTGCACCTCGTCGATTACGACAAGCCGATCGGCGCGCGCTCTCAAATAAGCGCCGGCGTCTTCAAGTTTCGCCTGATCGGCCGGATTTTCGAGATCAAGGTAGTCAGGCCGCCTCGTCCCGCCACTCACATCTCGGGCGATGGTTTGCGCCAGGGTGGACTTGCCCACTTGGCGCGGCCCAAGGAGCCCGACGGCCGGGAACTCGGCGAGGCGTTGTAGGATCAGCGGCGAAAGACGACGTGGAATCATCCATGCAATTATGGACTATTGATCCACGATTGCAAGGATGCCACGGCGCGAAATCAGCGTCCAAGCCGGAATGACACGGCGTCCATTTCGGCATGACGCCAGCGATTGTTGTGCCCAAATTCACTTCGAGTCGCGTTTGGGACTCGAACTTTCCTGCACCTAAAATTTGATTAACTTTCGTTAATCTTGGTACAGAAGTTGGGTACCGACACGACCCTTTTCCCGGCGCCCGTTTCCTTCAGTATCAAGCACTTAAAGGCGACCAATCCTGGTTTCCTCTTCTGGAACTCCCCAAGAACGTGCGCCGAAGTTGGCCGTACGCCAAGTGGCGGCCGAGACAACTATCCCAATGGGGCAATCCAGGCGCTCAACTTGTCCTGGATGGCCGAAACCTTCCCGATCGGTAAATCATGCCGCCTGGGGGGTCACGCCCACAATGATGCAATGGGGATCGCCCAGAGTCTGTCGGCGTACTGCAATCGATGTCTGCCATCGTACAGAACCACCCCCAACGCAAACTTGTCCCTGAGAGCGCTGGAGAGTTTGCGCATAGGAGCAAAGGCTTCCGGCCTCACCGTTGAGCCGGACTTCACCTCAATGGCGACAACCTTGCGACCCCAGTTCTCAAGAATGAAATCGATCTCTGCACCGTCATGGTCACGATAGTGGTGAATGCTGATCCTCTCGCCACTCCAGGTCGCCTGTTTCGACAGTTCGGAAAAAACGAATGTCTCGACAATTGGCCCAAGACTCACACGATCGGGACCAAGAGCCTCAGGATTGAGCTTCCGCATCGCAGCAGCGAGACCGGCGTCAAAGAAGTGTAGCTTGGGCGCCCTGACGAGCCGCTTCAGTTCATTGCGAAACCAAGGGCGGACTCGGCGCACTAGAAACATCTGTTCCAAAACGCCAACATGCCGGTCGACGGTCTTTCGGTCCATGCCGAGTTGCGCGCCAAGCTGCGTAAGGTTGACCATCTCGCTGCAATGCTGTGCGAGGAGCTCCACAAGCCGAGGCATGTCGCGCCGTCGGTCCAGGTTGGCGATGTCGGCGACGTCCTGCTCGATAAGCGCGGCCGCGTAGGCCTCGAACCAATCTAGGCGGCGCCCTCGACTGGTTCTCGCAACGGCCTCTGGAAACCCTCCCATCGCCACTATTCGCTGCAACTCGGTAGGTTCGAGTGCGCCGCCCTCCGGCGCCCTTCCCTCGAACACATCGGCGATGAAGCTCGATCGCCGGCCGCTGATTTCGTCGCGCGACAGCGGAAGCAACTCAAAAACCTGGATCCGTCCCGCCAGTGAGTCCTGGATCGTGGGAAGCGTACGGATATCGGCGGAGCCCGTAATGAGAAACCGACCGGGCGTCGGGTCCTCGTCCACTGCCAGCTTTATCGCCAGCATCAATTCCGGAACGCGCTGAATCTCGTCGATCACAGTCAATCCGCGCGTGCGCCTTACAAATCCTGTCGGATCGTCCGCGGCGGCCTTGAGGTTCACGGCTTCGTCGAGGCTGAGATAGGTCGCGGACTTCCCGGCGATCGACCGCGCCAAGGTCGACTTGCCGGACTGACGAGGTCCCGCGATCGCGACCACCCTTGTGTCCCTCAGGGCGTCTCGAATGGAGGCTTCGATAAATCTTGGAAACATGGCAGGTCCGAAAAACGCGCGCGATACGCCTGAAAAACGGGCGTACGATTGACGAAAAACGAGCGCGAAGCAAGGGCCGCAAGGTGCGCCACTGACGACAAGTCCAGTTTGGGTCCGCCTTTCGGACTCGAACGTTCCTGAACGCAAAATATGATTAACTTCTGTTAATATCGGCACAGAAGCTGGGTACCGACACGACCCTTTTCCTGGCGCCTGTTTCGTGCAATCTCAAACACTTAAAGGCGGCCAATCCTGGTTTCCTTCCCCTGCGCCATCGCCCCCTAGGTCGTTGAATTCATCGAAAGGCGTTGAGCAACATGATTGAGATCTGGACGGACGGCGCCTGCTCAGGGAACCCCGGACCCGGAGGATGGGGCGTACTGATCCGCGAAGGCGCGACAAGCCGTGAACTTCATGGCGGAGAGGCGGCGACCACCAACAACCGGATGGAGCTGACGGCCGCCATATCGGCGCTTGAAAGCCTTCCCGAAGGCGCCAGCTGCATCCTCCACACCGACAGCCAGTACGTGAAGGACGGCCTCACCAAATGGATCCGCGGCTGGAAGAAGAACGGCTGGAAGACAGCCGATCGCAAGCCGGTCAAGAACCAGGACCTCTGGGTTCGCCTCGACGCCGCCGCCCACGCCCGCCGCGTCGACTGGCGATGGGTGCGCGGACACAATGGGGACGAAGGCAATGAACGCGCCGACGCCCTCGCCCGTCTCGGATGCGAAACCATCGGCCGCGGACGATCCTGACCGTGAAGCCGGTCAGACGCCCGGGCGACCGGCGTCCGGACGCCGGACCTTCATACGGGTGCCGTCCGCAGCGCAGATTTCCGCCGTCTCACCTGACCGGATGGGTGGGGTATCCACCTGCTCGGCAGGCCACACGCTGTCCCCGACGCGCAGACGGCCAAGCCCGTCCGCGAAGTCTCCCTCCGCGCGCCCCAGCGCGCCGACCATCGCCCCGGCGCGATCATTGAGATGCGGATAGCCGAGCGGCGGGCGCCTGACGCCCTTGAAAACCGTTCTGCCCAGGGCGACCAGCCCGGCGGAGAAAAAGGCAAACGCGGTCAGCTGGCCTGACCAGGCGTCGAGCGGCGCCGGAGCAATCAGAGTGAACAGGGCGGTGGCGAAGGCGGCGAGCCCGATCCAGAGCAGATCAAATGTCCCGACGGCGACCTCTATGGCGAGCGCAACCAGTCCAAGACCGAGCCAGTGCCAGGCGGTCATCCCGCCCAGAAATCCAAGGACAGCGTCCATCGCCTACCTCCGGGTCACAAGAGGCGAGCCGCCGTCCGCCGGCGGCGCCTCGCCCGAAGTCCGGCGCGCAGCGTCGGTGAGGGATTTAACCCCCTCGATCGCTCCGACCAGTCCGGCGAAATCCGCCGGCACGATGACCGTGCGCTGCTGGGGAGAACTGGCCAGACGCGAGAAGGCCTCCACATATTTCAGACCCAGGAAATAGTTGAGCGCATTGACGTCGCCCTTGGCGATGGAATCGGAAACGGCCGAGGTGGCGCGGGCTTCGGCCTCAGCTGATCTCTCGCGCGCTTCCGCGTCGCGGAAAGCCGCCTCCCGGCGCCCCTCCGCTTCAAGAATCTGCGACTGCTTGAGACCCTCGGCCTTGAGAATGGCCGACTGCTTCTCTCCCTCAGCCTGAAGGATTTCGGCGCGCTTCAGTCGCTCCGCCTTCATCTGCCGGGCCATCGCCTCGGTGATGTCCGCCGGCGGGGTGAGATCCTTGATCTCGATACGCGTGACCTTGACGCCCCAGGGATGCGTCGCCGCATCGATGACGGCGAGAAGGCGGGCGTTGATGTCGTCGCGGTTCGAGAGCACCTGATCGAGGTCCATCGATCCGACCACGGTGCGGATGTTGGTCATCGAAAGATTGGTGATGGCGCGCACCAGATCGTTGACCTCATAGGCCGCCGGAACCGGATCAATCACCTGGGTGAACACCACCGCATCGCAGGAGACCATCGCATTGTCTCGCGTGATCACGATCTGCTGGGGAATGTCGAGCACGCTCTCCATCACGTTGATCTTGCGCCCGATGCGGTCAACGAACGGAATGATGAAGGCGAGCCCCGGACCGAGCAGACGCGTAAAACGTCCAAACTGCTCAACCGTGTACTGATATCCCTGCGGCACGACCTTGACGGACGCCGCCAGCAGGATGATCGCCAGAACCGCAAGCAGAACCGGCACGCTGAACAAGATCGAAAGCAGACCCATGCGTAATGCTCCTGCGCCAGGGAGCTTCACGCTCGCACAAAGCCCCCCTCCTGTCCACGAACGCTCAGAGCGTCAGGATCAGGCGGAGGGCCCTTTGCGTATGATCACATTGGTCAGATCTGGGCGAGAAGATAGTCGGCCGCCGAGACGCGGAACTCGCCGCCGCTCTCCACATTGAGCTGAGTGACGACGCCGTTTTCAACCAACATGGAATAGCGCTGCGAACGCGAGCCCATCCCGAATCCGGTTCCGTCGAGCACCAGCCCGATGGCGGCCGCGAACGCGCCATTGCCGTCGGCGAGCATGAGAACGTCCTCGCCGACCTGCTGGTCCTTGCCCCAGGCGTTCATGACGAACACATCGTTAACCGACACACAGGCGATGGCGTCGACGCCCTTGGCGCGGAAAGCCGCCGCCTGTTCCTTGTAGCCAGGCAGGTGGCGGGCCGAACAGGTGGGCGTGAAGGCGCCCGGAACGGCGAACAGAGCGACCTTCCGGCCGGCGGTCAGTTCAGTTGTTGTAATGTCGGCCGGCTTGCCGTCCTTCATCGTCTTGAAGGCGGCCTCGGGTAACTTGTCGCCGATCTTGATGGTCATCAATCTCTCCTGAGCGGTCTTGGGTCTTGAGTGACCATCTAAGGTCTTTCGAGCGAGGTTGCGATGACCGCAGGCGTTTTTTTTGAGACGAGGGGCGCCGACGCGCTCTTGCCTGTGACGGCTCAAACCGCCACTTACTCGTGTGTCACGCAGGCGGCGACGCAGACTGTTCTCATCAGGAGGGCTATGGACGTGAACCGATCTCTCGCCGGCAAGCTCTTGATCGCCCTTCCCTCTATGGGGGACGCCCGTTTCCGCCAGGCCGTGATCCTGGTCTGCACCCATAATGAAGACCACGCCATGGGTCTGGTTCTCAACAGAGCGGCCGACAACATGCGCCTCCCTGAACTGCTCGACCAGATGGGCGTCGACGGCGATCAGGCGCCCGAAGACATGCATGTCCTTCTCGGCGGCCCGGTCGGCCGCGAACGGGGATTCGTCCTCCATTCGGACGATTACGACAGCGACGGCGCCACCCTGCCCATTCTCGATGGGGTTTGCCTGACCGCCACCAAGGATATTCTCCACGCCATGGCGTCGGATAGTCCGCCGGAGCGCTACATACTCGCCCTGGGCTACGCAGGCTGGGCGGCCGGTCAGCTCGAAACCGAACTCGCGGAGAATGTCTGGCTGGTGGGAGAAGCCGACACCGCGCTGGTCTTTGATCCGTCCCTCGACACCAAGTGGAGCCGCGCCCTCGCCCGCATCGGCGTATCCCCCGACCGTCTGCAGATGACCGGCGGCCGGGCCTGAGGATCAGCCCCGAAAGGCGGCGACCTGTTCGCTGGTCGCCAGCAGCACGCCTGAGCGGGACCACAAACGAACTTCATGGTCGAAATATCCGCCTTCGCATCGGCGCGCAGAGACCTCGTTCAGCACGAAATCATGACCCGCCGCCTCCATCTCCTCCGGCGTCGCATGGAAGTGAACGCTCATCGACACGGTCGAGGACATCTGCGGTCTGCGGGTGCGGTAGAAGACACGTGGCGGAGCAAAATCCGCATAGGCGGCGAGTAAGGGCGCATCAAGCGCCCATCCGGAGACATGCCGCATCCAGAACAGCGACCGCGCCGGACCGCCTTCAGGCGCCTCGAATGGAAAAGGTGTCGCCCATCGCGCCTCGAACTGAGCTCCGAAAGGAGCATGGGCCGGGCCGCGCGGGGCCTCGAGCGCCTCGGGCGCCGGCGCCTCGGGCATGACTGAATCGGTGAAGGCGAGCCCGGGGCGACGAACCCCGAACGTCATCTGCGCATGAGCGCACACCTTGTCTCTCTGCGTCAGCTCCGCGGTGAGAAAGTCGAGACGACCGCCGGATCGCAGGAGCCGCGTCGAGATCACGATTTCTCCGTCGATGACCGCATCTGTGAAGAGGATCGTCAGACTGAGAGGAGCTCCCCTGTCTACCTCCTCCATCATCCCGGCACGCAGCAGGGCGGCGGCCGTCCAGCCCCCGAAACGTCCCCCGGAGTGCGCATAGGCGGGATCGGCTTCGCCGAGATAAACTTTGGGCGCCGCGGGAAAGAGGCGGATCGAAGAGGCGAACGCCGGGGTCACGCCCGCCACCACGCCTCCGGACGGGCTTTGAAGCCCGCGCTCGCCTCGATCGCTGCAGCGGCGCGGAAGCAGGTGTCCTCATCCAGCGCCCGACCGATCACCTGAAGGCCCAGCGGCAGGCCTTCCGAGCTGAGCGCCGCAGGCACCGAGATCGCCGGCAGGCCGGCGAGATTGGCCGTCACCGTGAAAATGTCGTTGAGATACATCTCCACCGGATCGCCCGACGTCTCGCCGTAAGCGAAAGCCGCCGACGGCGTGGTCGGCGTCAGCAGGGCGTCGACGCTCTCAAAGGCCGTTTCAAAGTCCTCGAGAATGCGCGCGCGCACCCGCTGGGCGCGCAGATAGTAGGCGTCGTAATAGCCGGCCGAGAGCACATAGGTGCCGATCAGAAGTCGTCTCTGGACGTCCTGTCCGAAGCCGGCCGCGCGGGTGTGCTCATAGGTGTCGGTGAGCGAGCCCGAACCCGACACACGGGCCCCGTAGCGCATGCCGTCATAACGGGCGAGGTTGGAAGAGGCTTCCGCCGGCGCGACGATGTAATAAGCCGGCAGCGCATATTTGGTGTGAGGAAGCGAGACATCGACGATGGTCGCCCCGGCGGCCTTCAGCCAGGCGACGCCCTGGCTCCAAAGCGCCTCGATTTCCTGAGGCATACCCTCCACGCGGTATTCGCGCGGCACGCCGATCCTCATGCCCTTGACCGAGCGGCCGACCGAGGTCGACCAGCGCGGCACCGGAATGTGGAGACTGGTCGAATCCTTCGGATCCGTCGAACACATCGCCTCGAGCATCAGCGCAGAATCGAGAACCGTCTTGGCGAGGGGACCCGCCTGATCGAGCGAGGAGGCGAACGCGACCATACCGTATCGGCTCGCCCGTCCGTAGGTCGGCTTGATGCCGACAAGACCGGCGAACGCCGCCGGCTGGCGAATGGATCCGCCAGTGTCCGAAGCTGTGGCCGCAAGGCAGAGATCGGCCGCCACCGCAGTCGCCGACCCGCCCGAAGAGCCGCCGGCTGAAATCGGGACCGTCGATCCGCGCCGCCGCCAGGGGGAACAGGGCGGACCAAACCGGGATGTTTCATTCGACGAGCCCATAGCGAACTCGTCCATATTGAGCTTGCCGAGCATGACCGCCCCGTCCGCCCAGAGATTGGCAGTGACGGTGGACTCATAAGGCGGCGTAAACTCGCCAAGAATGGCTGAGCAGGCCGTCGTCCGCACGCCTTCGGTGCAGAACAGATCCTTCACTCCGATGGGCGCGCCTTCAAGACGGCCGCCTTCGCCGCGAGCCAGACGGGCGTCCGCCGCATCCGCCATGGCCAGCGCCTTTTCGGGCGTCAGGGTGACATAAGCGTTCAGCTTCGGATTGGCCGCCTCGATGGCCTCGATATGAGCCTCGGTGATCTCACGGGAGGAAAAGCGTCGCGATTTCAGGCCCTCGAGAGCCGCCGCAAGGGTCAGTTGGGTCAGCTCGGTCATTCGACCACCTTGGGAACGACAAAAAATCCGTCTTCAGACCGGGGCGCATTGGCGAGAACCTTCTCGCGCATCTCCCCGTCGGTCACCTCATCGTCCCGGAGCGGCAGCGTCATCGCCACCGGCGTGGTCATCGGTTCAACCCCGGCGACATCCACCTCGTTCAGCTGCTCGATCCAGGCCAGGATGCCGTTGAGCTCGGCCGCCAGCCCCTCAAGCCTCTGTTCGGGCACGGCGATGCGGGCCAGCCTCGCCACCTTGCGAACCGTATCTGGTTTGACGGTCAATGATCTACCCCGGCCATGCGTCGTTCCGATCCCGCGCCTCCCGCGGGAAATCTCTCTCTGCCCTAACCGCCCTCGCCTTCCACTTCAAGCGCCGGAGGTCTAAACCCCGTCCATGGCCCTTCTTTCCCTCGACGCGCTTCCCGCCCACGGCGCCCTTCTGGGACTTGATCCTGGCGGACGCGCGGTCGGCGTGGCCGCCTGCGATCCCTCGCGCATGATCGCCAGCCCTCTCGCCACCCTCAGACGGGGGAAGACCCTCGCCCCCCTCCTGGACCGGCTGTTCGAACTCTATGACGAGCGACGGTGCACGGGTCTTGTCTGCGGCTGGCCGGTCAACATGGACGGAACCGAAGGCCCGCGCGCCCAGGCGGCGCGGGCCTTTGTACGGAACATTCTCGGGCGTCGAGACATTCCGATCGCGCTCTGGGATGAGAGGTTATCCACAGCTGCGGTCGAGCGGACCCTTCTGGCCGCAGACGCCAGCCGGGCGCGCCGCGAGGAGGTAGTCGACCGGCTCGCAGCCGCCTGGATCCTTCAGGGCGCCATAGATCGCCTTGCGAGGGCCCGATGACCGAAGCGATCGCCGCCCTCATTCCGGTCTTTCTGGTGATTCTGGCCGGATATGCGGCCCGCGCCTCCGGCCTCGTGCCCGAAGCGGCGTGGGGCGGGGTCAACCGTGTCGCCTACAACATACTGGCGCCGACCTTCATGTTCGGCGAAATCATGCGCGCTGACTTAAGCCTCGACGAACTCGCCTTCACCGGCGCCACCATGGGCGGTTTTGCGGTGATGGGCGCGCTGGGCTTTCTGCTGCTGCCGCTGACGGCGGGCGATCGACCCGCCTTCGCCAGCGCCCATCAGGGCGCGCTGCGCTGGAACACCTTCGTCATCCTCGCCGCATCAGCCGCGATCCTCGGACCCGAAGCCTCGGCCCTGATCACCCTCATCATGGGACCGTCGATCCCCCTCGTGAATATCATCACCGTGCTCGTGCATGCGCGGTGGGGACACGCTCAGAACCCTTCCCTGCGCGGGATCGCGCGCAGCCTTCTGGTCAATCCGATCCTGATCGCCTGCGCCGCCGGGCTTCTGCTCAATCTCGCGGGCGTGCGCCTGACCGGACATATCGAGGCTCTCGGGCGGATCATCGGCAACGGCGCTCTGGGAACGACGCTCCTGTGCGTGGGAGCCGGCCTCGCCCCGGCGGCGATGCTCTCGCGTCCGGTTCTCATGGCGAGCGCCGTTCTGATGAAGCTTGTGCTGGCGCCGATCGTCTTCATCGGCCTCGGCCGCCTCGCGGGTCTTGACGGACTTCACCTCGCCTGCCTGGCCATGATCGGCGCTGCGCCCTCCCCGCCCGGCGCCTACACCCTGACCCGCGAAATGGGAGGAGATCCGCAACTGATGGCGGGCCTCATCACGGCGACAACGCTCCTCTCAGCGATCGCCATTCCCACAGCGCTCGCCCTCTCCTCGGGCCTTCCCTGAAATCGCGCGAGAGACCCTTAGAGGACACTTTCCCTAGAACCCAGACTGCGGCAGGCTGGAGGTCCGGGAGGAAGGGACCGCACGAGACGGTCGCCTCTCCCGCTGTCGGGGAGAGAACGCATGTCCGGAACGCCCACCAGGAAAACAAACGCCAAGGCGACACCTCACTCAGGCTCAGGGTCCTGGGCGACATCCCGACGGACATTCCTGTCAGGCGCCGGGGTTGCGGGCCTCAGCGCCTTTCTGCCCCTCAGCCACGCCCAGTCCCAGCGTTCTCCAGCCTCGAGGCGCGTGAACATCGCTGCGATCGGCGCCGGCGGCATGGGAGCCGGCAACATGTCCGCCCTTGTGGGAGAGAACATCGTCGCCTTCGCCGACCCCGACCCGGAGAGGGTCAGACGCTCTCTTCTTGACCGGGACGGACGACTGCGCGCCGACCGGGAAGCGCTGAAAGACGCCTATGACAAGGCCGAGCGGTTCACCGATTATCGTCGCATGTTAGATACGCGAAAGGACATCGAGGCGGTTCTGATCGCCACGCCCGATCATCACCACGCCATCGCCGCGAAGATGGCGATGGAGCGCGGCCTGCACGTCTATGTTCAGAAGCCGCTCTCCTGGTCAGTGCGGGAGAGCCGGGTCCTTCAGGGGCTCGCGAGGGACAATCCCCGTCTTGTCACACAGATGGGCAATCAGGGTCACTCCGGCGATGACGGCCGGCGTGTCGTGGAGCTCATCCGGGGCGGCGCCATCGGAACGGTGCGCGAAGCGCACGCGTGGACGAACCGACCCGTCTGGCCTCAGGGCGGAGGCCGACCATCGGCGCAGGCCACGCCCGCGAGCCTGGACTGGGATCTCTGGCTCGGCCCGGCCGACGTCGACTGGGGCTATCATCCGGACTATGCGCACTTCAACTGGCGCGGATGGCTCCCCTTCGGCTCGGGCGCGCTCGGAGACATGGGCGCGCACCTTCTGGACTTTCCGGTCTGGGCGCTCGGCCTGGGGCTACCGACCCGTGTTGAGACCCGCAATTCGAGATGGGGCGGGGATACCGATCCCTGGGACAATGCGCCTCCCAAAACCCTCGAAAGCTATCCCCTCGCCAGCATGACGACCTTCGAGTTCGACGACGCCCGTCCCCATCCTGTGCGCATCACGTGGTATGACGGAGGTCTGACCCCTGCCAGACCTGCCAGCCTTCATCCTTCCATCCGCCTGAACCCGGAAGGCGGCGTCATGTATATCGGAGACAAGGGGATCCTCATCCACGAGACCTACGGGGAAAAGCCGGTCCTGATGAGCGCCGCCGCCCTGGCCGAGTGCGCCTCGACCGAGGCGTGCGCCGGGGCGTCTCTGGAGGACGTGAACCGGGAAGAGACAGCGCGGTGGCGCGCCCTCCCGGCCTCCCTGCCGCGTATCATCGGCGGTCGCGGCGGCCACGAGATGAACTGGGTGCGGGCCATCCGGGGCGAAGAGGAGATCTCCTCCCCGTTCAGCGTCGCCGCCCCCCTCAACGAAACCATGGCCCTCGGCATGGTCGCCATGCGTGCAGGCGAGGCGATCCGCTATGACGGGCGGACCGGACGAATCACAAGCTCTCAGGCGGCCAACGCCCTGCTCGACCGGACCTATCGCAAGGGCTGGGAGCTCTGAACAGGCGCGGACTGGGGCCGGGCCCGGCGGTCTGCGCGGGAGCAGGCCGTGGCGGGAGGCGAGCTTGCCGGGTCGGCCCCCTTGCGTTATGCCCCGCAAAATCATCGGTGGTCCTGACATGGCGGATCTCGCCTACGCCTTCTCGAAACGTCACCTTCTGGGCATCGAGGGCCTTAACCGGCTCGATATCGAGGATCTCCTCAATCTCGGCGATCGCTATGTGGAGCTGAACCGCCGGCGCGTAAAACGCGCCGACATCTTAGCAGGGCGCACCCTTCTCAACCTCTTCTTCGATAACTCGACGCGAACCCAGAGCTCCTTCGAGATCGCCGGACGCCGCCTCGGCGCCGATGTGGTCACCATGCAGGTGGCGACCTCTTCGGTGAAAAAGGGCGAGACCCTGGTCGACACCGCCATCACCCTCAACGCCATGAAGCCGGACCTTCTGGTGATCCGCCACGCCTCCTCGGGCGCCGTCAAACTCCTCTCGCGCAAAGTGGACTGCGGGGTCATCAACGCCGGAGACGGATCCCACGAGCATCCCACCCAGGCCCTTCTCGACGCCCTGACCATCCGGCGCCGTCTGGGCGATATCGGCGGACTTCGCGTGGCCATCTGCGGAGATGTTCTCCACTCGCGCGTGGCCCGCTCAAACGTCGCCCTGCTGAACATTCTGGGCGCGGAGGTTCGACTGATCGCGCCAAGAACCCTGACGCCTCCCGGCGCCGCCGGATGGGGCGCCAGCCTGTTCACCGACATGCGCAAAGGCCTCGAAGGATGCGATGTCGTGATGATGCTGAGACTTCAGCAGGAGCGCATGGACGGCGCCTACCTTCCGTCAGCGCGGGAGTTCTTCCACTTTTACGGCCTCGACGATGAGAAGCTCGCCTGCGCGAAGCCAGGAGCTCTGATCATGCATCCCGGCCCGATGAACCGCGGCGTGGAGATAGAAAGCGGCGTCGCCGACCATAAGGACCGCTCGCTCATCACCGAACAGGTCGAAATGGGCGTGGCGATCCGGATGGCCGTCCTCGAACGTCTGGCGGCCGCAGCGCCGGTCACGGAGCCGGCGCCATGAGCGATCGCTTTGTCATATTCAACGCCCGTCTCATCGATCCGGCCTCGGGCCGCGACGAGACCGGCGGGGTGGTCGTCGAAAGCGGTCGGATTCTCGAGGCGGGGGCGCATGTGCGCCCACCCGCCAGCCCATCGCCGGCCGATCTCGACGCGCGCGGCCTGTGTCTCTCGCCAGGCCTGATCGATCTTCGCGTCAAAACCGGCGAGCCGGGAGGCGAGAACAAGGAGACGCTGGAGACCGCAAGCGCCGCGGCGGCGGCCGGAGGGGTGGCCTCCTTCGTCATGATGCCCGACACCGACCCGGTCATCGACAGCCTCGCCCTGGTCGACTTCATCACGCGACGCGCCCGCGACAGGGCGGACGTGAAGGTCTATCCGGCCGCAGGCCTTACCCTCGGACTGAAGGGCGAGCGCATGAGCGAGATCGGCCTCATGCATGAGGCCGGAGCGGTCATGTTCTCCAACGGCGATCAGGCCGTGGAGGACGCCGGCGTGCTGCGTCGCGCGATGATGTATGCGACCGGGTTTGATGCGCTGATCGCCTCCCGGCCCGACACCCACACCCTCACCCGCGGATCGGTGATGCACAGCGGGGCATTCGCCGGTCGGCTGGGCCTTCGCGGCGCCCCGCCCGAGGCGGAATGGATCGCCCTCTCGCGCGACCTCATCCTCGCCGAGACGACCGGCGCCCGGCTGATGATCGACACCCTCTCGACAGGTCGCTCGCTCGAAGTCGTTGAACAGGCCCGGGCCCGCGGACTGAAGGTCGCCTGCTCGGCGGCCGCCTATTCGCTGGTCTTCAATGAGATCGACGTCGGGGACTATCTGACCTACTGCAAGGTCTTCCCCCCTTTCCGGCCGGAGAGCGACCGTCTCGCCCTGATCGACGGGGTGAAGCGCGGGGTCGTCGACGCCGTGGTGTCCGCCCACGATCCGCAGCCGCCGGAGGACAAACGCCTGCCGATCGCAGACGCCGCGTTCGGGGCGGTCGGCCTCGAAACCCTGCTGAGCGCCCTGCTGGGCCTGGTCGCAGAGGGCCGGCTGACCCTGCTCGAGGCGCTTCGACCGCTGACCTCGGGACCTGCGGACGTCCTCGGCCTGCCCCAGGGACGCCTCAGCACCGGGGCTCCGGCTGACCTGGTCCTGTTCGATCCGGACGCGCCCTGGCTCTGCCTCCGGGAGAACCTTGTGTCTCGGTCCAAGAACTCGCCCTTCGACGGCCGGCGCCTGACCGGTCGCGTGCATCGAACCTATGTGGACGGGCGTCTTATCTTCCGCCGTGGCTGACACAGGAGCCGCTCCATGCCGGTGATCGACCCCTCCCTCGTCCTCGCCTGCGCAGGCATGGCCGTGTTCGGCTATCTCCTCGGCTCGGTTCCGTTCGGACTGGTGATCACCCGCCTAGCGGGTCTGGGCGACATCCGCTCGATCGGATCGGGAAACATCGGGGCCACGAACGTCCTGCGCACCGGACGACGCGATCTTGCCGCCCTCACTCTTGTTCTGGACGCCGGCAAGGCCGGCCTCGCCTTCGCCGCCGGGGCGCTCGCATTCGGCTGGGGACCGGGGCTCGCGGCAGGGGCGGCGGCCTTCTTCGGGCACTGCTTCCCGGTCTGGCTGGGGTTCCGGGGCGGAAAAGGCGTGGCGACCTTTGTGGGGCTCCTCCTGGCCGCCATGTGGCCAGCGGGCCTCCTCTTCGCCGCCACCTGGCTGGCGACCGCCGGGCTGTTCCGGCGATCCTCCCTGGCCGCCCTGGTCGCAACCGCCCTCACGCCCCTCTTTGCCGGCCTGACCGGCTATGGCTGGGCCGGCGTCCTCACCACGGCGGGCCTGGGCGTCCTTATCTTTTATCGCCACGCCGCCAACATCAGCCGGCTTCTGCGCGGGGAAGAGCCGAAATTCGGGGCTGGCAAGACAGCGCCGCCCCCCGCCTCTGACGCCTGAGCGCGCCCGCCCGGAGCGGGCCGTAAAAAGGGCTGAACCTCCCCCGGGAGGGGCGCCCCAAAAGGCGCGAATTGACATTCGGGGCGGAGGCGCCCACCTTCCCGCGCTCCAAACGCCTCCCTAAACCCGCCAGAACTGGGACAGCATGCAGGTCGTCGTCGTCGAATCCCCCGGCAAGGTCCAGTCGATCAACAAGTATCTGGGACCGGGCTACAAGGTGATGGCCAGCTACGGCCATATCCGGGACCTGCCGTCGAAAGACGGATCAGTGCGTCCCGACGAAGACTTCGCCATGAGCTGGGAGGTCGACGCGCGCGCCTCCAAGCGCGTCAAGGACATCGCGGACGCGATGCGGGAGGCTGACGGCCTGATCCTCGCCACCGACCCGGACCGCGAGGGCGAGGCCATCTCCTGGCATGTCCTCGAGGCTTTGACCGCCCGCAAGGCGCTCAAGGGCAAAAGCGTCCAGCGGGTCACCTTCAACGCCATCACCAAGGCCGCCGTGACCGAGGCGATCCGTCACCCGAGGCAGATTGATCAGCAGCTTGTCGACGCCTATCTGGCGCGCCGGGCGCTCGATTATCTGGTCGGTTTCTCCCTCTCCCCCGTCCTCTGGCGCAAGCTGCCCGGATCCAGATCGGCCGGACGCGTCCAGTCGGTGGCCCTGCGTCTCATCGCTGACCGGGAGCTCGAGATCGAGATCTTCCGGCCCCAGGAATACTGGCAGGTCCGCGCCCGGCTCGGAACGCCGGGAGGACAGTTCGAAGCCCGGCTGACCGAACTGGACGGGGTCAAACTCCAGAAATTCTCGCTTGGCGACGCAGGGGCCGCAGCGTCCGCCCTGGCGGTCGTTCGCGCCTCATCCTTTAAAGTCGCCAGCTGCGAAGCCAAACCTGTCCGGCGCAACCCGCCGCCGCCCTTCACCACCTCGACCCTCCAGCAGGAGGCGGCGCGCAAACTCGGCTTCTCGGCGAGCCGCACCATGCAGACCGCCCAGAAACTCTACGAGGGGGTAACGATCGGCGGCGAGACGGTGGGCCTCATCACCTACATGCGAACCGACGGCGTCCAGATGGCGGAAGAGGCCTACTCCGCCGCCCGCTCGACCATCGCGCGGCAGTTCGGCGATCGATATCTGCCTGAAGCTCCGCGCCGCTACTCGTCAAAGGCGAAGAACGCGCAGGAGGCGCACGAAGCGGTCAGACCGACCGATTTCGACCGCCGTCCGTCCGACCTCTATCTCGATCCGGACATGAAGCGTCTTTACGAGCTGATCTGGAAGCGGGCTGTGGCGAGCCAGATGGAGGCCGCCGTCATCGAGCGGACCACGGTCGATCTGATCTCCCATGACAGACGCGCCAGCCTCAGGGCCACGGGTCAGGTCATCCGCTTCGACGGCTTCCTGACGCTCTATCAGGAAGGCCATGACGACGAGGATGATGAAGAAGGCGGGCGCCTGCCGGCTCTGGCGGCGGGAGACGCCCCCTCCCTTGAAGAGGCTTCCTCATCGCAGCACTTCACCGAACCGCCGCCGCGATACTCGGAAGCCTCCCTCGTCAAGAAACTCGAAGAGCTGGGGATCGGCCGTCCATCTACCTATGCTTCGACCCTCTCCACCCTGATCGACAGGGAGTATGTCCGCCTCGAACAGAAGCGGTTCATTCCCGAGGATAAGGGCCGGATGGTGACCGTCTTCCTCGAAAAGTTCTTCTCACGCTATGTCGAGTACGACTTCACGGCAGGTCTCGAGGAAAAGCTCGATCTCGTCTCGGACGGACGCCTCGCCTGGAAGGATTTTCTCCGCGAGTTCTGGACCGAGTTCAACGCAGCTCTTGGAAGCGTTTCCGAGCTCCGCATCACTCACGTCATCGACGCCCTCAATGAAGTTCTCGAGCCTCACATCTTTCCCGAGAAGATCGACGAGGCCACAGGCGCGCCGTTGGACGCGCGCCTGTGCCCGACCTGCTCAGCGGGCCGTCTGAGTCTCAAACTCGGCCGCTTTGGCGCCTTCATCGGCTGCTCGAACTATCCTGAGTGCCGCTACACGCGGCCCTTCGGAGTGGACCAGAAGGAAGCCGACAGCGCCGTGCCGCCTGAGGGACGCCCTCTCGGCCAGGATCCGGCGACAGGCGCCGAGGTGAGCCTGCGATCCGGCCGCTTCGGTCCTTATGTCCAGCTCGGAGACGGTGAAAAGCCCAAACGCTCCTCCCTGCCCAAAGGCTGGTCGCCGGCCGATCTGGATCTGGAAGGCGCCCTCAAGCTTCTCTCCCTGCCGCGCGAGGTCGGTCTTCATCCGGAAGACGGCGAGCCCATTCTCGCCAATCTCGGGCGCTTCGGTCCATACGTTCAGCATCTCAAGACCTACGCCAATCTTCCCGATCCCAACGAGGTTTTCGACATCGGCCTCAACCGCGCTGTGACCCTGATTGCGGAAAAGAGGGCTGGCGGCGGGATGCGAAGAGGTCAGGCCGCGCCCTTGCGCGAACTCGGCCTGCACACGGACGGCGAGCCCATTCGTCTCTACCAGGGACGCTTCGGCCCCTACCTGAAGCATGGAGCGGTCAACGCCAACATTCCCAGAGGCGAGGACCCCGCAGCCATCACCCTCGAGCAGGCCATCGCGATCGTGAATGTGCGGGCTATGGCGCCGCCCTCGACCAAAGCCCGAGGCAAGGGCCGCGCAGGGAAGGCTGCGCCCGCCTCGAAAGCTGAAAGCGGCGCCAAAAAGCCTGCCAAAAGCGAAGCGAAGGAGCCGAAGGCGGCAAAGACCAAAGCGAAGCCAGCCAAGGCCTCAGCCCGCAAGGCGCCCGCGGCGCGCAAGGCCGGGTCGCCGACCAAAAAGGCATGACCGAACGAGCCCCTCCTCCGGCCCCGACACGCGAGATAGTTCTCGACTATCTCGATCGCAATCCCGGCGCGGGATCGCCGCGCGAGATCGCCCGGGCGCTGCGCGTCACAGGCGATAATCGCGCGATCCTGCGAACAATCCTGTCGGAGCTGGCCGAGGAAGGACGCATCATTCGCGGAGCGGCCCGGTCCTATGAACCCGCCGACCTTCCCCCGCAGACGGGCGTGGTGCTGTTTGAACGTCTCGACGAGGACGGCCGGCTGATCGGCCGGCATGTCGGCCGCAACGGTCCTCAGGGACCCGACATTCTTGAGCTTCCCGCACGCGGTCGGGATCAGGGCCCAGCCCTGGCGCCGGGCGCTCGGGCGCTGTGCCGGATCGAGCAGGCCCCGGACGGGGTCTGGCGCGCCCGGGTCGTACGCAGGATCGAGAACACGCCGGACACCTCGATCGTGGGCGCCTATCGCGAGAACCGCTATGGCGGCGTCGTGGATCCGACGTCCCGCCGGGAGCGCGGCGAATATGTGATCGAGAAGCCCGACAGCCTGTCGGCGCGAGACGGCGATCTCGTCCGGGTCGAACCGAAATCCCATCGCGGCTACGGCCCGAAGCGCGGCGTCGTGACCGCCATCCTGGGTCGCGTGGACGATCCCCGTTCGGCCTCTTTGATCGCCCTTCACACCCATGGCGTTCCCGACGAGTTCCCGCCGGAGGTCCTTGCCGAGGCGGCTGAGACGCGGCCTCTGCAGGCGCCGCGCGAGGATCTCACCAACTGTCCTCTGGTGACGATCGATCCGGACGATGCGCGTGATCATGACGATGCGGTGTTCGCCGCTCCGGACGGCTCGGGCTGGCGCATCATCGTCGCCATCGCCGATGTCGCAGCCTATGTGCGAACCGGAACGGCGCTCGACCGCGAGGCCTTTCGGCGCGGCAACTCGACCTACTTTCCGGACCGGGTTGCCCCCATGCTTCCCGAAACCCTGTCAGCCGATCTGTGTTCGCTGAAGGAAGGCGAGCTCCGCGAAACCTTAGCGGTCGAAATGCGGATCACAGCCGATGGCGTGAAAACATCCCATCGGTTTATGAGGGCGCGTATGCGCTCGCTCGCCCGGCTGTCCTATCGCGAAGCGCAGGACGCGGCGGACGGACATCCCAGCGAGAAGACGGCGCCGCTCATGGAGACGGTCATCAACCCTCTCTGGGCGGCCTACCGCGCCCTTGATCGGGCGCGCAAACGTCGCGAGCCGCTGGATCTGGATCTGCCGGAGCGACGCGTTCGCATCGGAGAGGATGGACGCATTCTGTCCATCACCCTGCGCGAACGCCTCGACGCTCACCGCCTGATCGAAGAATTCATGATCCAGGCCAATGTCTGCGCGTCTGAAACCCTTGAGGAGGCGCGCTCGCCTCAGATCTATCGCGTTCACGAAGAACCCTCAGGCGAGAAGCTGGGGCACCTCGCCGCCTTTCTGCCCACGCTTGGCGTAAGCTGGGCCAAAGGACAGCCTGCGACCGGCGCGCGTTTCAATCGCCTGCTCGCTTCGGTCCGAGGCAGCGAACACGAAAGCCTCGTTCATGAAACGGTACTTCGCAGCCAGGCTCAGGCCCGCTACTCCGATGAAAATCTCGGTCACTTCGGTCTCAACCTCGCAAAGTACGCTCACTTCACCTCGCCGATCCGTCGTTATTCCGACCTGATCATCCACCGGGCCCTCATCCGCGCGCTCGGCCTCGGCCCGGACGGCGCCAATCAGAGCGACCTGACGCGGATGGAGGAGTATGCCGGCCACGTGACCATGACAGAACGTCGCTCGATGGCGGCCGAACGCGAAGCCAGCGATCGCTACCTTGTTCTCTTCCTGGCGGACCGCGTCGGCGCGCGGTTTTCCGGCAAGGTGGCGGGCGTGACGCGGGCGGGACTTTTCATCCGGCTCGACGAGACCGGGGCGGACGGATTTGCGCCTGCCGCGCGTCTGGGCGAGGAATACTGGGTCCACGACGAAGCGTCCTCAGCCCTCGTCGGGCGAAGGACCGAACGACGCTATGAGCTTGGGATGCCGCTGGATGTGAGACTGATTGAAGCCATCCCCTTGACCGGAAGCCTCCTGTTCGAAGTGCTGACGGAACCAAGGCCGCCGCGACGCGAGCTGCGGCGACCTCCGCCCCACGGTCGCCCGGGGCCGGCGCGAACGCGTCCTCCCGATGGCGGCGGGCGCCCTCCCGGGATCCGCCACTCCGCTCGTAAAACTAAAGGACAGGCCAGCTACGGCAAGAACAAGAAGCCCAAACGATGACAGCCTCTGTATTCGATCCCGATCCTGATCCCGCTGAAGCCGCACGACGCCTCGCGATGCAGCGCGATCTCCTGGGAGAAGCTGACGCCATCCGGCAAGGCGCCAGCGGGCCTGGTCTCGCTCCCCGGCCGCGCGATGCGGCGACCCTCATCCTTTATCGGCTCGACGACGACCGCCCGCGGATCCTGATGGGATGCCGGTCAAAGGGGCACGATTTCATGCCGGACAAATATGTCTTTCCCGGCGGCCGGGTCGACACGGAGGACGGTGCGGTTCCGTCCCTGACGGAACTTTCAGCTTCGGAGGAAGAGGCACTCAGAACGCAGGCCCGACGCCGACCGCGGGCATTCCCGCTGACGGCCATTCGGGAAATGTTCGAAGAGACAGGCCTGATCGTAGGGCGCAAGGCGCAGACGCCGGCGAGCTACCCTGCGTCCTGGGCCGAGTATTTCGCGTGCGAGGCAGTGCCCTGCCTTCAGGGCATGACCTTCGTCGGACGAGCGATCACGCCTCCCATGCGCTCCAAACGCTTCGATGCGCGGTTTTTCATGGCGGATGCGCAGCAGTCTCTCATCGACGACCGCCCGCCGGTCGACGGAGCAGAGCTGGCCGACCTGCGCTGGTTCACCCTCGCTGAAGCCCTTGAACTCGATCTGCCGAATGTCACACGCTTCGTGATTTCCGAGGTCTCCGCACGGCTTGAGGGCGGCGCAGCGCTGCGTCCCTTCATGCTGAAATGGTCACGCCAGGGACATCTGCGAGAACGCCTGTAACACGGAGCCTCCCAGGGCCGTCTCGATGCGACCCGGTGGAACCGGAGCGGAGATGATCAGTCGTACTGCTTCATGTCGGTATAGTCCCCGCTGGTTCGAAGCGTTACGGTGACCGTCTGACCGCTGCGATTTCGCCAGAACCAGCCATGGCTTCCGGCGAAGGCGGCCGTCAGCTCCCCTTCCTGCCGATCGACATTCGTGCCTTTGCCGTAGCCGTGATACTTGATCCCTTCGCCGTCGCCATGAGTGTCGAAATTCACCTTAGGGCCATTGGTGAACCATTCAAATTTCGCCGTTGCGCCCTTCTCCATGACGAGCTTGACCTCGTAGCCGTCATCCGGGGCAAGAGTAATGGTCGTCGTGTCAGCCCATGTGCTCTCCTCCGGCGCGGAAGACGCAGGCGGCGACTGAGGAGCCGAACCAGACAACGCCCCCGCTTCGACATCCATCTGCGCCTGCACGCCGGACGGGGCGACACTCGCGGACGGCTGCGCGCCACCCTGCGGCGCAGCATCCGCCCCCCCCGCATCGGCCTTTGCCTCTTCGGCAAGCTGCATCTTGATACGGCCCATTTCCGTCAGGCCGAGCAGAGAGCCAACCCCGGTTGGATCTACGCCGTATTCGGCGGGGAGCACCGTCGTGACCAGGAGAGCGCTGGCGATGAGCGCGGCAAGACCGGTGGATTTGAGAAGCCTGCCGGTCGACGGAAGGTCTGAGGGATCAGGTCTTTCTGCATTGAACATCGAATATCTCCGATCAGGCGACGAAGTAGCCGACGAGCTGATAGCCCGTCAGAACAAAACCGAGGGTCATGACAACCGTGTTGGCGAAATAGGCGTGCTTCCAGAACCCTGGCGTTTTGCGCCAGAAACCCATCGCGATAAGTATGGCTCCGAGGGCGAGGAGCTGACCAAGTTCAACGCCGATGTTGAAAGCGATGAGATTCACGATGAGGCCGTCAGGCGACATCTCGAAGTCCTGCAGCTTGGTCGCCAGACCAAACCCGTGAAAAAGGCCGAAGACCAGCGTCGCGAGTTTCGTATCCGGCTGGAAGCCGAACCAGCGCTGATAGGCGCCCATATTGTCCAGGGCTTTATAGACAACTGAAAGGCCGATGATGGCGTCGACAATGTACGAGCTGACGCTGACATTGCTAAGCACGCCGAACAGAAGCGTCGCCGAATGTCCGATGGCGAACATCGTCACATAGATGCCGATATCCTTCATTCTGTAGAGGAAAAAAATGACGCCGAACAGGAAGAGCAGATGGTCATATCCTGTCACCATGTGCTTGGCGCCAAGATAGACGAACGGCCAGAACACAATCCCGCTGGTCTCCTGAATATAACCCTTATCGCCGGCTTCCACGCCATGGGCGAAGGCAGGCTGGGAGACAACCAGAACCAGCAGCAGGGACGCGAGAAGCCATCGGTGCGCGCCAATCCAGGCGCCCGCCGGACGCAGGGACATTTTCCAGATCCCATCAGCCATGTGAAGCTCCATCAATGATCCGAAGGCGCACGCCGCCGCCTGATCCGGCGGGGTTGCGCGAGGGTCCGTCGGACGGGCGGCCCCCGCCCATCTCCTGCAGGGCGGAGACGGAAGGACGGCACGCATTATGCGTCCTCGTAACACTTCCCTTCCCCGACAGAAGATCCACGTGACCCCGCTCGCGAAGGGATCCTTGCCGAAGGCGGATCCCTATGAACTGAATGTCGTGGGCGAACCTTACAGGATGACTGACTACCGATCGGTTTACGGGGAGACAGAAACCAAACGCCGCAACAGAGACGACAGGTGAACTGACCGCCGTCATTTCCCTGAGAACCCCGGTCCGCAGGCGCATCAGGCGGCTCCCTCACCGGATGTTCCAGCGATTGCGCCGTCACGGTCTTCGGGTCTGCGGCGTCGGACAAGGCGATAAAGCGCGGGCAGAACCAGCAGGGTCAGCGCCGTGGACGAAACCACGCCGCCGATAACCACGGTCGCGAGCGGCCGCTGGACTTCAGACCCGGCGCCAACGTTAAACGCCATCGGGATAAAGCCCAAACTCGCCACCAGCGCCGTCATGAGCACTGGGCGCAAACGAGCCAGAGCCCCCTCGCGGATAGCCTCGTCGATACCCAGTCCCTGCTCGCGCAGCGACCTGATGAACGTCAGCATGACGACCCCGTTGAGAACCGCGACCCCTGACAGCGCGATGAAGCCGACGCCGGCGGATATCGAGAGCGGCAGATCACGGATCAACAGCGCAGCCACCCCGCCCGTCATTGCAAGCGGAACCCCAGAGAAAACGACAAGTGCGTCACGCGCCGACCGGAACAGAGCGTAAAGCAGTCCTATGATCATCAGCAGCGCGACCGGAACGACAAGCGCGAGCCGCTGAGCGCCTGAGATCAGCTGCTCAAACGTTCCGCCATACTCGACCCAATAGCCCGATGGCGCTTCAACTTCCTCCTCGATCCGGGACTGAAGCTCAGTGACGAATGATCCCAGGTCCCGACCCCTGACATTGGCCGTCACGACGACACGCCGTTTGCCGTTTTCACGACTGATCTGGTTCGCGCCGATCGACATCTCGATCCTCGCGACCTCCTGGAGAGGAACGAAGCCCCGGATTTCACCATCGCGCTCCGGAAGCGGGATGCGCAGCCGCCCGATTGCGTCGACATCCCGACGCAGCGTTTCCGGCAGACGGACAACAATGTCGAACCGCCGATCGCCCTCGAAGATCGAGCCAGCCTCCGCTCCGCCAAAGGAGGCCCCCACTACTGACTGGAGGTCCGACACATTGAGCCCAAGCCGCGCCAGGGCGGAGCGATCAGGGGTGATCTGGAGAACCGGCAGACCGGTGACCTGCTCAACCTTGACGTCCTCAGCCCCGTCGAGGCCGGCAATCACTCCCTCAATCTCATCGCCAAGCGCGAGGAGCTGATCAGTGTCGTCTCCGAAGACCTTGACGGCGACATCGGACCGGACCCCCGAGATGAGCTCATTAAACCGCATCTGGATCGGCTGTGTGAATTCATAGTTGTTTCCGGGAATTGTCCGGACCAGCGCTTCGAGTTCCGAGACGACCTGAGCCTTCGGCTTTCGGGGATCAGGCCATTCCTTGCGATCCTTCATGAGGACATAGGTGTCGGCGACACTCGGCGGCATGGGATCTGTTGCAATATCGGCTGTTCCGATTTTTGCGACAACCCGTTCGACCTCAGGCATCTGCTTGATGCTGCTTTCAAGCGCCTTCTGCATCTCAATAGCCTGAGTAAGGCTTGTGCCCGGAATCCGGAGCGCATGCAGAGCGATGTCCCCCTCGTCGAGATTAGGGATGAACTCCGATCCCATGCGAGAGGCTGCAAAGCCCGCAAGCGCGACCAGAGCAACCGCGCCCGAGACGACAAACACCCGGAACCGAAGAGCAAAATCCAGAAGCGGCTGATACCCGAAACGTGCGCCCCGCATGATCGGGCTTTCCCTCTCCGCAACCTTTCCGGTCACAAAAAGAGCAATCGCTGCAGGTACAAACGTCAGCGACAACAGCAACGCCGCCGTCAACGCGAGAACGACGGTGAACGCCATGGGGTGGAACATCTTCCCTTCGATACCCGACAGGGCGAAGATGGGCACATAAACGATCGTAATGATCATAACGCCGAAGATCGACGGCTTGATCACCTCGACCGTGGCGTCCTCTGCAAGAGAAAAGCGTTCATCCCGTGTGAGCAGGCGGCCCAACTGCTGCTGAGCCTGTCCAAGCCGGCGCAGACAATTCTCCGAGATGATAACCGCGCCGTCGACAATCAGACCAAAGTCCAGAGCGCCGAGGCTCATCAGATTGCCTGAAACCCTGTTGGAAACCATGCCGGTAATGGTGAGAAGCATCGCCAGGGGAATAACCAGCGCCGTAATGATGGCGGCCCTGACATTGCCGAGCAGCAGGAACAGGACCACGACAACCAGCAGCGCGCCCTCGACAAGGTTCGTCTCGACCGTCCTGATCGTGCGATCCACGAGCTCAGTCCTGTCGTAAATCGGCTTCGCCGTAACGCCGGGCGGCAGAGCGCGGGAGGCGGCCTCAAGCTGCTTCGCTGTGGCCTGAGCCACCTCGCGGCTATTCTCCCCCACCAGCATGAAAACCGTGCCCAGAACGATCTCCTTACCGTTCTCAGTGGCGGCGCCGGTCCGGAGCTCTTCGCCCATGACAACATCGGCGACATCGGCGATGCGGATGGGAACGCCATTGCGGTTAGCGACAACGATGCCCTCAAGGTCTTCGATGCCCGCGGCCTGTCCAGGGGAGCGAAGCAGGAGCTGTTCGCCGTAACGCTCCACATAACCCGCACCAAGGTTTGCATTGTTGGTCTCAAGCGCTTCAACCACGTCGCCAAGCGTCAGACCAAGCGCCGACAGACGCTGAGGCCAGGGCGTCACATGGTACTGACGGACAAAACCGCCAATTGTATTCACCTCGGTAACGCCCCGCGTGTTGCGCAGCTGCGGCCGGATCACCCAATCCTGGAGGGTTCGAAGATCCTCGGGCGTATAGGTTGACCCATCGGGCTTCAGCGCGCCCTCCTCGGCCTCAACCACGTACATGAAGATCTCGCCAAGCCCGGTCGCAATGGGACCCAGCTGGGGCTCAAGCCCCGGCGGTAGCTGGCCGCGAACACTCTGGAGTCGTTCGTTGACCTGCTGACGGGCAAAGTAGATGTCGGTGCCGTCCTCGAACACGACGGTCACCTGCGAGAGACCATAGCGCGAGACCGAGCGCGTATACTGCAGAGCCGGCAACCCGGCGATCGCGGTTTCGATCGGAAAGGTCACGCGCTGCTCGGCCTCAAGGGGAGAATAGCCCGTAGCTTCCGTATTGATCTGGACCTGGACGTTGGTGATGTCAGGCGTCGCGTCGATCGGCAGGCGCTGGAAGTTCCAGATACCCAGACTGCCGAGCAGGATGACGATCGCCAGCACCGCCCAGCGGTGCGCGATCGAGAGCTGGATGATGAGCTTCAGCATGGATCCGCCTCAGTGGTCATGGCTCGCGCCCGTCTTTTCGACGTCGGCGCGGATGAGGAACGCATTATCGCTCACATAGATCTCGCCGGCGTCGATCCCGCCAAGGACCTCCGTCCACTCCGGCGACTGACGACCGAGCTCCAGCATTCGGACTTCATAGGTGTCGCCGACGCGCGCATAGACCACTGTAAAATCCCGGAAGCGTTGCAGCGCGCGCGTCCGCACCGCCAGGGGCGCGTCATCTGACGCCACGACCACGCTACCTTCGACCGCCTGCCCGGGACGCCAGGTCAGGCCATCAGGATTAGGAAGAACGACATGCGCCACGACGGTCTGGGTCAGGAGATCCGACGTTGGCAGGATCACCTCAATCCGGGATCCGAGGGTGGTCGCACCATCGAGGCTGGAGACCGTAACCGGCTGCCCTGCCCGCAGACGCTCGGCATCGCGCGGATAAATGAAGAACTCCGCATGAAGCCTGCGCGTATCAACCACCACATAAAGCGGCTCAGCTCCGGCGACATCGCCCGGCGTCGCATTGCGTTCCATGACCACCCCGCTGATGGGGGCCGGTATGGCGTATGTCTGAAGACTTTCACTAGACATGACCGTCGCGAGGGTCTGCCCCTTCTCAACACGATCGCCAATCGAACGGGTCATGGTCACAATGCGGCCCGGATACCAGGCGCGGACCTCCGCCCGTCCTTCCGGTTGCAACTCGACCCGGCCTGTCAGCGCGACGATCTCGTCGATTGAGGCGGGACCGGTCGGCTCTACCTGAACGCCGGCTGCATCGGCCTGGTCCCGGGCGATGGTCGTGCGGCCTTCGAAGGAATCGTAGCTCCATTCCGATGTCTTGCCGGCCCGCGTCGCGGTCACCTTCACCTGGAAGGAGTGAGGCTCGGTGACGACGCCCTTTCCCAGAAGGTAGTCTTCGCGCGGCGTAAAAGCGAACCTGTCGACCTTGTCGCCAAGCCTCAGGAGTTCAACGGAAAGCTGGATATCGCCGGGGGTCAGCGGCGTGTCATTTTCGTAAGCATAGACGTGGAATTCCGGATCGACACCATCTTCGAAAATCGTCATCTCGATAGCGAAAGGCCCATCACGAAGCATTCTCCCGCGGTGCGGACCCCGTTCATATTCGCCAGACGCTGCGGCCGCCTCTGGCTCAGCTCCGGCGACAGATCGTCTGTCACCACACCCGCCCGACATCAGGACCGACACAGCGGCCACACCAAGAATCGTCATCTTCAAGGAGTTCATGACAGACCTCATTGAGCTGCGCCGGCGGCATAGCCGCCAAGCACACGTTTGAGCGCCGCCTTGGCGCGATGATGGGAGTCAAGAGCGGTATTGCGCCGGAGCTGAGCCGTCGAAAGGACCCGCTGCGCATCAAGGACATCAAGATAGGAAAATCCGCCCTGATTGTAACCGGCCCGCGCACGCTCGACGGCCTCCTGAGCTGCCGGAATCAGACGGGCATCGATCGACGCTATCTCCCTGGCCGCGATACTCATCTGAGACCGCAGCGCCGCAGCCTCCCTCTCGACATTGCGCTCGAGAATTTGGGTCTCCAGGCGGGCCCGGGAACTGTCCGCCGAAGCTTTAGCAACCGCCGCGCCGTTATCATCATTGACGCCGAGAGGGATAGAGAAGCCGAGGACAAATGCCGCCTCGCCGCCATCCCTGAAATAACGCAGGCCCGCCGAGACTGTCGGATCAAGCCTGGATCGGGCGCGCTCGACCGCAACACGCGCATCGGCCTCCTGCTGAGCCGCCCGCGCAGCGGCGAGCTCGGGAGCAAGCGTCATACCGCTCATCTCAAAGCTGGACACGCTGCCGAACGTAGACATATCGACCCGGAAATCGCCGCCGCCGCCCCAGAACATCGCGAGGTTGTCGCGCGCGGCGAGATCCGTCAGGCGAGCGCTTTCAACAGCAATCTCGGCTTCCGCCTCCAGAGTGTTCGAGCGGGATGCGGCCAGAAGCGGGTCGCGCGCAGCCTCAACACGCCGCGCGACAGTCGCCGCCACTTCCCTGGCCAGGGCAAGGCGCTCTTCGGCGGCCGCCAGGTCTGCCTGCGCACGCTGCGCGTTGATATAGGCGAGCTCAACATCATAAAGCAGGTCCTGCCGGGCAAGATCGCCGCTGGCGCGTATCCGCTCTCCCTGTCGGACAGCCAGCTGCGTGCGCGCCTCGCGGTCGCCGCCCCATTCGAGGGTCTGATTATATGTCAGAGTTGCTTCTGTACGATCGAGACCCTGATAAAGCCCGGTGCCCACAGCATTCTCGACCAGGAAATCAATCGATGGGTTAGGCTTCCGATCGGCCTGTCGAACGCCTGCTTCCGCAACGTCGCGTGCCGCCTCCTCGGCCTTGAGCAGGGGCGTCCCAGTGAGCGACCTGGTAAGGGCCTCAGAGAGGCTCAGCTGCGCGCGCTCGCCAGCCGTCTGACCGTGCGCCGCCTGCCCCAGGATTAGGCACGCCGCCCAAACAGTCCCGAAAAGGACCGCATAGTTATGAACTGACACTGAAAACTCCTCTGTCGCAAACCGTCAGTGTCCGCAAGCAGGCGGACGCATTGTCTGGATCAGAGAACGGAACGAGGCGGCTTCTTGAGCGGAGCAAAGAGACCAGAGACGCGAACCGTCGAGTGATCGACCAGGTTCATCACCGCCGAGGAGACCGGCTCCGGAAGGATCGGAGACCCGCTGACGGTTGTGAAGGAGGCCAACGCATGGACATGCAGTCCTCCATGCTCGGCCGGCGCCGTATCCTCTCGCAGCCCATTGTCATGATGATCATGGGCATCGTGGAGATCCGCGCTGTGATGATCGTGATGATCGTGATGATCATCAGCGACTGCATCCAATGCGACCGCATGGAGGACATACTCTCCATGATCGTGGTGCCGATGAGCATGCGCCGGAGCGGCCGCGATGAGGCCATAGCCCGTAAAGGCAAGCGTCAGGAAAAGACCCACGAGGCGTCGAGCGAAAGACATGGTTCCGAGCGGCAAAGAAAACACAGCAGATCGATGGGCCTTCGATTTAGACTAAATTGGCGGCGGCAGGAATTGTCTTCTCGCCAGGAGTGAGACGGGCCCCGACACGCTCGCATGCGGTGTCGAGAGAAAAACAGAGCAAAGAGGCAGGCTGGCCGCCTTTTGCAGATTGACGAGCCCCGCCATGACCCTGCAGCGCCGCCCCCCCACCTGCGAGACACGGAAGGCGTGATCACATCAAGAACTGCGGGCGCGCACGCCCGCCCACTTCAGGAGACTTGCGGAAGACAGGCAGCTCGATAGATGTCGAACACCGGCAGAGACGTGCCCACCGATCAGATCGCTGTTGAAAGCAGGCCCCTCGTTATGTCCAAAAAAGTTAGACTGGTCGGGCTCATCGTCTTTTTGCTCGTCGGAGCAGGTCTTGGCGGATGGTTCGCAAGCGACTTTCTTACAAGACCCAAGCTGCCCTCTTACGCCAGCGGACCAAACAAGCCGGGATCGATCATATCTGCTGAGCACGTTGGTTCATATCCGCCATTCATATTGAGCATGTTGCTGTCAGCGGCCGGCGTTGAACAACACATAGCCATATCTGAACGTCCTCATCTTTATCGTATCAGATACTGGTCGCGCCTGGCTGATCGACCCATCATGCTGTCCGGACTGGTGAGTCTGCCTGAAACGAGTTCGCCCCGCGGCGTTGTTGTTTGGCTGCATGGCACCAACTACAGCCGAGCCGCTTCGGTCTCCGCGCCGAGTTTGAACGAGGGTGTCGCGCTCTCAGGAGCGTTTGCCGGAGGAGGATACATCTACATTGCCCCCGATCTGCCAGGCCTTGGTGTTTCGACACGGGCGCAGACCTACCTTCACAGCCCAAGCACCATTGATGCCACGCTCGATCTTCTTCGTGCCGCCGAGACAATTGGGGCGGACGCAGGCAAGACCTGGCCAAATGATCTCTATGTGGCTGGATTTTCACAAGGCGGACACGCGACCGCGGTCATATCACGGGAACTGGAAGCTCTGGATCAACCAAACTGGAACGTGCGCGCATCAGCAGCCATCGCCGGTGCGTATGACCTTCGAAACATAGCCTTTCCCTTCGCCTTGAAGGGAGGCGCAACCGGTCATGCCGTCTATCTGACGCTCCTGGCGCAGTCCTATGCGGACATGTACGGCAAGCCGGTAGACAGCCTGCTCACCCCCCAAAGCACTCAGATCTCAGATGCGTTCGTTCTCGACAAAGACACAGACGCGGCGCTCAAGAGACTTCCGGCTGATCCTCGCAGTCTGTTCAGGCCCGATTTCCTGGCGGCGTATGATGCAGGTCAGCCCCATTGGTTCCTGGAGGCCATGCAAGACAACAGCATCGCCTCATGGGCGCCGCGTTCTCCCTATCGTGCGTATTATGGCGAGGCTGACCGGGATGTGCCCCCGGAAGAATCAATTGCTTTCGCGAGGCGCGCCCAGGAGCTCGGTGGCGACGCAACTGCAATCTCGGTTGGGGCGGTGGATCATGGCGTCTCGGCGCTGGCTGCGATTCCAAAAATCCGCCAATGGTTCGATGAGATCGCAGAGACTGAAACAGCACCTGACTGATCGCCCGCATGCATGGCGCTGTCCGAGAGCGCGCGGAGCGCTCTTTGGTTCCCCCTGCCGCATTGCACGCTTCACAACGTGAGTAATCCGAGGCGCGCCCACAGGACTTCGCACCCCGCACGCGACCAAGATAATGGCCGCTAAGAAAAAGGGGTGCAGGCCTGTCGCGCGCCAGAAGTCAGCGACATCAGGCCCTCGGTCTTATTGTCGGGACGCACATGTGTGCCACCAGAATGATGGCCGCCACAATGCGGCGCCCGAAACTTCCGGTCGGGTTTCACTGCGTTTGCGGGCGATATGAGCGCTCCGGGAGCGGATCAGGACCCGCAATGCATCAACCCCGAAACGGCCTGGTCACGCTGTAAAAAAGGCGGGATCGTAGAGTATCGACCGGGCGA
>CAIKWZ010000056.1 GCA_903831255.1 uncultured Alphaproteobacteria bacterium
CAGATTACCGACCGTGACTGGACGGCGGGTGGAACCGGCGCACTCTCGACGGTCTCCACGGCCGCCAGCCTGTTGTCGACTGCCGCCTCCGCTCTCACGACGGCGGGTAACATTGATACCGCAATCAACGCCCTCAATGTTCAGATGGCGGTGATGGGATCACAAGCCAAGGCGCTCGATGTCCAGAGCACCTTCACAACCAAACTTCGTGATGCGGTTGAGCAGGGGATTTCGAACCTGGTCGATGCGGATCTTGCGAAGGAAAGCGCCCGTCTCCAGTCGCTGCAGATCAAGCAGCAGCTGGGCGCTCAGGCGCTCTCGATCGCCAACCAGTCGCCTTCTCTCATTCTCTCTTTCTTCCGATAAGGCGTTAAGGGACCGGCGGATAAGCTCCGCCGGTCCTCCTCCTGGACTGAATGCTATAGCGACCCCTGATCGCGCTGACACGTGTTTCGCTCAGATGAAACAGGCGTCGGTGCGGCGTACTCAGCGGATTTGCCTATCCTTCGTCATGGGACGTCCGGATTGTCAGGTCGGTCAAACGGCCTGGATGGCGCCTCATCTTCATTCCCTATGCGACAGGGGATCAATTCGTTCGGTCCGGCGTTGATCGTGAGTTCTAACCCGGTCGGTACGTCACTCGCAGCTTGTGAGGCCTTGCCATCGGAAACTGGAATGGGCTGTCGCGGCGGAGCTCCTGAGCTCGTGGGTCTCCCTTGCGGATAATCCGTCTGGAGCTGACCCTCAAGGGTTTTTGGTCGCCAAGCAATATTCCAGGCTGATCCATTCAGTCGTCTGCTGAGGCGCCGAAGGTTCGCAATACATCGGTCATCAGCCCTCCTTCTGGCGCTGTTCACGTCAGCTCTTTTAATCATGGTGCGTTCTCGTCCTGTCTGGCGGGAGTTCAAGACGCTAACCCTTGCGAAGCTTTGAAACGCGATGGAGCCGGTTGCGACACTGCTCATCCGGTCGGTTTTATCTCTATCCGCCTCAGACCAGGCCTCGTCATGCGCCTTCGGTATTCGGGAGTGGGGAGGTCTTTGTTCCAGCCTGGGAGATGGTCGCCTGCGCGGCGGTGGGGTGAGGATCCGTCCTATCGGGGGCCATGACCGGCATTCATGCTGATCAAATTTCAGTGCAGGCGTTATATATTTGTTTTCCTAAATTAAATTTTTGGCGCCCTCGTCATATTTATTTCTGTCTTGCTATTTCTTATATCTTCTTTTGTCCATGATACCAGATCTCATGCGGAAATAATCTGCATACAATAAAAGATTCCAGAACGGAGATGGTGGGACATGATCAGCGTCAACACAAACTATGGCGCCGCTCTGGCGCTGCAGGCGCTCAATGCGACCAATAAGGACCTCGAAAGCGTTCAGGGCCGGATCAATACCGGCCTCAAGGTGTCGAGCGCCATGGACAATGGGGCTGTGTTCGCCATCGCGCAGGGACAGAGAGGGCGTCTTAACTCGCTGACCTCGGTCAAGGATGGGATTGATCGGGCGAGCTCCACCCTTGATGTCGCCCTGGCGGCCGGCAGTGCGATCGGCGACATCCTCCAGCAGCTTAAAGCCAAGGCGGTCAACGCCCAGGCTGAAGATCTCACGACAGATCAGCGCAGCGCTCTGCAGGCTGACTATGACGCCTATCGGGCCCAGATCGCCCAGATCGCCGGCTCTGCGCAGTTTAATGGTCTTAAC
>CAIKWZ010000057.1 GCA_903831255.1 uncultured Alphaproteobacteria bacterium
GGCGCCCAGAGCCCCGGCGACTGGAAGGGCTGCGGTTCGCACCCGAAGCCCCTGGAAGAGCACGACATCCTTCTCCGTATTCGGGCCAGCATGCTTCCGCCCGCAAGACCCAAGAGACCTCTCCTGCACCTATGGGTGACGTGTTTATCCAGAGCGCCCGATCGATGCCCTGCATCATTCCATTGATCGCATGGCGCGGGCTCGAGCGCTGCCTGCGCTGGAGCGTCGAGGCGGGCTCAACGATCTGCACTCCTAATCGTCAACATGTCCTCAAAGTATGCTGGGGATTGCGCTTCTTCCAGGGTAATAACATGCTTAAGATGGTCGCCCTACACGGCTAAGGGGCTTTAGGGCTCTTGGATCAGCGCTTCCACCAGTGCGAGCCGATAACCTGATCGGTTCGGTCCTCAAATCCGAATCTGCTAACATGTAACTGGCGGGGCCGTGCCATTCTGAAGAATGTCACTGTCGGCCACTTCTGAGTGCGACAGCAGGTCATTCAGGTGCTGTATTCGTGCTCGATTGGTGGTGGCAAAGCAGGGGGGAGATACTAAGTGGATCAGGTGTTGAATGTCTTGAAGGCGGTGCATCCATCGCTTGACGGTCTTAAGGGGTTGCCGCTCTACGTCTTCCTGCTGGTCGCTGCGATGACGCTGGCCTTTTTAGTTGGGTACGTGATCAAGGGTACCTACGTCTGGTTTCAGCTTCGGTTCGCTATCAAGACTTTACGGGCCCTGCGTGCATCTGGTCCAGCTCCTGACCCGAGCGACGTAAGTCGGGCGTTTCAGAAAGAGCCGCTTAAACACCTTTGGGACGAGTATGCCGACACGCTCCATCAGCTCCGAAAGGCCGGATCCGGCGAGGTCGTGCTAACCGAATTCCGGGCGACAGTTCCTGCAGAGGCAATGTTCACCAAGGAAGTCTTGGTGGATGGGCAGATGTTTGATGAGTTCACTCGCCACATGCCCGGTGTTCTCACTGGGCTCGGGATCATTGGGACGTTCGCGGGGCTCTTGAGTGGTCTAGAAGAGTTCAAGGTTGATCCTGAAAAAATTCAGAACACAGTGAGCGGGTTGGGGCCTTTGCTGGAAGGAGTTCAGCACGCCTTTGTTGCCTCCGGCGCAGCAATTGCGTGCGCCATGCTGGTGGTCTTTATAAGTCGTTTCACACTGGCCTATTTCTATCGACTCGTAGAGCAACTGACGACCGGGATCGACAGTCTATATCGAACAGGAGCAGGTGAGGAGTACCTGGCACGCTTGGTTAAATCGTCCGAGCTAAGTGCGGCGAACACGGCCCAACTTAAGGACGCGCTTGTAGAAGACCTCCACAAGATGATGACCAATCTAGTGGACCGGCAGATCGCTGCAAATGAAGCCGCATCACTTACGTCCGCCAAGCTCATCGGAGACACTATCGCAACCGCAATCGCTAAGCCGATGGAGGGCATTGGGGAAGTGATAAAAGTCACCGCGCGAGGGAACGGAGACCAGGTGAGCTCGATGCTCGAGACCCTACTGACGGGCTTTATGGCGAAGCTGGAGGACACTTTCGGTGGACAGATGCGAGGCATCAACGAACAGATGCAACGTTCGATAGACTCGATGGCTACGGTTCAGGCGTCTCTGCAAGCTCTCCTCGCTGATATAAAGCTCACGAATGAACAGGCGGCGTCTCAGATGAGTGGGACGCTCGAGGACGCGATGAAGAGGGCCGCTGACAACCAGCAGCTTCTTACCGATCAGATGCGTACGTTCGTTCAGGATTTCCGTCTGTTGGTCACGGAAGAGCAGAACAAGTCCAAGCAAGCAATGGATGAGGCCGTGATGAAGGTCCTTCGCGAGGTGACGACTGCAATGAATGGCCTTGAGGCCGTCCGGAAGGAAGCGTCTAAAGAGGAATCTGCTCGAACCAAAAGCCTCTCCGATAGAACGGACCAACTCGTGGGAGGCTTGACGACGCAAGTAGAGACTTTGCTAGGTGCCGTTTCGGACCAAATCTCCAAAACTCAACGCAATATCGACGCGCTTGGTGATGTCTCGCTTCGCGCAATCGACGGCATGAACAATGGTGCGCTGGCCATCGGCTCAGCCGCCCAGCGTTTCGAGACTGCGGGGAACTCTGTTTCTGATGCCTTCGACCGTTCGAAAAAGGTAAGCGACAAACTGTCGGTTACGGCGGATTCCCTGCAGGCGGTTTCGGCGGCAGTTTTGCGGGGGTTCGAACAGTACGACTCCACGCGCAAGACCGTAGACATGCAGGTGGCGGCACTCATGGGCCTTATCGAGTCGGTAAAGAAAGAGGCCGGTGTGTCTCAGGATTTGGTCATAAGCATTAAGTCCAGTGCCGAAGCAATGCGCCGCTCAGAGGCAGAGGCCCGTTCTCATCTGGACCTGGTGAATGCGGCCCTGGTGAAGGCCTTCGGCGATTTCGGAAACGCGCTTGTCAGTCAGGTGAAGTCGACTATCGCGGAGACTGACCGACATCTCGCTCAGGGTACGGGTCACCTTAACGGGGTCGTGCAAGAACTTGCTAATGCGGTTCAACGTATGAAGAGAGCCTGACATGCTTACTCGACTCGTTCTCAAGCGGGGCGCTAGATCCGAGGGAGAAAGTCCTTTCTGGATTTCCTTTTCGGACCTGATGTCGGCCTTGATGGTGCTTTTTTTGGTCGTGATGGCTGTTACGCTGGTATCTGTTACGCAGAGCATTGACGCGGCCACTCGGGAGAACATCGAACGCAGCGCTGCTATCAAAAAGTTGATGCAGATGATTGCTGAGGACCCCAAGAGCTCCGGGGTGGGGGTGGACCAGCAGAACTTTCGCATCGACCTTGGGAAAGAAGTGAGGTTTGACAGCGGTAGCTTCACTATTAACGCCGCTGCTGGAGAGTTTCTTCGCAGTTATAT
This sequence comes from uncultured Alphaproteobacteria bacterium, assembly GCA_903831255.1. Classification (GTDB taxonomy): domain Bacteria; phylum Pseudomonadota; class Alphaproteobacteria; order Caulobacterales; family Hyphomonadaceae; genus UBA7672. The sequence continues at coordinate 2,910 of CAIKWZ010000057.1, forward strand.
CCCCGTTTTGCTCCGAGCGAAGGACTCGAATGAGGGAAAGGTTTGGCTACGTAGCGTCGTCGTCGAAGGATTTACGGACGAAGACGGTACCTATCTCTATAACCTTCAGCTTAGTCTGGACCGGAGTCGCAGCGTGGTCTGCTCGCTGTTCGAGGCCAACGGAGCGCCTGAGGCCCTGACGTCTGAGCAGTTGCGCAAAGTTCAGGAATTGTTCCTTGTTGGAGGCTACTCGTTCAATTCCATCAAAAAGGACAAGGCCGAAAGTCGGCGTGTGGAGTTCAAGATTGACTTCTGGGGGCCTGGCGAGCGACCGCCACCGTCAGAGCGGAGCGACGTCCTCAAAGGCAAGGAGTTCGGTCAGTGCTAGCAACTTCCGCAATGCATCGGCTGACCGATGACTTGGCGTCCTCACTTGGTGTTATGGGTTTGCATGCTGGGGAGATCGGGAGGCCCGAGCTTGTTGAAAAATCCTCTCAGGAAGCAGAGCAGTTGTTCCAAGGCTATGCGAAAGCTAAGCCTACAAAGGAAGACTCCTATGCTGCCGCCCGTGCATTTTTGCGCGGGCAAGCCCTGGACCCTTGGCAGCGTGACCTGGTTGCCTCTGCCGTTGCCGAACCTATCCGAGAGCATTCAGGTTCGACGGTGCTGGCGTCTAAGCCTTTTTCCAAACTCCTTGCGTCGTACGAGGCTGAGGCGAAGCGTGCAGACCTCTGGCGCCTAACGTGGCACGGTCTTCTTTATTCGTACTTCAATTTCGATCTTGAGAAAGGGCGCGATAAGGCTTCCCGTGCGGGTTGGGAAGCTCTGAGGGCGTTCCTTGAGCGCACCTGGCCCCTGATTGATCAGCAAGCTGGAACGGAATTGGTACCGGCGTGGGTGCACGTGCTGCGGGACGACGCATCGGTTCTGACCGCGAGTCCTGTTGAGAGGTATTCGAAGGCCTACCTTCGAGGCGACACTGAAGCTGCCGATCAGCTATCCGCTGACTTGGGGATACCCCACTCGAGTTGGTTTTGGCACGCATTGGTTCTGGGTGCTGTTCGAATATCAGCCGCGGCGGGCGATGCGGAGTTTCGCGCGCAGGTCCCTCAACTGATTAGTCTCGTTCAAGGAAAGCCTGGTTTTCGTGATGAGGCGATCGAGTTGATTCTCAATCGCTATCACCAATGTAACGGAGCGCCACCAGATGAGCGGCTGCGTGATTTCGTTTGCCACCAAGCAGTCTGGAAGAATCCGAAGCTGAAAGCTGCGGGCATCGCTACAGCCTGGAACCGGGTACCTGAAGCCGTGTGGTTGATGGTGCTCGGTTGGGTCAACGAAAGAAACCTCAAGGACTTTTTCGATATCTTGGCTGCCCGGAACAACGCGGATGAGGGTCGCCTCGCTTTTTGGTCAAAGTACCTTAAGCAGATCACGTGGACGCGACTGGTGTTTGGCGCGGATACGATGGATCTGCAGAGAACCAATGCCAGCGTGCGCGAACTCATTGCGCGTGAGGAAGGGGCCTATGCGAAACTCACGACCAAACCGGAAGTCGATGCGTTTATGATGCAAGTGGGGTCGTACCTCATTATCGAGTTTAGCAAGAAACCCAATGCCTGTTACGTTTATAAGGCAAACCAAACGCCATTTGACCGATACTCTCAGGAATACGACGGCGGGACCTCTGACCTGGCTGCAGGCTTCCGAGATGGGTGTGTATTGCGCATTGTGCATCGAGATGGTTGGCAGGGTCGCGCTGAACAGGAGCTTCGAGGTCTGGGAATCGTACCTGATGTTCCGGGGCTGCGACAGGTCCTGGTTTCAAGGGGGCCAGACGTAGCTCTTCGGGCACCGCGTCGTAAGGGCACTGCATCGGCTCGGTTAGGGGCTCCTGTTGCGGGGCCGGATATGGCGACGCTGGTATCTCTTGTCACTCGGTTCGAGGGGGCGTCGGTCGATGACCAGCGGCGTGCGGCAGGCAAGGGAGGTCGCCTGTGGGTGGAGGATCCGCTCCAACGCGCGCGGCTAGGAGAGAAGCTGAGGGCACTCGGCTTTCGGTGGGCTAGTACACGCCAAGCTTGGTACTTTCCGGAGACCTGATGTCATTGTTAGATTTCTTCAGGCGTTCGACGGCAAAAAGGTCTTCAGAGCGCACTCTTGAGGCTTCTTGGTCTAACGAAGGCGTTCGCGTCGAGTTTGCTACCAAGTTAGTTAAACCAACTGCCGATGGGCTGCTCGACGCCATTCACATAGCTGGGGCTGAGGATACTGTTCTTGGAGCTTATCTTGCGCAGTTGGTAATCGAGGGGCGCTGCGAGCTGGATCCGGACGGTGCTACTATTCCGTGGGCAGATGTCTATGCTTTGCACGCATCCAAAGAGCACGTTGGAGCGTTGAGGCTGTTAAACTTGCCGCCACAGGGACGACTGCGACCTATTCTCGGTGGCGCAGGGACTCTCTCGTCACAGGACTTTGACCTGGAGGTTGTAGGATGGTCTGACGGTACCCATCAGGTTCGGGATATACGTCTTGATGGTGCTGTTGCTACAGTGTCGGGGCAGCAGGAACTGTTATCCCAGTGGGCCTGGTCCACTGTCGCGGAAGTTTTCGCATTTCGCTCGCGTCCATCCAGTGATCGAAATCAGCACGCCCAGGAACTTGCATGGGGGCGTATCCGCCAAATCGCCGATCGCGCTGGAGCTCTTTATGAGGACCCGTATCTGGAGACGACGCTTGTTCTGACGCCAGATCGCCTGCGATTACCCTTGTCAAGGGAGGACTCGCCGTTCGGTCGCGTGTTGACTGTATCGCCGACGTTCGAAGGTGCCCCGAACGGTTGGCTAACGGCGTTCGACGGTTTCAAGTCGGTTCAGACGCACTATGACCTCACAAGAGGATCTGGCCGCGTGCGCGTTGTTATCTCTGACCCGGTACGCAAGGTCTTGGAGCACATAAAGCGAGAGATGCCGGGTAGAAAGGTAGCTGGCAGCAAAGCGGAGAAGTTCGTCCATAACCCTTTTGCGTTTCTGGGCGATAGCGCGCATGAGGTTCTGAGGGAAGACGAGTTCGCGCGCGACCGCGCTCAAGCTGGCCCTGTTTCTTCTGCGTTTGCGATTGTTGGCCGAACTGACAACGGACGCGTCAACTCGGTTGACCTGCTGGTAACGGAGCACTTCGGTGATGGTTCTGCACGCACTAACTGCGCAACGCTCAGCACTCCGGAGCAACTTGAAGATTTCCTCAGTGCGCTCCGCTCTGCTCTGAAGCAGGACCGTGAATGGTTCCCGTGGGAGGAGTATGACCTCTCCATCGATGCAGAGTCGGCAGTTCAGTTAGATCAGGGAATGCAGCTTGCCCATCTGTGGCGGACGCAACCTGCTGACCATATCAACTTCGATGATGTCTACCAGTTAAGCGGGTATAGCGGTCGAATCGAAGGTATCGGCACTGCCAAGCCTATCTACGTTCCCGTCTTTCAACGCGAGCAGAAGGAAGGTGACGAGCACAGCGGCTGGTTGCCTTCCGATCTTACCCCAATGGTGAAAGTAACCCTGCAAGGGCACCAGGGCCCAGTGCTTATACCCCTGACGAAGGAGTGGGTGAATGAGTTCAGCCAGCAAGTTGAGCAGGCAGAGAAGGCTGGTTCTGCAGAGGTCATGAACTCAAGCCTGCCAACGGCGCTTGCGACACCCCAGGCGCGAGCGCTTGCAGATGGCTTTCAGGTCATGCTTGGCAGTCAGGAGGTGGTGAAGGCCACCGGTAGCGCGAGGCTCAAAGAGAGGAAGGGGCCACGCGAGACTCTGCTGGTGAAGACAAATTTTCACGGCATCGATTACTTAGAAGAGCGGCGAGCTTCCTTGGCCTTGCCGGGGGGGTGGTCTGCGCAATTGCCTCGATGCTTGCGCCCCGCCATAGAACTGAAGAGGCACCAGCACTATGGCGTGGCCTGGTTTCAGCACCTAGTGTCCAAAGCCCCAATCGAATGTCGGGGCGCGCTCCTCGCCGACGATATGGGTCTGGGGAAAACCTTGCAACTTTTGTCGGTTCTGGGCTGGTACTACGAATCCAACCCAAATGCGGCTCCATCCGTAATCTTTGCACCGAAGAGCTTGTTGGAAAACTGGTCCAACGAGGTAAGGAAGTTTTTCACGGATTCGTTTCCAGAGCTGCTCGTCTTGTATGGTGACGCGCTGAAGGAAAGAAAGCAGCCCTTAGGGCTAATCGACAGCCAGCTGCGCGACAAGGGTATTGTTGATCTGCTGAAGCCGAACTGGTCCGGTACGGCCAAGGTCATCGTCACGACCTACGAGGTTTTGACCTCGTATGAGTTTTCGTTCGCGAAGCAGCCGTTTTCCTTTCTCATCTGCGACGAGGCGCAGCGTATCAAGACGCCTGGCACCCTCGTGACGCTTGCTGCGAAGAAGCTGAAGGCAGACTTCAGAATCGCCTGTACAGGCACGCCAGTCGAGAACTCCCTCGCTGACCTCTGGTGCCTGTTTGATCTCGTTCAGCCTGGGCTTTTGGGGGCGCTGGAGGATTTTGGGAGGACGTACCGTCGTCCTATTGAGTGTGAGACGGATGAGCAGGTGGCGGCTTTGCAGCAGCTACAGGAAACCATTGCACCTCAAATCCTTCGCCGTACCAAGGCGGACATCGCCGCCGATCTTCCCAGGAAGCTCTTCGCTTTTAAAAGCACATCCGAGGTCGAACTCCAGTTCAAGGATATCCTGAAGGCGCAGGAAGTCCTGGGGATTTCGATTTCAGAGCACCAGAAAATTCTCTACAAGGGCGGGCTGAAGAAGCTTCAGGACGCAGCCCATGAGTCGAACGGTCGCAATCGCGCATTGCGTTCGTTTGCAGCTCTTCACCTCATGAAGGCTGTTTGCGCGGAGCCGTATTGCCTGCCGGGAACCAAATTCCTTGTCGACAAGGGGGGACGGCAGGCGCACTTGGCGAATTCACCGAAGTTGGCGTGGCTTTTGTCGAGGCTAGCCGAGGTGCAAAAGGCTGGTGAGAAGGCAATCGTCTTCACTGAACTTCGAGAAGTCCAGGTCGCGTTGTATTACTTCTTGAAGGAAGTCTTTGGGCTAAGGCCGTTTATCATCAACGGCGACTCTCAGGGAAGGCAGAAGTCTATTGATATTTTCTCTGCCAAGGCAGGCTTCGACGTCATTATCTTGTCTACGCTGGCTGCCGGAGCAGGGCTTAATGTGACCGCAGCGAACCATGTCTTTCACTTCACCCGTGCATGGAACCCGTCGAAGGAAGCTCAGGCGACGGATCGTGCTTTTCGTATCGGTCAAGAGCGGGATGTTTTCGTGTACTGCCCGACTGTGATCGCAGACGACTTCCTTACGTTTGAGGTTGTGCTTGACCGTTTGTTGAAGCGTAAGGCCGGGCTGGCGGGCGCGACCCTTGATGACGGCGGCCTGACTGCGATGCTCAACGGTTCTGGCAAGGATGCTTCCTTGAGTGAACTGGTCGGAGATGGTGGAGTGGGCGAGGCCGTGCCCAGGCGTTTCCTGACCATGGACGATGTCGATAGGATGGACGGCGACAGCTTCGAGGTGTTCTGCTGTTTGCTTTGGCGGAAGAAAGGCTTCGATGCGTTAGTCACCCCGAAGCGCGGTGGTGATGGCGGGATTGATATTGTTGCGCTGAAAGGTCGTGAAGGCGCGCTCCTTCAATGTAAGAGTTCAAAATCATCTGACGTCGGCTGGGATGCTATCAAGGAAGTGACCGCTGGCGCCGCACAGTACCAGGCAAAGTTCAGGGGGACGCGGTTTCGCCGTGTTGCGGTTACGAATCAACGCTTCACAGCTGCTGCTCAGGAGCAGGCTGTCGCCAATCAGGTGGAGCTTGTCGTCCGGCCGCAACTGGAGGAACTCATGGGTGCTTATCCCATAGTAAACCATGATTTCGACAGTGCGCTTCAGGATAACTTGAGTATTAATTGGACCGCCTGAACTTCCCGTGCGGGCTGTTTGGGACAGGTTGAACTGCCCGTTTATGTAGCATTTCTCGGGTTAAGTGGTTGGCCCTTTGGTGCCCGTTTCAATCGATTGACACAAAAGCATGTGATGGGCGGCCCTCGTCAAACGAAAATCAACTGACGATCGCGCTTTGGGAGCCAATCGCTCCGATGAGGGGCGTATTCTGGGGGGCTGGTGTCAGTGAGGAGCGCAACGGCGGGCGGAGAAGCAAGCGCGAGATCGGTTTCGTTGATACCTATCTGGCTCCTACGCCAACAGGCCCCACAACTGAAAGGCGATTAAGTCCTTGTTTTAACTGGTGCCGGCTGGCGGAATCGAACCGTCGACCTCAAGATTACAAATCATGCGCTCTACCAACTGAGCTAAGCCGGCACGGCTTCAGTCAAGAGACGTCGCATTAACGGCGCAACGGGCTAAGCGCAAGTGACGTATGCCCACCCTTTCGGCTATCGTGTTGTGCGATAGGCATGCGCGGTTCGCCGCCGCCTGCCGGCGTTGATCGCGGGAGGGCTTGCATGCTGAGACGTTCGTTTGGGGGGCGGTGGGCAGGCGGCCTTCTCCGGGGCGGCGTCCTGACTTTGCTGATGGCGTCCCAGGCGTCGGCCTTGCCGCCTGGGTTCGTGTGGCTGGATGCGGCTCGTCCCGAGATCGCTTTCGAGGCTCGTTACGCCAGCGCCGACAATTTTCTTGGACGACCCGTCGAGGGGTATGGCGAGCCGCGCATTGTCGTTTCGGAGGCGGTCGCTGAGGGACTGGCCAGGGCGGCCGCTGATCTGGCGAAGGATGGGCTGGGTCTCAAGGTCTTCGACAGTTATCGCCCCCAGAGAGCGGTGGATCACTTCGTGCGCTGGGCGGGCGATGAGGCCGACGCGGTCACAAAGGCTAGGCATTATCCCCGCATCGCCAAGCGGGATCTCATTCCGCAAGGCTATATCGCCGCTCGCTCAGGTCATTCGCGGGGCGCGGCGGTCGATCTGACGCTGATCTCCCTGGAAACCGGACAGGAGCTCCCGATGGGAACCCCGTTCGACTTCTTCGGCCCTGAGTCGGCCTCAGAGCATCCTCACCCCGATCCGCAGGCGGTCGCCAACCGGGCCCGGCTTCGCGCGGCGATGGTGCGCGCGGGTTTTAAGCCGCTCAAGGAGGAGTGGTGGCACTTCTCTCTGGAGACGGAGCCCTTTCCCGATCAGTATTTTGACTTTCCCCTTGAGTAAGGTTGCTTCCACAAAAGACCCCCGCCTTGCCATAATCGGCCTCAATCGCGTCACGCTTTCGCACGGCCCGGCACGCCACCTTCCGTCTCATGATTTCGAGGGAGAGGGCGATGGGGCGGACACCGGGCGGGATGGGACGATTTATGGCGGGCAGCGGCCTCGCGCTCCTCGTCCTGAGTTTCGCGGCACCGGCTAACGCCGAGACAGGCTGTCCGACCCGGGAGGTCCAGGTCTATTTCGAGCCCGGCGAAGAGCGTCTGAGCGCATTTTCGGACGAGATCGCCGAACGGATCGCCCTCGAGGCTCGCACCTGTCCTGGAGCCGTTCTCACGGCTGAAGGACGCGGCGGTCCGCTTTCGCCCAAACGGGCCTCGGCGATCGAGGACGCGTTCGAGGGCCTGGGCGTCAGCGTGATCATCGTCGGGGAGGATCCGCCGAGGCGGCCTTCACAGACGTCCCGGGGCGTTGCTGAGCGCAGCGCCGGATTGCGGCTTGAGCTTCCCATGATAGCCGGCGGGTGAGGGCTCGTCTGAGCTCGCGCACCCATCGGCTTCAGGTCGGATCAGGCCTGGGCTCTTTCAGAACCCGATCCTCACGCCCGCTCCGACCCCGAACCCGTCGAGGCTCAGGTCGCCGCCGCCTGAGAAGCTCCGTCCGCTCTCGACGGATGCGCCAAGGGCGTCATATCGCGCCTCCAGGAACAGGGCTGCTGTCGGTGTGACATTCATCCTGAGACCGGCGAGGGCGTGGGCTGAAAGAGCGGCTCCGAGCCTCGGACCGTACCCGTCTTCGGTCTCTATATCCGAAAGAGCGAGGCCGCCGCCGATATAGGGTTGAACCCCGCCGTCCGTCCTGAATGCGTAGATGAGCGTGCCTTCCAGGCTGACGGCTGTCATCTCCCCGGTCGGGCGTACGATCTGGGTCACCGGGGGACCGGCGTATCTCACGCGGTCGATGTCGGCGCTCGTTCGCGATAGCGAGATCCGCCCCGTCAGGTCAGGGGTCAGCTCGGTCTCGAAGGACAGACCTATGCGTGATCCACCTGTGAGATCAGCGCCGATTCGCCCCCCGGTGATGTCGTAATCATAGGAGGTCGACGCCGTGGGGCCCGCCCAGACGGACAGGCTCTGACGGTTCCCAACCGGCTCGGCGATGGTCTGGGCGAGCGCCGGGGGGGTAAGGGCGAGGATGAAGGTGGCGACAATACGGGCTCTCATGGGGTCTCCTGCAGTCGGTTTCACGCTCCCAGATCGCCGCCATGCGCCTGAATGCGCGCTGAATGAGACCTTCAGGAAGGGCTGCTGGAGTTCCCGTCCGTCCCTGTTATAAGCCGCGCAGTCCGGCTTTTCGGCCTCCAGCCTTCGGGACAGTCCATGGCGCGCATCCTGATCACGTCCGCCCTGCCTTACATCAACGGGGTCAAGCATCTCGGCAATCTCGCCGGGTCGATGCTTCCCGCGGATGTCTTTGCGCGGTTCCAGCGTCTGATGGGCGAAGAGGTCCTGTTTATCTGTGCGACCGATGAGCATGGCACTCCCGCAGAACTCGCCGCTGTCGAGGCGGGTCAGAGCGTTGAGGAGTATTGTCTCGAGCAGCACGAAATCCAGGCCCGGATCGCGAAGGGTTTTCAGTTATCGTTCGACTGGTTTGGTCGTTCGTCCAGTCAGGCGAACCGCGAACTTACGCAGGCCTTCGCGGACCGACTTGAGGATGCCGGTCTGATCGAAGAGCGAACGTCCCGTCAGGTTTACTCGATCGATGACGGCCGCTTTCTTCCGGACCGTTACGTGGAAGGGACGTGCCCGTCCTGCGGTTATGAGAAGGCGCGTGGAGATCAGTGCGACGGATGCGGACGGCTTCTGGATCCGGTCGATCTGATCAATCCGTATTCCGCGGTCTCCGGTTCCCGCCGTGTCGAGATCCGTGATACGCAGCATCTCTTTCTTCTCCAGTCGCGCATGCAGGACCGTATCCGCGCCTGGGTCGATGAGCGCGCCGGCGCCTGGCCTCAGCTGACCAGCTCGATCGCTTATAAATGGCTTGATGAAGGTCTTCAGGACCGGTCGATCACGCGAGATCTCAGCTGGGGCGTTCCGGTCAGTCGCAACGGCCATCCCAGGCCCGGCTTCGAGACCAAGGTTTATTACGTGTGGTTCGATGCGCCTATCGAATACATCGGCGCCACACGGGAATGGGCCGAGGCGACGGGCGGGAACTGGGAACGCTGGTGGAGGACGGACAAGGGCGCTGAGGACGTCACCTATGTCGAGTTCATGGGAAAGGACAATGTCGCCTTCCATACGGTCAGTTTCCCTGCGACGCTTCTGGGCTCAGGCGAGCCGTGGAAGCTGGTCGACCGGCTGAAGGCGTTCAACTGGCTGACCTGGTATGGCGGCAAGTTCTCGACCAGCCAGAAACGCGGCGTGTTTATGGATGCGGCGCTTGAACTCCTGCCCGCCGATTACTGGCGCTGGTTTCTGACCGCTAACGCTCCTGAAGGATCGGACGCTCCGTTCACCTGGGAAGCTTTCCAGAATTCCGTGAACTCCGATCTCGCCAACGTCCTCGGCAATTTCGTCAACCGCATCACCCGCTACGCCCAGTCGAAATTCGATGGACGCGTTCCACTTGAGGGCGAACCGGGGGCGGACGAGGCCTGGATAGAAGGCGAGCTGGCGCAGCGTCTGCCCGCTCTTATCGCTCACTACCAGGCGATGGACTTCCGGAAGGCGGCGGCTGAGACCCGCGCCATCTGGGCGGCTGGAAACGAGTATCTCACCCGGGCGGAGCCGTGGGTGAAGTACAAGACGAGCGTTGAGGCTTCCGCGGTCGGGGTTCGCACAGGTCTCAATCTTGCCGCTCTGTTCGGGGTCATCGCTCAGCCGATTATTCCTGCCGCGGCCGAGAGCATTCTCTCCGCCCTCGGCGTCCCGCCCGAGGCGCGCAGCTTCCGCTTCGGCGATCCCCGCAGCTGTCTTGATGCGCTGCCCCGGGGATCAGCGATTACCGCTCCTCCTGTTCTGTTCGCCAAGATCGAGGATACGCAGACGGCTGACTGGCGCGTTCGCTTCGGAGGGGGCTGACCCCGAAGGGGCTTGTCCGTTCAGGCGGCCGCGCTCGGCCTGGAGGAGACGGCGGCGCGCCAGGCGATCAGGCGCGTGCAGGAGGCGGGTGGGGGCAGGCCGATCCAGTCCGCAAAATCCACCGTCGTCAGCGCGCAGATGTCGGCGATTGTGAAGGCGTCGCCGGCGATGAAGGTCCGGTCGGCCAGTTCACCGTCCAGCCAGGCCAGGGCGCGGTGATAGTGAGCTTCGTTCGACAGGCCGAACTCCCGATATTGCGGTTTGACCACTGCGGCGGTGAAAGGATGAGCATGGCGCCAGTACTGGCTGACCGGGCTCATCAGCTGAAACTCGATCCGACGAACCCACATGTCGATGCTCGCCTTTTCAAAATCGTCCCGGCCGAAGAGGGGCGGCTCGGGGTAACGGGCCTCGAGATACCGGCAGATCGACACTGTCTCGCTGAGGGTCCGTCCGTCATCGAGCTCGAGGGTCGGGGTCTGGCCCAGCGAGTTGCGCGCCATGTGATCGGCGGATTTGTGCTCGCCGCGGGTAAGCGCCACCTCGACCAGGGGAAGGCTCACGCCCTTCTCCGCAAGAAAGATCCGTACCCGACGCGGATTGGGCGCCGGATTGGGGCTGTTGTAGAGTTTCATAGGGGGCGACTCCGGCGTTTGACCGTCGAGCTATGGCAAGCGCCCGGTCATGGGGCAAGGCCGGCATCTGAATTCCCGCCTCTCCCCCCGCTGATTGCCTCGGGGACGCGGGACGGGCTAAGTCTGCCGTCCGGGATCTCGCGTTTGTCCCGATCGAGGGAGGAAGCCGATGCGTGCTCGCCGATGGATGGTCTGTGTTGTCTCCGGCCTCTGGATGATGAGCCTTCCGCTCGCGCTCGCACAGTCGCCTTCGGGGTTCAGCGCATCGGGACAGACGCTTCGCTCAATCTACGAGCATCTTCATCGCAATCCCGAGCTGGCCTTTCGGGAAGGTCGGACCGCAGCGTTTCTGGCGGAGGAGATGAAGGCTCTCGGCTTTGAGGTCTCTGAGCGCGTGGGTGATGAATGGGTTCGCAAGCGTGCGGCGGAAGAGGCCGGGCGCGTTGAGCCGGGAGTGGGCGGATACGGTGTCGTCGCCGTGCTTCGCAATGGTCCGGGGCCAACCCTGATGCTGCGTACGGATATGGACGCTCTGCCCGTGGCCGAGCGAACGGGTTTGTCTTACGCCTCTGAGGCCCGCTCGGCCCGATGGACCGGAGGCGATGAGGCGGGGGTCATGCACGCGTGCGGTCACGACGTTCACATGACGGTCTGGCTGGGGACGGCCCGGGCGCTCGCCTCCCAGAAATCGAAGTGGCGCGGCACGCTCGTGATGATCGCCCAGCCTGCCGAAGAGCTGGGGCTCGGCGCGCTGGCCATGCTGGAGGATGGTCTGTTCACGGAGTTTCCGCGGCCAGACTATAACCTCGCCCTTCACGTGAATGCGACCCTGCCGGCTGGCCGTGCGGCTTACGCCCCCGGATATGTGATGGCCAATGTCGATACGGTCGATCTCCTGGTCCGCGGGCGCGGCGGTCATGGGGCCTATCCTCAGGATACGATCGATCCGGTCGTCGTCGCCGCCCGCATTGTGGGCACGCTGCAGACGCTTGTGTCGCGCGAGCTGGATCCTCAGGATGCCGGCGTGGTGACCGTCGGCGCCTTTCTTGGCGGGACAACCCACAACGTGATCCCGGATGATGTCCGGCTGATGATCACGGTGCGATCCTATGCGGACGCCTCAAGGGCAAAACTTCTTCGCGGCATCGAGCGTATCGCCCGCGCTGAGGCGGCCGCGGCCGGCCTCGAGGGGGATCTGGCTCCGGTCATGACGGTCAAGGCGGACTACACTCCTTCGACCTTCAACGATCCTGTCCTTGCCGAACGTGTCGGCGCTTCTCTGCGGCGCTCTCTTGGGGAGGCCCGCGTCGAGGTCGCCACGCCTTCGATGGTGGGAGAGGATTTCTCGCGCTACGGGCGCGTGGAGCCGAAAATTCCCAGCGTCATGATCTGGCTTGGCGCCGTGTCCGAGGCGGATGCGCAGGCGGCCCGCGCCGCAGGCCGGACGCTGCCGGCCCTTCATTCCTCGGCCTTTCGTCCGGATCCCGATCCGGCGATCGCCACGGGTGTCAGGCTGATGACCGATGCGGCCCTCGATCTGCTCAAGGCGCGCCGCTGATCGTCTGGCCTGCTGACGCCTCGCCGCGCTTCAGGCGCTCCGGCCGGGCAGGCGGCTGCGAAGGAAGCGAACCCCGGCAAGGCCCGCGGAGCCGGCGCCGGCAAGGCCCGCGATCAGCCCGAAGACGGGCTGGAGCGCGCTCGCCCAGCCGAGCCAGCGATCAACCGGACGGACTTCGACCCTGATCTCGTCGCGATAAGCGTCGAGAGGTTCGGCGTCGAGCGAGCCTGCGGCGTAGCCGAAGAGTTCGAGGATCAGGACATGGGCGCCCGGTTCGGTGGGGATGATGCGCCATTGCCAGCGGTTGACGATGCGCTCGGACAGGTTCTGCCGGGCGATTGAGACGGACTGGATCTCGAAACCGGTTCCGGTCAGCTGGGCGAGGACAGTTTCAGATAGCGCAACCTCCCGCTCGACCACCTCGCCGGAGAACCCTTCCAGGCTTTCTGTCGCGCGCCCTGCACCCGTGGCGTCGATCACCAGAGACACATCGATCGCCCGTCCCAGCGCTGCGGTCGCAGGCGGCCGGTTGTAGGCGACCTGCCGTGTCCTGAACCGTTCCGTGATCGATTGGGGTGAGCTTCCGGAGGTCTTGTCCGCTGCGGGGGGCGGTGCGGCGGGGTCTCCGGCTGTCTGCGAAGGCTCGGGCTCGGCTGTCGCCGGGCTGGTCCCGCTTTCTCCATCGCCGCTTCCGGCGGCAAGGCCGGAGATCACGGAACGCAGGGCCGGGTCGGTCGGGACCGCAGCCGGATCGGCGTCCTGACCAGAGGTTTCTTCCGGAGGCGGGCTGTCGGCCGCCGCAGGCGTCTCATCCGCAGATGGCAGGGTTGAAAGCGCGGCGGCGGTGTTGGGCGAGGGGGGGGCCGCGCCCGGCGCTGCGGATCCGGAGGGGGAGGAGGCCGGCGCTACCAGAGGCTCGTCAGAGGGGGCGGAGGAGGCGTCCCCGTCTGACGTCTCCTCTGTCTCCCCGGCCGAGATCCCGGCGTTCTCTGCGACGGTCTCGCTGCCGAGGGGGGCGAACCACTCAGTCGCCGCCCAGAGGGATGCTGAGATCACGGCGATGATCGCCAGAGCTATGGTCGCCATCCTGCCCATGTGCGTGTCCTTCTCCCGCCCTGAGGGGGCTGTGTCCGTTCTCAGTCTTCGTCATCCTCCGCGGGGCGCATCGATCGGGCCGGCGCCGCGGCGGGCCTCGATGGGGCGCCTCTCGCCATCTCGTAGAAGGCGATCGCAGCGGCGTTGGAGACGTTGAGGCTTTCCATCATCCCGTTCATGGGAATGCGCGCCAGACCGGAGCAGGCCTTGGCGACAGCAGGTCTGAGACCCTCTCCCTCTGCGCCCATGACTATGGCGAGGGGGCCCTCGCCGGCGACGGCGTCTTCGAGACGGGTCGGCGCCGAGGCGTCGAGACCGATCACACGCCAGCCGGATTCCGTCAGAAGATCGATGGCGCGGGCGAGGTTGACGGCCCGGACTTCGCTGACATGCTCCACTGCGCCGGCGGCGGCCTTCGCCAGCGCGCCGCCGAGGGACGGGGCGCGCCGGGTCTGCATGACGACGCCTCCGAGCCCGAAAGCGGCGGCTGACCTGAAGATGGCCCCCACGTTCTGAGGGTCGGTCACGGAATCGAGAATGACCAGGGGCCGGTCCGGCGTCATGGCGGCGTCGGAGATGTCCAGCGAGGCCAGCGGCGAGGCCTTGATGGCGACACCCTGATGAACGGCCCCCGGAGGCAGCCGGATATCGATCTCCCGGGGCTCGCAGATCTGGGCACCCTCGGGCAGGGTCTCCCTTGTCAGGCCGAGGCGTTCGAGGACTGAAGGAGAGATCAGCGCGACGTGAATCGTCCGTTGGTCATTGGCGAGGGCCGCAGTTACGGCGTGAACACCCCAGATCCAGATATCCTCGCCGTCGACGAAGGAGGCCTCCCGTCGGTCTCCGAACGATCCGCCGCCTCTGGGGGGGCGCGGACCCTTGGGTCTGTCTTTCCAGTGTTTTCCCTGGGATGGGCCGCCTTTGGGGCGATGTCCGGAGCTGCGATAAGGATCGCCGCCTTGGTGGTTGCGTGGTCGATCCTTCGTCACTATAAGACGCGCTCCTGCAGTGAGGCCGGTCTCCCGTTTCGGCTTCACAGGCGTCCGCGTCAAGCGGTTGTCGATGCGGCCCCTGGAGGGGTGGGAGAGTGGTTAAATCCACGAGACTGTAAATCTCGCGCTTAACGGCTACACTGGTTCGAATCCAGTCCCCTCCACCAGCCCGCTTTCGGACTGAGCCAGCGTGAGCCGGCCTGAGACACCAACCATCTTGATCTTCTTCGGTTTCCTGACTCGATGGCGTCTCAACGCATCGGTCTCTGTCCAAAGGCACCTTGGGGTATCTTGGGGTACTTTTTCGGCAAGATACCCCAACCGTCGAGGAATATACCCCAATGGCGCTCAGCGACGCGCAGGTGAGGGCCGCCAAGCCGCGGGACAAGAACTACAAGCTCTACGACGCAGACGGCCTCTTCGTGCTTGTCACGATCGCCGGCGGCAAACTGTGGCGCTTCAAGTATCGGTTCGCCGGCAAGGAAAAGGTCATGACGCTCGGAAAGTATCCGCGCGTGGGACTCCAGGAGGCAAGGCGAAAGCGCAATGCTGCGCGCGAGATGCTCGATGAACTGCTTGATCCTGGGGCAGAGAAGGCGGCCAAGAAGCAAGCAGTGCGCACGGCCGCCAGCAACACGTTCGAACTCGTCGCGCGCGAATGGCACGCCGCACAGGTGCATCGATGGTCAGAGCTGTACGCGGAACAGGTCCTGAAGCGATTTGAGACCGAAGTTTTTCCCGACCTCGGCCATCGACCAATCTCGGCGATCGAGCCCACGGAAATGCTGGCCACGCTCAAGAAGGTCGAGCAACGTGGCGTGATCGAGACAACACGCCGGCTGAGATCCTGCTGTTCGTCAGTCTTTCGCTTTGCGATTGCCTCCGGCTATTGCCGATACGATGCGGCGGGACACCTCGGTCCAGCTCTCAAGCCCATGCCAAAGGCCGAGCACTATGCTTCTTTGCGACCTTGGGAGGTTGGCGAGTTTCTAACCCGGCTCGAGTTTGCCGACTGCGAGCCGCTTACGCGACTTGCAATCAGGTTGATCATGCTGACAGCAACGCGGACCGGCGAGCTAAGGAGCGCCGACTGGACGGAGTTCGAGCAGCTTAACACGGCCGGCAAGGCGCTCTGGAGAATTCCAGCAAGCCGGACGAAAATGGGTGAAGAGCATCTTGTTCCCCTGTCCCGACAGGCCGTCGAACTTCTGCTGACCCATCCCCGTGCGGCGATACAAAAAGGAAAGCTGTTTCCAGGGCCCGGCAAGGAAGGGGTGATGTCGAACAACACCATGCTGTTTGCGCTCTATCGGCTTGGATACAAGGGCTGCACGACGACCCATGGCTTTCGGAGCCTGTTTTCCACGCATGCAAACGAGAACGGCTTTCAGAGCGACTGGATCGAGCGCCAGCTGGCGCATGACGAACGTGACGAGGTTCGCGCCGCATACAATTCCGCGCAGTATTTGCCACAGCGCAGAGAAATGATGCAGTGGTGGGCCGACCAACTGGATGAGTTTCGAAAGATAACCGCGGCTCGCCGCCAGAGCACGAGAACGCACGACTCGCAGGCGCTGGGCGCCGCGGCTTGAGCGGAGGTGGCGAACTCATGATGGAAAGGGCGACTGAACTTTAGATATAAGGTCGTGGCAGCGCGTTGGTGCACTTCTGGTGCATTCTGTCAGATGCTGACATTCCCAGCGGTCGTCGTTGATCGTCCGGCAGCGCCGCGCCAGCGTGAGCCTTCCACAACCAAGAGGAACGCAGTCGAATGAAGGGTCTCAACGCATTCCAGATGACGCAGTTGAAGCATCGCGATGCACGAGTGTTCGTGATGTGCCAGCACCTGCGCGCGGCGATAGACGTGCTGGAGCAGATCGCGTCGGAACCGTTCCAGCCGCCCCAGAAGCCGAAGCCTGAGACGCCATCCGTCCCGGCGCCAACCGCGGTCGAGATCCCGCCCGACAAGTTGACCTACACGATCAAAGAGGCTGCCGCTGCGCTCGGGGTCGGGAGGACGACGCTCTGGCGTGCCGTCTCAGACGGGAAGCTGCCCGCCGTCAAATTCGGCAGCCGGACGCTGATCCCGGCGGACGGACTTAGGCAATGGATATCCGCGATGCCGCGTTCTGGAAAGTGAGCTGAGGTTCTGAAACGCATCGTCCTGAAGCGACCTGTTTCCTCCGCTGCGGTCGAGCCTAGCTCCAGCCTGTCGCAGGGGCCCAGGTTTGGTTCGAGCTAGCCGCGTCAGCCTGAAGCCCCTTCAAGACAGGGTCGAGGAACACCCGTAGCTCAACCAGCAAGTCGTTGAAGGGCGGCGGCGCCAAAGTCGGTGCTGTGCGCTTGAGAAAGGCGTTCCACTGCTTGAGCGTCGCCTCGTTTGCGGCGAAGTCAGCCGTCAGGCAGGCGGGCCAATCCGCCGGGATGGCTCGCTCGCGGCGCGCCAGCGTTTGGCGCGCTGCTTCGATCAGCGTCTTGGCGTCGAACGAAAACGTCCTCGAGATCGCCCACACGTCATAATGGTCCTTGAGACGTGTCGCCTGGTCGCCGAACTTCACCATGGCGTCGAATTTTTCGGCGATCACCGTCGCGGGTGGGTAGGCGCGGATATGTGCTTGCGGCAGGTCAGCAAGAAGGCGCGGATAGTCGATGTCGAGCGCGGCCGGATGGATCACGTCGCCGAATCCGATGTCTATCAGGATCGGAATGCGGATATTCTTAAGGCGCGCATCAAAGCGCACGTGCAGGCCCCGATTATCTTCCTCCTCGCGCGTGCGCTCGACAACCACCGTGTCGCTCGGAAAGGTCAGACCGTCGTCGATGTCGGTCTTGAGTTCGCAAAGGCCGATGAAGGCCGACTTCGCGGTTTCAACGCCCGGGTCGCCAAAGCTGAGGAAGTCGACGTCGCCCGTCGCGCGGAACGGCGCATCCGCCCACGTCGCGAATAGCATGGCACTCTTCAGGACGAAGCGGTCGCGGATGCCGGATAGCGCCAACCGATAGAGCAGGCGCTCTATGCCATAGCGCACCAGCACACGCTGGAAATCCTGCCCGGTTACGCGGGCGTGGTTTTGCAGCCGGTCACGGACGGAGGCGGCGATATCCTTCCTGGGCGCGTCGGTCATCCCAGCGTCTCCAGATACGGCCGCATGACATTCTGCACCCGGCAGATCCTGGCATACCGCATGATGTCGGCGCGTGTCGCCTTACGGCGGCGGATGCCATCCCGGAGCGCCTCGATGGCAACATCGAGGCCGACGCGACTGCGGTACTTGAAACAGTCGACGATGGTCTTCGCGGCGTCATAGATCGGCACCTTCACGCCTTCAATTGCCACCTCAGTGCGTCCTGCAGTGAACGCCTCGCCGGAGGCACGCACGACCTCGACCTTGAAAGGGAATGTGGCTGGTGCGCGCGCCTTGTGGTGGAAGGTGACCCACACCGCGTGCGGCAGCTGCGTCGTCAGTTCGTGATGCTGTAGCGCCGACAGCAGTGAAACGACCCCATGCGGCGCCAGCCGCGCCGCTTCCGCGAGGCTATGGCCGGCCTCCATATGTTCGGGGTCGGCGAGCTGGTAAAGTCCGCGCGCGAGACGCTGCAGCTTCCCCTGCTGGCACAGGCGGGTCAGATAAGCTGGCGGGATCCCTGCGGCGCGAAAGTCCTGCGCCCGCGCGATCCCGCGTTGACGTGCGATCGA
>CAIKWZ010000058.1 GCA_903831255.1 uncultured Alphaproteobacteria bacterium
ACGGGCGGGTGACTATGTGGTTGGCGACACCATCGCCGTGGACGGGGGCATCGCCTACGCCAACCTTCCGGACCGGGACGCCTGAAAAGGGGGACTGGACGGAGACATGGCGACCCGCGACCCATCGCCCTGGCGCCGTGTTGCGGGACGCAGCCTTTATCCGGTAAACTACGCCTCCTCGCCGATCTCCCCCCCTTCGTCGTCTTCTCCCGTCTCCGGAGAGGCTCATCCGCTTGTCCAACGCGCCGGGGAGCGGCCGTATCCCGGAGATCGGTTGCGGCCCGGGATACTTCCCACCCGCCGCTTCGCGACCATTGACAGAGCAGGTGCCGGATCTGTCGAAGTCCCTCAGATGAGACACCCTATTCGGGTCCACCCCCATAGAGGATCGGACGCGGATCGACAGGCTTGCCGGCGACATAATCCCGGATCAGCTGAGGAATGCCGGCTTCACGGGAAAGACCGTCGTCCAGAGGTCTGAGATCCCACTCCCAGCGGGCCGGGCTCATGGACGATGACCACGCCTGATAGTCAGCCTTAAGACCGGCGAGCCGTTCAGGTTCCGACAAGGCGAGATTGCGTCGTTCGCCGGGATCGGCGGCAAGATCGAACAGCAGCCACTCCTCTCCCGCAAGGATCGCCTTCCAGTCGCCCTTACGGACAGCGGCCTGCGTCCCGTTCCGCCAGAACAGGGCCCGGTCCGCGACCGACCCCTGATCGCCCACCAGGAGCGGAAGAAGATTGCGGCCGTCCAGATCGGAAACTGTCTCAATGCCCGCTGCGGCAAGGGCGGTGGCAGTAATGTCCATGCCGATGCCGGGCTGTGAGAGAACCCGCCCCGAAGGGATTCGGCCGGTCCAGCGAAACAAGGTCGGGACCCGAATTCCGCCCTCGAGAACCAGCCCCTTGACCCCGTTCAGGGGTAGATTGGAGGACGTCGTCTGCCAGGTCGGCGCGCCATTGTCCGACGTGAAGACGATCAGGGTTCTCTCGGACAGCCCGCTGCCCTCTACCTCCTGAACGATGCGTCCCACTGCATCATCGAGGGCCGCCATCATGGCGAGATAGGCCCGTCGCCTCGGATCAGCCTCCGACTTGAATTTTTCCAGATAGGCCGCCGTCGACTGCATCGGCGCATGGGGCGCATTGAACGCCACATGAAGAAAGAACGGCTGATCTCGATGCGACCGGATGAACCCGACAGCTTCCTCAGCGAAGGCCTCGGTTGTGTGCGCGGCCATCGGCGCAGGCTGGGTTCCTCTCAGGAGCGCTTTCAATCCATTTGGCGCATCGGCCGTATAGGCCATCGCGCCATCCAGGAACCCGTAGAACTCATCGAAGCCCTTGCCCGTAGGAACCATGTCTCCCTGATAGCCGATATGCCACTTGCCTATGGCGCCGGTGGCGTAACCAGCCGCTCGGAGGCGTTCGGAAATCATGGGCGTAGAGGCGGGAACGCCGAAGGACGGATCAGCCTTCTGAACAGGACCGGGATTGTTCTCAAATCCGATGCGATGCTGATAGCGTCCGGTCAACAATCCCACCCGGCTGGGGGCGCAGGAGGAATGAGCCGAGTAAAAGTCCGTCATCCGTGCGCCGCTGCGCGCCAGACGGTCGATATTCGGCGTCGGGGCCTCCCGCCACCCCTGGACCCCGAGGTCCCCATAGCCCAGGTCATCGGCGAGAATAAAAATGATGTTCGGCCGCTTGTCCGGACCGGTCGGCGTCGGCTCCGATGCCTGGCACGCCCCCATCAACCCAAGGACAGCGAGCGCCTGAAGCGTCTTCAACCATTGAGCCATCTTCGCCTCCCTCCCTGAGCCGTCCGATCTCCCGGCATCGTCGTTCACGATGTCATCACTTGTTGCTGCACGGTAACATCTCTAGGCTTTCATGAGAAACCGGAAACGACGATCGGCCTCGGGCCCGTTCACAGGATCAATGCGCAAGAGGGATCAGACATGCCCATGAAAAGATCTGGCCTGATCTCCATTCTTTTCCTGCCGGCTCTCGCCTCATGCGTGATGAGCGGCTCACGCCCTGAAACGACAGAATACGCGGTCGCGGACAGACCCAATGTGGTGATCATTCTTGCCGATGATCTGGGATCAGCCGACCTCTCCATCTACGGGTCGAGCTTCAGGACCCCCGAAATCGACGCTCTCGCGCGGGAGGGAGCGGTGCTGACTTCAGCCTACGCAACGGCAGCCGTCTGCAGCCCCTCACGCGCGGCTCTCATGACCGGCCGCTATCAGCAGCGCTTTGGGTTCGAGTATCAGCTTGAAGGCGAGACCCAGAAGCGTTTCGGCATAGACACCTCCCAAAGAACCCTGGCGCAGGACCTCAGCGACGTCGGGTATCGTACAGCTCTCATAGGGAAGTGGCATCTGGGTCTTGCTCCCGAGCGCCACCCCAACAGGCTCGGCTTTGACGAGTTCTACGGCTTTCGCGGAGGCCAGGCTCTATTCGCCTCAACTGATGATCCGGACATTGTCTCATGGCCCACGCCGGGCGAGAACAGCCAGTACTGGAAGACCTACGCCGCCTCTGACGCGACAGTCTTTCTCGAACAGGACCAGGTTCGACCTACGCCTCGTCACGCCACGGACGAGTTCACAGATCGCGCAGTGAACTTTATCCGTTCTGCAAAGAATGATCCCTTCCTTCTGGTCGTCACCTACAGCACCCCTCACGTGCCCCTGCAGGCGACAAGAGACCATCTTGCCCGCGTGTCCGATATTCAGGATCCGAACCAGCGCATCTACCGGGCCATGGTCAATGAACTCGATCGGGGCGTCGGCGCGATCAGACAGGCCCTGAACGAAGCGGGCGTGACGAAAAACACGCTAGTGATCTTCAGTTCGGACAATGGCTGCCCGGACTATATCGACGGCGCATGCTCCAACCGTCCGCTCTCAGGCTGGAAGCGTCACCTTCTCGAGGGCGGGGTACGCGTTCCGTTCATCGTAAGCTGGCCAGAACGAATTCCTGCCGGTCAGGTTCGGGACGGTCTTGTCAGTCTGCTGGATGTCTCCGCCACGGCGCGCGCTGCCGCGGGTGTAACCTACACCGATAGCGACGGCAGGGATCTTGCGCGAGGCCTTGAAGGATCTGGCCCCGTGCAGATCCATGATCGCCTGTACTGGAAGTCCTGGCCCTCCTACGCCATCCGAGACGAGAGATGGAAACTGATGGGCAACGCCAATGCCGAGGGCGGCATCGTTCGGATGCTTTTTGATCTGCGGAACGACCCCGGGGAGAAGCATGATCTTCTTGCAGTCCATCCCAAAGAAGCGGCGCGACTCCAGTCTGAGTGGGATGAATGGAACCGGTCGCTGGTTCCGGGCCTCTGGCCCACAACCAAAATCTTCGACGTGAACATCAACGGACAAGCCCTCAAGGCGGTCAACTGAGGTACGGTCGCCATCCGGACCGCACAAGGGACAGACGACGACCGGACTATCAGATCAGCGAAGCGATACGTTCGAAGAGATCCCGCCGCCCTGAACGAAGACACACGGTGAGAAGAACGCGCGCCTTCAGCCCCGACAGCGCCCCGGCGCTGATCAGACCTCTGCCGAGAAGATCCGTTTCCGAACCAGGATAGTCATAGGTCCGCTCACAGATACGCCCGGCGCCCACCCTGGATGCGAGGACGACCGGCATACGCAGGCACAGATCTCCCAGAGCCGGGACAAGCCGGGCGGGAACATGGCCAGCCCCCATCGCCTCGATCACGCATCCTTCATACCCGCCCGCGGCGACATGGCGGATCAACCCGTCATCGTCATCCATCGCCATGCGCAGAAGAGCGACCCGCGGCCAGGGCCCCTTCCCGCCCCGCCCGAGAGGACCAAACGAAGGAAGCGTGTCAACGCTCAGGCGCAGCCTGCCCTCATGAACCCGGCCCAGCAACCCACTGTCATGAGAGCTGAATGCATCCGTCGCAGTCGTATGCGTCTTGGCGACATAGCGAGCCGCGTGAACAGCGTCATTGATGACCACACAGACCCCGGCTGAGGGAGGCAGCGACGCGGCAGTCCGGATCGCTGCCGTCAGATTGGCGGGACCGTCAGCGCCTGGCGCACTCGCGCCGCGCATTGCGCCCGTGAGACAGACACAGTGACGACCCTCAAGCATGAGCTCCAGCGCGAAGGCCGTCTCTTCAAGCGTGTCAGTTCCCTGGACAATCACAACACCCCGAGCTCCTTGTCGGGTTTCCTGCTCCACGAGATCCGCAAGACGCTCCACATGATCGAAACCGAGATTGGCGCTCGGCGTCGCCATCGCGTCCTGAAAGGTCACCGAGATATCATTGAGCGCGTCCCCCAGGCCCGCCACGAGATCGCCGGCAGTCTGTGACGGGCGCAGTCCGGAGGGACCGGATGTCATAGCGACAGTCCCTCCGGTGGCGATGACGGTGATCTGCGTAACCATCTCGAGATCTACCCGCCCCAGAGATCGGAACCGAAACAGAAAAGTCGTCCGCCAGCATAACGCATCGCCCCGGCGCGATCATCGATCATCAGCGCCGGCCCGTCGAGGTCGACAAAATCCGCCATGGTGGCGATGACATAGGCGGGCGCCACACCCAGAGACGTCGGCCCGCTGCATCCGATCATCAGACCCATACCGCGCGCCTTAGCAGCGCGGGCCAGCTCGAGACCTGGAGTGAGGCCCCCGGCCTTGTCGAGCTTGATGTTGATGGCCTGATAGCGTTCCGCCAGTGTATCGAGGTCTGCTATCCCGCGACAGCTTTCATCGGCGCACACCGGGATGGGTCCGCGATAATCCGCCAGAGCCTCGTCCCTCTGATGGTGAAGCGGCTGCTCGATCAGCACCACCCCGAGCGAATGAAGAGCATCTGCGGATCTTTCCAGAGAGTTGAGGTCCCATGCCTCATTGGCATCCACGACAAACTTCGCCCCAGGGACCGCCGCGGCGATCGCGCTCACTCGTTCGACAACCTGATCCTTATCCGCCTTGAGCTTGAGAATACGATAACCGAGCTCCGCCGCCTGACGGGCGTCCGCGCACATCTTAGGGATCGGATTGACGCTGATGGTGAGATCAACCTCAATCGACTCCTGCCGCGCAATACCCGAGCGGTCCCAGACAGATTGACCCGACCTGCGACACTCAAGGTCCCACATCGCGCAATCGATCGCATTGCGAACGGAGGAATTGGGAATGAGTTTTGCGATCTCCTGCCGGGACGGATTGTCGGAGAGAACATCCCGCGCCGCCTCGAGACCCGCAAGCACATCCTCTCGGGTATGACCGTATTGCTCAAGATAGCTGCACTCGCCTCGACCGATAAAATCTCCATCGCGAACAATCGCCAGGAAAAGCGACGAGTTGGCGCGCGAACTCCGTGAGATCCGGAAAGTCTCCCGATAGGGCCATTCCTGGTACGCGTAGAGCAGCTCCATCATCCGTCCTCTTGTTCAAAGCTTGCAAGACCCGCGCTGACCGCGCGCTCGCCCGCAGCGTTCAGGAGCTCGAAAGCGATCCCTTCCGGCTGCTCATCCCAATGCCGGAGACGCACGCTGTGTCCGGGGATAGCCATTGCGGAAAATCGCCCGGCAAGTCGGGTCAGCCGGGAATGGGGGCGGTCAAGGCAGATGAAAGCGAACGCCCAGAGCGCCGTACCATGGACGATGATATCGGGAAGCCCGGCAGCAAGAGCGGCCTGCCGCTCAGTGTGAATCGGATTCCAGATCGATGCGCACTCCGTATAAACGTGCGGGAAGCCCCTCGAAACAGGCAGGTCCCTCTCCCGCGCTTCTCCCTGACGTTGAAAGACAGGATCCCCGGGAGGCGCCGGCGGCGCATCCGTCTCGACGCCCCGAAAGATGGTGTCGACGCGGCTCTCGGTCACGACCTCCCCCGAGGCCCGCTCGGAAATTCTGATGATGCTGGTCAGACGAGCCCCCGCTCGGATGGAGTTCATCGCAACAACCTCCCCCGACACGATGAGAGGAACCCCGAGCGGCAGAGGACGGAGGAAACGGGTATCCTGTCCCGCATGAACGGCCCGCGCGCGCTCATCATCTGTCAGTCCGAGGCCTGAGCGATTATCCCGATCTCCTGAAATCATCCACTCGAGCGAGACGCAAAGAGTTGGCGCGACAACCAGACCCCCGGCTCGGGCGTCATCGAGATATCGCTCGTCATGAAGCCCCATGCCGGCAGCGTAAGCGAGCGCCATGCGTGGAGTGATCACGGTTTCCCGCGGAGCATAGGTCGTTCCAAGAGCCGAGTAACGCGCCGGCATCAAACCCCTCCGACTTCAGGCGGCAGCGAGGTCGCGCAAAGCCTGTCGGGCCTTGGCGAGGAACTCATCGATATGCGCATCGGTCATCGCCGTGGAGAGAATGTACAGACTGGGCGCCGCGAAGATTACACCCATGTTGATCATGCGACGACCGAAGTCCTGAGCAAGCGCCAGCGGCGTCCGTCCGTCGGCGCGAGGGGTGGAGAGTGCGAAGGCGATATCGCGAATGTTGGAGACCTTGGTTTCCGAGCCGATGATCATGCTGAACAGGGACCCCACGCCGTTCACGACCCCTGGAAGACCTGCATCGGATAATGCCGCCCGAAGGCCGTTTCGGGTACGTTCGCCCAGGGCGTCGAGATGAGCAAAGGACTGAGGGGTCAGCATGGAGAGAGCCGCCGATCCCGCCGCCATGGACAGGGGATGCGCGTTAAATGTTCCGGCGTGACCCGCCTTAGCGCCACCGCGGGGATCAAAGCAGGCCAGAACGTCGGCCCGACCCGCCGTGGCGCCGATAGGAAGACCTCCGCCGATGAGCTTACCCATGGCTGTCAGATCGGCGTCGACCCCTCTGCGGCCCTGCGCGCCATGATAGCTCTGGCGGAAGGCGAACACCTCATCAAAAATCAGGAGAATGCCGTGCCTGGTGGCTGTCTCCCGAAGCATATGGAGAAAATCGTCGGTCGCCTCCATGAACCCCATACGTGGGGGGGCAGGATCGACCAGAATACAGGCGAGCCGAGAGGCGTTCTCCTCAATCAGAGCCCGCGCCGCATCGACACGGTTGAAGGGAAGAACGAGCGTGTCCTCCAGAGCCCTGGCTGGTATCCCGAGCCCCTCTCCGACCGAGGCCGGCGCATCGTCCGGCCCCCAGACCGCCGGCTTCGGAAAGACGCTGATCTCAACCGAGTCGAGATTGCCGTGATAGCATCCTTCCACCTTCGCGATCCCGTCGCGACCGGTGAAGGCCCGGGCGGCGCGAATGGCGAAGAGAACCGCCTCGGATCCGGAATTGCAGAAGCTGACCCGCTCAATGCTGCGCACGCGACGGCAGAGCTCCTCGGCGAGGTCGATCTCGAGCTCGGTAGGAGCGCAGACAGAGGTCAGCTTCTCGACCTGTGACTTCACCGCCTCAACGATACGCGGATGAGAATGACCGTGCACAAGCGAGGACTGATTGTTGATCATGTCGAACAGACGATTGCCGTCCGCATCCCAGTAATACGCACCGTCCCCCCGCACGGCGTAAATCGGATAGGGGTCCTTGAAGGCCGCTGTCCGGCTGTTGCCCCCCGGCAATACCTCGAGGGCGCGCCGGTACAGAGCAGCCGATTTTGAGTTCTGATCAGGATACATGGGCGTCTCCTTCGAAGGCGATCCGCGCGGGAAAGAACAAACAAACAAATGGGCTCATGTCGACGCCCCCGGGGCGAGTGCGCGGCTGACGACATCTCGGAGCGCCGGAGACAGGTCGGGAACAAGAGCCATGATCTCAAGCTCCGCCGTCATCAGCGTCCGTCTCCCCGCATCAAAGCGCCGCCAGTTCATGATCTGAGGCATGAGCCACCTGACGCCCTGAGGGCGCACGCGATCCAGAGCCAGAACGGTCTCGCGCAACAATCTGTACCCCGACCCGTCCGCCTCATGAAAGCCGATGCGATTTTGACGGAAAAACCCTCCGAACAGAGCCATCGCGAGAGGCGCATTGGCCATGCTGAAGTCGTCAGTGGCTGCAAGTCTCGCAACACGACCCGCCGCACCCGGCTGCCGCGAGAGCGCCTGAGCGCGAAACCAGATCCGCATCACACTGTCGACACCCTTCCATCGGGCCTTAAAACCCTCCAGCGCCTCATCGCATTCAGGAGAGGTGGTGTTGCAGAGAGAATAGAGGGCGGCGCTTCGGGCGGTCATTCCCGGAGCATGAAGCGCCTCCTGGCAGGCGATACGTCGGAGCGGGGCCTCATCCAGCTCCAGAAGGTAGTCGAGACAGGTCGCGCGCAGACGCCGCGCTCCCCTGGCATCAGGGGTCATGTCCACACGACCCGCAGGATCGCAGTCATGAAAGACCGAAAGGAGATCGTCACGGTATCGGGCCGCGAACGCCCGACGCAGCGCCTCCGATCCGACAGCAAGACCGTCGATATCGATTTCCGGACAGGGATCTCCAATCAGACCGACATGCGGAAAGCCCAGAAGCTCCGCGCGAAGAGATCGGTCCGTACGGGTATCCGTCAGAACACGCCCCATCGCCGATATAAGGTTCTCAAACCCGGGAGAGGCGTTTGCCTCACGCCGGGCAGCGGCGAATTTGCGAACCGCCTCCCCCATAAGTTCCTGCCCGGCGTCCCACCGTGAGAACCCGTCTGGATCATGAGCGAAGAGCAGAAGCAGGTCCGCTTCACTCCGGTCGACATCAACACCGACCGGCGCTGAAAATCCTCGATTGCAGGAAAGCACAGGTCGCTCATCGACCCCTTCGAACTCGAAGGTTTCTTCAAAATTTCGCAGCTCAAGGAGCCCCTCACGCGCCTGTCCCCTCGCGCGCGCCCGGACTTCCGTTCCATCCAGCCTAAGAAGGCCGACGCGAAGGGGAATATGAAGAGGCTGTTCGTCCGATCCCTCCTGGCGGACGGACACACGAAAGACGCGTGTCCTGGGATCATGCGCCGTCCTGACCCGAAGGCGCGGCTGCCCAGGGCGTTCATACCAGCGCAGAAACTGACTGAGATCGACCCCCGACGCGACGCTCAGGGCGGAAAGGAGATCGCCGATCGTCACCGCCTGTCCGTCGTGCCGATCAAAGTAGAGATCCATACCCCGCCGGAACGCCTCGCCTCCAAGCAGCGCATGCAGCATGCGCACCAGTTCAGCGCCCTTGTCGTAGACAGTGGCCGTGTAGAGATTGGATACGGAGTTATAGGCCCGGGGCTGCACGGGGTGAGCGGCCGGCCCCGAATCCTCCGGAAACTGATTGGTGCGCAGATTGCGGACCGTTGTGATCCTTTTGACGTCCGGCGCCGACATGGCGGCGGAAAACTGCTGATCCCGAAACCGGGTCAGCCCCTCCTTGAGACTGAGCTGGAACCAGTCACGCACCGTGACCCGGTTTCCTGTCCAGTTATGGAAATACTCGTGACCTGCGATACGTTCGACCAGATCAAAATCTTCGTCGGTCGAGGTCTCCGCGTCGGCAAACGCATAGGTGGCCTCGAGATACATGAGTCCCTTGTTTTCCTGCGCAATGGCATGACGTTCCGGCACAACGACGTTGAAAACCGGGGTGTCGCAAACCCGGCCGTAGACGTCCTCGTCCCAGGCCATCGCACGAGAGAGCGCACCCAGCAGGAACTCACAGCGGCCGATATTGGCTCGTCCCGCATAGACGACGATATCGGTGGCGTATCCTGAGGAAAAAACATGTCGGGCGCTGGTCGACGCCCAATCCCCGGCCGCGATCGCAAATATGTAGCAGGGCTTCGGCGTTTCATCACGCCACAGGGCGTAGTGCCGGTCAGCCCCGACATCACCCGTCTCGACGCAGATTCCATTCGAGAGAAGAACCGGGAACTGCGAGCGTGCCCCCTCAAGGCGCACACTGTAGCAAGCCAGAACATCCGGACGATCCTGAAAGAAAGTGAGACGCCTCATCCCATCGGCTTCCATGTGGGATAAAATGGCCTCTCCCTCCATGAACAGGCCAATAGACGCAGTATTTTTCCGGGGAGAGACGAGGCTCACCACCTCCAGGTCGACAACATCGGACACGGGATAAAGCCGGATGCCCGCTTCCGTCCGCTCGACTGCGGAAGGAGCGACCTCTTCCCCATCAAGCCGGATCGAGACGACTTCGAAGTCCCGGCCATCGAGGTCAAGAACACAACCCTTGCGGACGCCAGGACGCCGGCGAAAGCGCTGCCGGCACGTGATGCGGGTTCGCGACGCGTCAAGGTCAAACAGGAACGAGACCTCCTCCGTCAGAAAATCTGGAGGACGATAATCGCTCAATCGCACCCGGCCTGACCCGTCGGCCATCAATTCCGCTCCCGATACGGCTCCTGTTCGGGACCGCCCGGGCGCAGCACGGCCGAGCAGATCTCGCATTCCGGAACAGATATGATCACTGCATATATTCTCGCGTCGGCGTCAAGCCGCATGCTTAGTCTCCGCTGTCGACCACAGACTAAAGTGTCCGCCACGGGTGGGAAATCTCCTGAACGGAGTGAAGACAAGGATTGACCCATGATCTTGAGGGACTGAAAGGAAGGGACGCTCCTGCCCCCCAGGGCGCAGGATTGACGCCCCGGAGCCGACCAAAATATAAACACTGATCACATTTAAAGGGCTGGCGATCCGTCGGCCTCAGGCAAGACAGGTCAGACATGAACCCTCACCACCGGCACACGCCTTCGGGAAAGCTGCGGGCCCGCGGCGCGGGGGTTCCCCTGACCGGGACGCCGGGACAATGGAACGCCATCACGGATGTGCCGGGCGTGGAGGTCGGCTACACAACCCTGATCAAAGGCGAAGGGCCTCTGGTGATCGGCGAGGGTCCGGTTCGAACCGGCGTGACGGCGATCCTTCCTCGGGGGCTGGCGGGAGCGACGGACGGAGTGTTTTCCGGGGCCTTTTCACTCAACGGAAATGGAGAAGCCACCGGCCTTCACTGGATCGAGGAGACAGGACGTCTCGACGGGCCGATCACCATCAGCAACACCCATGCGGTAGGAACGCTTCATTCAGCGGTCATCAAATGGCTGAACGGGCGCAAAGACAGCGAGAAGCTCGACGGCAACACGTTCTGGATGCCGGTCGCTGCAGAGACCTGCGACAACTGGCTCAACGATATGAACGGGTTTCACGTGCGCGAAGAGCATGTGCACGAGGCGATCGACAGCGCACGATCCGGGCCGGTCGAAGAAGGAAGCTGCGGCGGAGGGACGGGTATGTCCTGTTACCAGTTCAAAGGGGGATCGGGGACAGCTTCCCGCAAGGTACGGGTAGCCGGTCGAACTTACACAGTCGGCGCGTTTGTTCAGACCAATTTCGGCGTCCGCAAGCTCTGCACAATCGGCGGGGTCCCGATAGGCCGCTACATTCCCTACAGCGGGGGCCAGATCCATCGCTATCTCATGGATCATCCGACCGATCAGGGATCCATCATCATCGTCGTGGCGACAGATGCGCCCCTGTCTCCGCTCCAGCTGAAGCGTCTGGCCCGACGCGCGGGCATCGGCATGGCGAGGTCAGGGGGCATCGCCTCAAATGAATCGGGTGACATCTTCATCGCCTTCTCGACCGCCAACCTCGACGCCTATCGCCGGGTTTATGAGGTGGGACCAATGGAGAGCTATGGCGAGTTCATGATGACCCCGATGATGGAGGCCACCGTGGAATCCGTCGACGAAGCCATTCTGAACGCACTGTTCACCGGAGGGGACATGACCGGCCGGGATGGGAATGTCCGGGACGGCCTGCCGGTGGACAAAGTGATTGGCTACCTCAAGCATCACAACATGTGGGTCGACCCCGAGGCCTGAGTCGACCTGAGCAGGCCAGGCATGATCGATCATGCGGGCTCAGGCGTCACCTCATGCTCGGTCACGAACAGCCGGTCCCGGCGGCTGACCATGGACAGACTGTCAGCCGCGACAGCCTGCCCATGGGGCTCGGCGTAGGCTGCGAGAAAATCCGCCTCGGTATCGAACCAGAGCTCGGACGCGCCGTCATAAGGCGCGTTCTCGTCTGATGCGATATTGATGGTCATTCGCCTGAGGCCCTTCAGACGGCGAGCAAGAGGCCGGTGCGTCTCGAGCCACCAGTGAGTGAAGTCCGCCTTTGACAGCCCTTCGCGCCGCTTCAGAAGAATGATCGCCTTGAACGCCATATCGTCCCTCCGGAATGACCTGCGGACAACGGACGCCGCAGGGACCTATTATGTGATCATCCGTCATATTGACGAGCCCGGCGCAACACCATCTTGTGGATCCATCAGCTTCGGAGCCGACACGTGAGAAACGATCTCGACGCCTATTGGATGCCCTTCACGCCCAACAAGGCCTTCAAGAGCGCCCCGCGCATGGTCGCAGCCTCGGAGGGGCAATTCTACATCATGTCTGACGGCCGTCGCATTCGCGACGGCTTCTGCGGCATGTGGTGCTCCCTCCTGGGACACAACCACCCGAAGGTGACGGAGGCGATCGTCGACCAGGCGCGACGTCTCGACTACTCCCCGGCCTTCAATTTCGGACACGAAGGCGCGTTCCGGCTGGCGGACACGATTTCGAAGCTCTGGCCCGGAGAACTGGATCACGTGTTCTTCACCAACTCCGGGTCCGAAGCGGTGGATACGGCCCTCAAGATGGCTCTCGCCTACCATCGGCTTCGGGGCGAAGGCTCACGCACCAGACTGATCGGACGCGTCCTCGGCTATCACGGAGTAGGATTTGGGGGCATCTCCGTAGGCGGGATGGTCAACAATCGGAAGATGTTCGGCGGCCTTCTGGGCGGCGTCGACCACATGCCCCTCCCCTACAATCCGGCCGCAGACGCCTTCACCCGAGGCCAGGCGAAAACGGACCCGATGCTCTATCTCAAAGAGCTCGAACAGATCATCGCCCTTCATGATCCCTCGACCATCGCCGCAGTGATCGTCGAGGGTTTTTCCGGATCCTCCGGTGTGTTTATCCCGCCGCAGGGTTATCTCCAGAAACTAAGGGAGATCACAAAGCGAAACGGCATCCTGCTTATCCTTGACGAGGTCATCACCGGCTTCGGGCGTCTCGGCGCTCCCAATGCGGCCACCTTCTTCGGCGTCGAGCCGGACCTGTGCACGATCGCCAAGGGCATGAACAATGCAGCCGTTCCGATGGGAGGGGTCGTTGTCTCCCGCACCATTTATGACACCTTCATGCAGGGCGTACCCGCGGGCGTCGAGTTCTTTCACGGCTACACTTATTCCGCTCATCCCCTGGCGGTCGCTGCGGGCAATGCGGCTCAGGACGTGTTTCGGGAAGAGGGCGTCTTTGACAATGTCGCGAGCCTGACAGCGGGCTTCGAGGACGCCCTGCACGACCTCAAGGGTCTTCCCTACGTGACGGACATCCGAAACATCGGCCTCGCTGGCGGGATTACGCTCGAAACACGGCCAGGAGCGCCAGGAGCGCGCGGTTACGAGCTGTTCCTGCGCGCGTTCGAAGAAGGGGTCGCCATCCGGAACAACGGAGACACAATCGCCATTGCGCCTATTCTCACCAGCAGACCGGAAGACATCGAGGCGATCTTTGCTGGCGTGAAAAAGGCCTTCGCAAAGCTGACCTGACCAAATCCGTCCCCGAGACCTGCCGTCCGCTTCCCAACCTACGGCTCACGACTTGCGGGCCGGCATAACATCTGTGCGTCCTGTGACGCCGTCTCATCAAAAACAAGGAGGCGCGTCCGATAACGCGCCTCCTCATATTCACCGTGGATCGCAGGAAGGCCCGCGTCGCTCCCGGATGGCAGCGACGCGAACAGACCTCGTCCTGATCAGAAGCGCTGAGTGATGTCGACGCCCCAGGTCTGCCCCTCGGAGGTGTTGGTTCCGCGGTTATAGAACCAGAACTGCGAGATGTGTTCATCCAGCAGATTACGAACATAGGCGGTGATCCGCGTCCCACCGTTCGTCTCCACACCCGCTCGCAGGTCGATCTTGGTCATCGTATCGTAAGGGTCGACCACGTAATAATCGCCAAGGATGCCGCCGCTTTCATACCGGATGGATGCCCCTCCCACGAAGGTGAGGGCGTCGTTGATCGGCGCGTCAACATCGAACTGAGCGTTCGCCGTCCATTCGCGCGTATAAGGGATCAGCTTGCCGCTCAGAACCTGTTCGGACGGCTTGCCCCGATTGGCGACAGCGTCGTCAAACTTCGGATCAAGCCAGCCGACGCTGACCGCACCGGTCAGCCAGCTGGTCGGGCGGAAGAAGGTCTCGATCTCGATGCCCGACGTGTTCGCAGTTCCGACATTGTCGAGATAGGTGCGATCAACGCCCCCGAGGGACGTCTGCATCGCAAGGAGCAGATCCTCCTGCCGCATCATGAACGCAGCGATGTTGGCGTCGAGACGACCATCAAAGAAGCTACCCTTGAGACCCACTTCGTAGTTGGTCGCCGTCTCCTGACCGTAAGGAATGGTCTGAACGGTTGTCGGAGAAAGGTTGAAGGCCCCGGGACGGAAGCCCGTACCATAGGAGGCGTAGGCATTCACGCTGTCCGAGAGACGGAAGCGCGCCGTGAGACTGGGCGACCAGTTGTCGAACTCGCTCTCAGACGCGAACACATAGGTCGGATAGGGTCCCGCAAGCAGGGTCGCAAAAAAGGAATCCAGCGCCGTGTTTCCCGTGCCCGTCGGAAGAACGCCCTGGGAGTAATCGAGAGACTTTGTGTCCTGCGAGTAACGCAGGCTGGCGCTGAGGCTTAATGCGTCAGACACATCGTAGTTGGCGGTCGCGAAGGCCGAAAGCGTCTCGGTCTCTACGGTTGTTCCAGCTTTTGGAAAACCGATGAGCGCCGTCTGGATGCCGTATGAAGGCGTATTGCGACGCGACTTGATCGTGCGTGCGAAATTGAACTCCTCGTTGAAGTAAGAGACGCCAAGCAACCATGTCAGAGGCTTGTCATCAGCGGAAGCGTAGAGCGCCTCGAGGAAGTAGTCCTTGGTGCCCTCATCCCGGACGATGTCTGTCTGCCTGGCGACGGACGAAGACTGCGGCCCGATAGAGGTCTGGTCGGAGTCCTGAATGGAATTGAAACCATAGTCCTTGTAGCTCGCATTGAATGTCAGTTCGCCGCTATCCAGCTTGTAGTTGATGACCTGCGAGGCATAGAGCTCCGTGATATCGGCATCAGACCGGGTGTCGCGGCGGATCCGGTCCACAGTTTCAGGCGTGGACATGGCGCCGAAATTTGAAATGCCCAGAGGCGCATAGGTACGCATGGACGGGCCTTCCCACTCGCGGCTTTCAAGCGTCCAGAGCACGCTCAGACGATCGGAGAGGTCGACCTTGTAGCCCGCCCGAACACCGCGGTCTGAAAACTGACCGACAAACTCATTGAGCGTCTCGTTGAAAAGCTCGCTCTCAGTCTGATTGAAAGACCAGCCGGTAAGCCTCAGCGCGCCGGTATCCCCGACTGCAAGATTGACAGCGCCCTGCACTTCCGTCCTCTTATAGGAACCATAAGAGGCCTTGGCGTATCCGCCACCGTCACGCGAAGGCGTCGCATAGATGATATCGACGGTCCCGCCGACCGAACTGCGCCCGTAAAGACCGCCCTGCGGACCACGCAGCACCTCTATGCGCTCAACGTCCACCTGAGAGCCGAGATTAGCTCTGTGCCCACCCATGTAGAGACCGTTCCGGTAGAGGCCGACATTGGGCTCCGCCTGGACATCGACGATTCTCATGCCACGAATGTTGACGAAGGTGTTGAAGCTCTCCGGATTGTCCTGAATAACCGCGTTGGGAATGAGGGCTACAACATCCTGAAGGTCGCTCACGCCATTGGCGAGAAGATCATCGCCCGAGATCGCAGTGACTGTTACCGGAACGTCCTGCAGATCAGCAGAACGCCGGGTCGCCGTAACGACAACCGTCTCACGCTCCGATCCAGCAGCGGGCGCGGCGGTGGCGCCGGCCTGCTGGGCAACGGCTTGCCCGGCTGGCAGCATGACGGCAATCGCCGTTGCGGACATCAGCATCCGCGAAAGAACGCCTGAATTCCTCGTCATTGACTTCCTCTCCCCTGAACGATGCATCGGAGCGGCTGTCCCAGAAAAAATATGACCGATGCTCACATCAGACGTTATGAGCAGTGTTCACATTGTCAACAGTGTCAACATTCATTTGACGAGGGGCGTGTCAAAGACGCATCAGCTGGCGCAGATCGCTGCGTCGGCGCCCGGATCCGCGCAGATTGTCGATCGCCCCGGCCCCAAAGAGGATCAGGAGATCGGAACGCCAATGCAGGAGGCCGTCAATCGCCCCATTAGCTCGGCCGGGCTTGCCGACATATATGCATTGCTTATATTGACCGGACCGAACGATCGCGCCGTTGCATCGCGACGGAAAGTCGTCATCCTCCAGTCGGCCAGAGGTTTTTCTTGCCGCACCGAACGGGGCCTGGGACAGGGAGCCAATCCGTGAAGCTGACCGCTACCGCCATCGCCGACGCCGTACGCGCCTCCCGGATGTCTGCGAAAGAGGCCCTCGATCAGGCGTTTCAAAGGCTCGATGCGCTTAATGGTCCGATCAACGCATTTGTCCGAACGGACAGAGAGCAGGCTGAGACTGCGGCCTCCGAGATCGACGCGCGCATCGCGCGGGGAGAGGATCCGGGAATACTCGCCGGCGTGCCGATCGGAGTGAAGGATCTCGAAGCCTGCAGGGGCTTCCCCCTGACCCAGGGCAGCGTGTTCCTGAAGGATGCTTTGCCTGAGACATCAGACAGCCGACATGTCGCGCGTCTTCGCTCAGCCGGAGCGGTCATAATCGGGATCACGGCATCCGCCGAGTTCGGCATGGATTCGGCCACCAATACACTGCTTTACGGCGTCACCCGAAATCCATGGGACCCAGCGACAACGCCAGGGGGATCAAGCGGTGGATCATCAGCCGCGGTCGCAGCAGGCATCGTGCCGCTGGCGACAGGAACGGATGCCGGAGGATCCATCCGGGCGCCGGCGGCGTTCACCGGCATCGTCGGCCACAAGCCCAGCCATGGCCGGATTCCAAAGATGAACGGCTTTTCGAACTGGGGGGTGCACGGGGCCCTTGCCGCAAATGTCGCCGACGCAGCTCGTCATCTGGATGCCGTATCCGGACCCGACGACGGCGATCGACAGTCACTTCCGGACCCGGGTTACCGATACGAAGATGTCATCGAAACGCTCGATGTCTCGGGACTGAAGGCAGTCTGGTCTCCCGATTATGGATATGCAGCAGTCGAACACGAGGTCGTCGAGATCGCCTACGCGGCGGCGCGGCGATTAATGGAGGCCGCGAAGCTGATAAGGTGTGAGGCGGACTTCCATCCGGTCAACATCTACCCGCACTGGGGCGCGATCTTCGGATCAACGCTCGAGGAGGACTTCACAAAAGCCGGTTACCTGCCCGACGGCTATGACAAGCTCTCCAAATCCGTCCGTCGGGTTATCGACCGCGTCCGGGCGCGACGCGCTCAGGGAGCGATCGACGTCCAGGCGTCCTGGGCACAGGTTCACCGCCTGGAGCAGCAGGTAGCCGACTTCTTCAGAAGCTATGATCTGGTCATGTCGCCGGCCGTTTCGTGCCGGGCATACGGCGCGGAAGACAGCCCACCGTCAGTGATCGAAGGCAAGGACGCCTCGATGGGAGGAGCTGAGCCCTTCGGCATGCTCGCCAACGCGTGCTGGAATCCTTCGATCTCAATTCCGGCAGGCTTCACATCAGACGGCCTTCCGGTTGGTCTCCAGATCGTTGCGAAGCGTCACCGCGACGACATTTGTCTGAGACTGGCGCGCATCATGGAACGGACCCACCCATGGCCCTACCTACCCGACGTCCGGGGCCTGGGACTCTGACCGGGAAAATCGCCTGGAGAACCCAGGCGCCGTCCCCCGTCCCGGAGCGTAGGCTGCGGGATTGACGCGGCGCCTGACGAAGCCTGCATCTCCCTCAGGATGACGTTTCGCGGATCGCGCGCAGAATTTCGACCCCGCCCTCGGCCCACGCCGTGAGCTCGACGGCCTGACCGGACGCGTCATACGTCACCGCAGACTCGCTTGCGGTCTGTTGCGTGAAAAAGCGACCATTCTGACCCATGTAAATAGGTCGGGGGGGAAGGATCAGCCCCTCAATAAACGAATGCAGCTGGCCGTCCTCGCTCCAGATATCGATATGCGGGGCGCTTATGCCCGATACGATTCGATAACGCCCCACATACCGATGATGCTCCTCGGGGGGTACGATCTGAATGATCTTCGGGTCCTTGAAGAAAGACGACCACTGATAGGCCCTGGCGACCCCGTTGATGATCTCCGAATACAGAATGATGCCCATCAATGAATTGGTGAGAACGACAGCGCCCTTGCCCTGCTCGAGCAGGCAGGTCGTGTTGCACTGAAAGCCCTCATTGGACCCGCCATGACCGAAGCGGGCGCCTGGCCCCTCCCCGAACAGCTCCCAGCCAAGCGCAAACTGCCCGGGGTCCTGACGTGTGAGCATGGTTCGGGCCGCAGCCTGGCTCATAAGGGCGTTAGGCTTCCCCAGCCAGGCATTGCGCATTTCCACCATGAAGCGGGCGTAATCAGGCGCTGTTGTATAGACGCCGCCTGCGGCCTGCTGTGGCGTGTGGGTGAAGCGGGTCTTGATCAGGCCCCCGCTCTTGTCGTGACCGGATGCCGTGTGGCCATGGAACGCCTCAGGGAGGGGCTGACGAAAAGTGGACCTCGTCATCCCGAGGGGGCTGAAAATTCTCTGTTCGGCTAGGTCGGCGAACTCAAGGCCGGTCTGTTCCTCGAGAAGCAGCTGAACAATCTGCGTGCCTCCGCCGGAATAGCGCACCGATCCCCCAGGAACCTTATCGACAACCACGGCAGGCGTCAGGGATGGCGGACGTCCGAGCAGCGTATCCATATTGCTCGGCGGCGTCTGCCCGGCGGGAAACGCCCCGAAACCGTGCACCGTCGTCCCCCCCTTGTGACAAAGAAGGTGACGAAGCGTGACCGGGACCTCTTTCGTGAAGGCGTTGTCGGGCAGCTTCCAGGACGTCAGATAGTCGTTCACAGGCTGATCCAGGCCGATACGCCCCTGGTCGACCAGCTGCATGGCGAGAACAGCGGCCAGAGGCTTGCTGATCGACGCGCCCGCGAACATCGTGTCGGCCGCCACAGCCTCGCCGCGACCAGCGTCCTTCAGTCCGAAACCGCCAGCGTCCGCAACTTCGCCTCCGTCGATGACGGCGATCGCAACACCCGGACAGTTATACTCCCTCAGGCGATCAGCGATCGGCCAGCTGACCTCCTGGCCTGCGACCGGATTGACCGGGAGGACATGCGCGACAGCCTCCTCCAGACGACTGACAACTCGGACCATGATCGCTCCCTGAGGCTTGTTGGGAGCGAGATTATATGATCAGCGTTCATATACAAGAGAGCGGGCGATCTGAAGACCCGAGGCAGAATGATCATGGGCGAAGAGTTTCAGCGCACACTGGACGACGTCATGGAGCGCGGCCTCAGGGAGCACTCGGTTCCTGGTGCGGCCATCGCCCTGATCGAAGGCGGCCGCCCGGTCTTCACAGGGTGCTGGGGAGACCGGGACCGCGAGCGCTCCGCACCGGTGGGACCCGATACGCTCTTTGCGCTTCAGTCGATCTCGAAATCCTTCACCGCCATCGCCGTCATGATGCTGGTGGAGGACGGACATCTTGATCTTGACGATCCGGTGGAGCGCCATCTCCGGCGCTGGCGACTTCCGCCGTCGGACTACCCGCATGCCGAAGTGACCGTGCGACGCCTCCTCGGCCATCATGCAGGCGCATCCTCAGCCGGTTTTCCGGGGATTGCAGAAGGATACGAGACCATCAGTCTGATCGACGGCCTCAACGGGATCATCAGTCCGTTCACTGAAGAGCAGGAGACCTACTGGAGCGAGTGGAGCCTGGACCGGGACTGGCCAGTCCGCATCACATCCAGCCCCGGCGAAGGCTGGCGATACTCAAACGGCGGCTTCGGAATACTTCAGATCATGATCGAGGACCTGTCAGGCCAGACCTTCGAATCCTTCGTTGGAAAAAGGATTTT
This sequence comes from uncultured Alphaproteobacteria bacterium, assembly GCA_903831255.1. GTDB lineage: Bacteria > Pseudomonadota > Alphaproteobacteria > Caulobacterales > Hyphomonadaceae > UBA7672. The sequence goes on from CAIKWZ010000058.1 coordinate 20,099, forward strand.
TGAACCTCTCGGCATGACCAGATCGACCTTCTTTCCCTTCGAAGACACGGATCTGGCGGAGCCCTACGGGCCTGAGGGAAAGCGCCGACGGCGATATCGAACGCTCTGCGCCGCAGCGGGGGGAGTTTACGCCGGCATCAAGGACCTTGCGGCCTTCGCCTGCGCCGAAATCAATCTTCCGACGGGACATGGCCTCCTGTCAGCACCAGCCGCAGCCGAACTGTGGCGGCCCATCGGTCTGGCCGATCAAAGCGGAGACATTCAGTTCGAGGCCGCCCTCGGACACCTGAGCTACCGGAAGGCAGGGCGGCTCAATATTCATCATTCCGGCGGAACGATAGGCTGGCGAAGCATCTACTCGGTATTTCCGGAAACCGGGGACGGGTTCTGCATGGTCATGAACTCCGACCAGGCCAATCCATTCTGGATTCCGCTCATTCGACGCTGGCGCGAACAGGTGTTCGCCGAAGGCTAGCCGCCGATCCCCCTGATGACCTGACGTGTCAGGTCTTCAACGAAACGCCGCCTCTCCGCACGGGTTCCTGAAGCATTGGCGATCAGACCCTGAGCATAGCCGCGCGCGAGACCGTAGATGAAGGAAAAGAACGCATAGGCCGCCTTACAGGCTTCATGAGAGTGCTCAAGATCATCGGGACGGTAAAGATCCTCACCGTGAACAATCTGAACGAGAACCCTGAAGCTGTCGTCCGCCTGAGAGACGTAATGCGGATGGGACGACACATCCCCAAGCTGCCCGAACATCAGACGAAACAGTTCCGGTTCCGAGCAAGCAAACTCAACGAGATTCTGCGCCAGCTGGACCAGCATATCTTCACGAGCGCCGCCCCTCTTCAGAAGTCGGCGATTCTCCGCAGCCCTGGAGGCGAAACCTTCTGCCGCCACATCGAGAAACAGTTGCTCCAGACTATCGAAATGATTGTAGAAATTAGCCGACGAAACGCCGACTTCCCGACACAGACGACGGGCGGTGATCGCCTCAACCGTCTCCGTCTCAAGGAGACGGCGGGCTGCAGCCACAAGGCTCGCCTTGACATTACCCTTGTGATACGGCCCCTCCCCCGCACGATCGCGCAGGCGTCGCCCGGGGGCGATCTCTATCACCTTGCCTGACGCGGAACTCGTCATAGGTCCGTCTCCGTTGGGCGCCCGCCAGCAATCCCTCGTGGGATCGTCCGGCCTTCCCCATCCATCGCCATAACAGGTGGATAGAGTGTTTCGCTTAGCGCGAAAATGGGATGGCGCAAGGTCGCCCCCCCATTTTCCCCGCCAGACGCCGGCGCTCAGCCTGCGGTCTTGCCATCCGACCGGATGAATGTGATCAATGATAACCTCAGGTCAGGATCGGCTTCAGATCGACCGACCCGGGATTTCGGGAGACCGCACCATGACCGAACCGGCCGGCGCCGCACGGGCGCAAGACAATCAACCGCGCGCTCTCAGCACAGCGCAAAGGTTTGCATTCGGCTTTCCCAGCCTTCCTCACGCTCTGGTCGCCTATCCGGTCTACTCCCTCCTTCCGGCTTTCTACGCGGCGAACACCAGCGTGACCCTTGCCCAGATCGGGGCCATCGCCGCCGCGAGCCGCATCTTCGACGCCGTAAACGATCCGATCATCGGATACCTCTCCGATCGCACCAGGACACGCTGGGGGAGCCGGAAACCGTGGTTCATCATCGCCATTCTGTTTCTGGCAGGAGGAATCATCCCTCTTTTCAACCCGCCCCCTGAAGCGACCATCGTCTACTTCGCCATCTGGTCGACCGTCCTCTACACCGGCTTCACCATGTTTGAAGTGCCCCGAAGCGCGTGGATGACCGAGACCACTCGCGACTACATGGAGCGATCGCGCATCGGCACCATGGTAGGCTGGTTCAATATCTGCGGAAGCCTTGTCGTTTACCTGCTGCCGATCGGAATGTCCTTCTTCACGGGATCCTCGGCGATCGGACCCGACACAATGAAGGGCATCGTCTTTCTTTATCTGATCATCATGCCCATCGGCATGATCACTGCCGTAACAGTCGTCCCGAAAGGAGTTGTGGTCGCCCGCCAGAAAGTCGACATCAGAGGCATCTGGAAGACCATCACCTCCTGTAAGCCTCTGATGCGGTTTTATCTCATCACGATCCTCTGGGGCCTGGGCCAGGGATCCTTCATCGGGACCTCCTTTATCTTTCAGACCGAATACATGGGATTTAAGGAACAGATCCCGTATATCATGATCACCTTCTTTGCTTCGGGTGTGATGTTCATGCCCGTCTGGTCGAAGATCCTCATCACCGCAGACAGACATCGTGTCTGGGGATCCTTCGTCCTTCTCTCGACTGCGATGGGATTCATCACTCTGCTGCTTCCCAGGGGACCAGAGGCATTCATTCCCGTTGTTCTCCTCGCAGTCGTCCGCGGGTTCTTCGGAACGCCTCAGAACTTCCTGCCCGGGGCGGTCCTCTCGGATGTCATCGACTACGACACCATGAAATCCGGATCGAGCAAGGCAGGCAATCTGTTCGCCGTCCAGATGCTTCTGATCAAGATAACGATGGCGATCAGCGGAGCGCTCGCCTTTTTCATCCTCGATGTATCAGGGTTCAGGATGGGACAGCCCGCCACCCCGATGGGCGATCTGGGTCTGATTACAGCCTATCTCGGCTTCCCCTTCCTGATGCATCTGGCGATGGCCGCGCTGTGCTGGAATTTTCCGATCAATCGGGAGCGGCACAGGATCATCCAGAAGCGCCTTGAACGTAGGGCGTTGCGAGCCAAGCGAGACGAACTGGCGGCCGCCGCTGTCCCAGGATAGTGCTCCTTCCCGCACCATGATCCCTGAAGGGTTCTCCGGCCTGAAGCTGGACATGACAGACGAGGGAACGGCTCTCGGGACATGGCTCAGGCATCCGGATCCGGTTGGAAGAGGCGGATAAAATGACTCAGTCGCTGACGGCAAACGACGTGATCTCGCGTCTTCGTCTCGAGCCCCACCCGGAAGGGGGATGGTACCGGGAGATCTGGCGCGGTCCCGACGTTGCAGGACGCGCATGCGGAACATCGATTTACTTCCTGCTCTCCGCCAATTCACCGACCCGTTGGCATAAGGTCGACGCGACGGAGATCTTTCACTTTCATGCCGGGGCGCCGGTGCGTCTCAGTCTCGCCAGCAGTCTCGATGGGCCTCGACAAGACTATCGCCTTGGGATGGACATCGCTGCAGGAGATGAACCCCAGTGCGTAGTTCCCAAGGGAACGTGGCAATCCGCAGAAGCGCTGGGGAATTGGTCGCTCCTTGGGTGCGCAGTCACGCCGGGGTTCATGTTTGAGGGCTTTGAGCTTGCCCCGACGAACTGGCGGATCGAGGGCGCCTGAGGCTGGAGGGGCCCGGGCGCGCGCCAGTCACCGACGCGTTGATTGGCCGACATTGTTCGGCATGCTACAATCCGTCTCAGGCATTTTCATTCAACGGAGATGACGATGGTCCGTGCCCGCTCTGCGCTGGTGCTTTCGATCCTGGTGCTCGCCGCATGTGCTCCGGCGTCGGCTGAGGAAATTCCTCGCACCTCATGGGGGAAACCGGATTTCACGGGCTACTGGACCAACCGCTCCACGACACAGCTGGAGCGACCGCCTCAGTTCAGGAGCCTCGTCGTCTCAGCCGACGAGGCCGCACGCATCGCCGAGGCGGCCAGGACCGCGGCGGCCGCAGCGAACGCTCCGTCGGATCTCAGCGAAGGTGAGTTCGACGATGGAAACACTGAAGCGGGTTATAACTCATTCTGGGTCGACCCCGGAGACAAGCTGGCCATAGTCCGCGGCGAAGCGCGCTCCTCACTGATCGTGTCTCCGGCGAATGGTCGCATTCCCTACCGGAACGCTGCAGAAAGCCTCAGGTTGGTCAGGGCGGAAGGAGCTGAGTATCGCTCCGGCGGGGGCGACTATCTTGGCCCCGAAGACGTTCCACTCCGCGAGCGATGCCTGATCGGCTTCGGCAATGTGGGAGGGCCCGTGATGCTCAGCGCGCTCTACAACAACACCTATCAGTTCGTCCTGACACCCGATCATCTGATGGTCCTGACCGAGATGGTTCATGACGCGCGGACGATACCGATTTTCAAGTCAAAGGACGACGCACGACATCGACCGCCGGAGATGGCTCCCTGGCTGGGCGATACGGTCGCCTGGTGGGAGGGCGACACTCTGGTGACACGGATCCGCAATCTCAAGCCGGAGCAGTCTGCGACCACGCGAATTCCACTCTCTCCCGAAGGGCAGGTGACTGAGCGCTTCACACAAGTCGGACAGGACGAGATTCTCTATCAATTCGAGGTCGCGGATCCGGTTCACTACAGCGAAACCTGGCGCGGGGAGACGACGTTCTACCGACCCGAAGGGCGACTCTATGAGTATGCATGTCATGAGGGCAATTATGCGATGAGCGGCATTCTCGCAGGAGCGCGCCGCATGGAGCGCCTGGCTGCTGAAGCCAGGGCGTCCGACAGCAAGGTTCAATCCGGGAAGCCGATGTCCGGACGCTCGACGGGACGCTGATCCCCCGAAGCAGTGCGGCGGCTAGTCGACCCTTGCGATGACGCCGACATCAGGCATCGTCTCATTGGCGACCAGCGCGGAGAACGCCCTGGCGGCCTCATGAGCTCCGAGCTCGCGACGCACATTGAGATACGGACGAAGATCAAGGGCCATACGCGCCGCCTCAGCTGTAGCGCGTCTCATAACTTCGCCAGGCCCCCAGTCCTGCTCCCGCTTCAGAAATTGTCCGGGGGCGAAGAAGAACGTGTGAGGCACGCCCCCCTCGGCTGGCCGGAAGCGAGGCGCCTCCCAGTGGGTGGCTCCAACAGCGCAGCTGAGCTTGAGGCCGTCTCTGTATCGGCTGTGAACAGCCGCGACCACATCCCCATTCCCGGCCATGTCGACAAAGGCCGTTGCGACAGTCGGATCCCGGGCGTCAATCTCATCGTACCCGCAGATCTCGTCGCAGACGCCGAGCGTTCGAACGAAATCCTGATTGCGCGGGGATGTGAGCCCCACCACACGGGGACGCGCCCCCTGATGACGAAAAAGCAGGCTGCAGAGACCATAACCTGTTTTGGAAGAAGCGCTGCCGACCAGCACCTGTTCGGCGCCGAAAAAGGCGTTGTCGACGAGATAGTCATAAAGAACATACGACGTCGAAAAGAGGGGGAAGAGGAGGCATCGCTCCACCTCCAGATCCTTCATCTGAGGGGGATCGCCGGACGTTCGCTGATAGGAATTATAGATCGGCGGCAGCGGCTGACGATGAGCGACGACATCGACAAACGATCGGGCCGTGATCCGACCGGGGGTCATCACCACGTGCGAGGACATAGGCATAAAACCCCAGATCCGCTCCCCGACGGCGATATCCGGATGCCGGGACTGAATGACGTCGGCGAACCCCCACACGGGAACCACACCCCATGGCTCTGCCGCAGGATAGAATTTCCAGTATCCAATGCCCTCCCCGGAGAGCGCGTAGGACACGTTGTTCGCGGTCAGTGCGAACATATCGACGCGAGCGAGAATATCCCCATCCGCAAGGTCGCCGACCGGGCGGGAAACGATGCGTGTCTCGGCAAACGCCTTTCGCTTTACCTGAATGTCCGTGATCTCCATGGCGTCGCTCCGAGGGGTCTGAAACTGTAGCCGACGGCGACCGGCCGTCTGCAGGAAGATGTCAGCGCTGCGCAGGCCTGCCCAGAGACAATGCGAGAAAAATCGCCGCCACGACGACTGCAATCGGGCTGGCGTAATGCTCGGGCGGATGATGACCGCTTTGAGACGCCTTTCCGAGCCATCCGTCATAGGCCATGAGACCGCGGGCGAGAATGATCCATAGAAGACCCAGCGGAACAAGCGTGCGGTATCGAAGTGCGATGAGGATAATCAGGAGCGCGGAGGGAATTTGTATCGCGCCAAACCAGGCGAACAGCGCGACGATCAGATCCCCGCGCTCAGAGAGGTCGATCCCGGCGATGACCCCGGCCCCCCCGTCAGGCAGGAAGAAATGAATCAAACCGGGCATGAGCTCAGCCAGACCCGCGATGAACAGAAACCACGCGGCGACACGGGATCCCTGATAGTCCGCATTGGTGCTGGGAGGAAACAAAGCCATGACGGCCCCCTAGTTGACGTTCAGAAAGCGGATGATGTGTTCCACGAGCTCATTGGGAGCGTCCTCCTGAATAAAGTGACGGGCTCCGGGAAGAATCTGATGGGCCTGCCCCCTGGCCCCGGGGATCCAGGACTGAGCGCGCGCATCCCAGCCGCGTGCAACCGGATCCAGCTCGCCGAACAGGGTCAGAAAGGGCTTATCGAAACGGGCGAGCCGCTCCCAGGCCTCGCGGTTGAGCGGCGCGCCAGGATTATCCGGCTGAACCGCGATCAGCACAGGAAACTGCACGATCCCGGCCTCATACTCCGGCCCCGGGAAAGGCGCCCGGTAGGCCGCCAGCTCCGCCTCTGTCAGCTGAGCGGTCATACCCTGAGTGAGCATGGGCCAGGGGAACTCGACCGCCTGACGCATCATTCCCACCCACATCTTCATGAAGTCGCTCTCACCCTCTCCCAGAGGCAGACCGGTGTTTGAAGCGATCGCACGGTCGAAGCGCTCGGGAAAACGTGAAAGCAGATAAAGTCCGATGGTTCCGCCCCAGTCCTGACAGAAGAGCGTGATGTTTCGCAGGTCCATGGATTGAAGCCACTGGCTCATCCAGTCGTAATGCCGCTCCAGAGTATAGTCAGACTTCAAAGCCGGCTTGTCCGAACGCCCGCAGCCCACCAGGTCGACCGCGACAACCCTCTGACCCGTCGCGAGGAGCCTCGGGATCATTTTCCGATAAAGGAAAGACCACGTGGGATTGCCGTGCATCAGGAGAATGACAGGCGCCTCCCTCGGTCCCTCATCCACACAATGAAGTCGGACCTCGGCGCCATCCCTGTCGCGCACGGTGAGAAAGTTCGGCGTGAATGGAAAATCCGGCAGAGCGTCGAAACGATCGTCGGGTGTGCGCAGGATCTTCATGAGACGCCTCTGGAAGAAAAAACGCCCGGACGATCCGTCAGCCGGCCATCATGAGCCACGCGCACTGCGCCGACAGGGCCAGCAAGGCGAGGCACAGCGCCACGACGACCGAGGGTCCGGCAAGCATCATAATCTGAGGCCTGGTCGGGAAGGAAAAGGTCTGAGGCATCGCCGCAAACTTGTAATCGTGAGCGCCGCCGAAACGCGGATCCATCACCAGCCACGCCAGATCCCGTCGGCTGCGATACCGCATATATCCGATGAGCGACCAGCCGGGATCGGGAGGCACGCCCCACGCGTCAAAATACGGACCGATCTTTCTGGCCGCCAGCGCAGGATGACCGCCCCGGGCGAAAAGCGCAGGAAGAAAATGTCGGGTATAACCCTCCAGCACCTCGCGGGCCGGGCGCACCTTTCCATCGGGCCCCTGAACCTCGCCAGGAGCCACACGCACAAGATTGAGCATGAAGAATTCCCGCCCGTCATCCGCCTCAAGAAACTGGCGAAACGCGTTGAGGTCGTTACGGCCGTCCTTAGAAGACGCTCCCGCTTCGATCCGGGCCATCAGAGATGCGACCTCCGAAGGTCTCAATGGCCCCCGCCAGTTGACATACCAGGCGAGAAAGGCGCCGTAGGCGATGACAGCCGGAATCCAAACCACGAAACTGGTCATGTCTCTGCCGCCCCGAGAAAAAACAGGCCTCTGTTCACCAGAGAACCGCATGCGCCGACACTATTGTCACAACGGTTGCCGTTATTTTCTGGTCAGGTCAAGGCGCAGAGAATGAGATCGCTCGAGGCTCAGGACTTCTGACATAACGGAAAATCGGATACCTTGTCGCGATTCAAAACCGAAAAAACAGGTAGTCGCTGTCAGTAAATGCGGGTCAGAAGATCAATCACCCGCATGCTCTCACGGCCAATCAAAGCCTCCCTCGGAGGATTGGTCACATTGGCGATCCGAACCGCGTGTTCTTCAAAGAAATAGCTGCGGTCGCTTCCCGCAGCGGAGGCAAAGAAGCGGGCGTTCCAGAGGATCAGCAACTTCTGCCCGTCTCTCAGGCGCGCCACCGGACCGGACGGGGGGCCCTTCCAGAGCGTTCGACGAAGGGACGGCCAGGGCTCGGTCAGCGTAATCTCGACATCTTCAGGACCCTCCTTCCAGGAGAGGTTGGCGGCATGCTGGGGGTCGCCATGACGCCAGGTCTCTGGCGTGAGAGGCCCGAAAGACTCGGCCAGCCTGAATTCCTCCGCCTCCAGGAGACGAAGGCTATGAAGCATGGGGGCGGGGCCCGAAAGCCCTGACGGCAGGAGAGCCCCTTCGGGCAGCCGCGGGCGAGGCCTCGGCGCATTCGCCCCCCTGCTCTGCTTTGTCCATCGGGACCAGATGTGCTGCAGAATAAGCATGAGGACGCCTCGTCTGGTTACCCCCGGAAGGAAAACGACAGATTGCGGCCGTAAACCGCCCCAGCGGGATATGTCCAGAACAAAGGACGCAAAGCCAGGCCACACCTCCGAAATCGGGCAATGCCGGACAGGCCCGACGCAGTCGTCCGGTGTTTTTCGACAGCGGGTCAGCGACGAAGGGGCGGCGTCTCCGCAAGCGTCAGAGCCCGCAAGGCCCACTCCGCAGGTCCGATACGAAAGTAGGACAGCCACAGAAGATGAAGGATCGCGAGGCAGGTCATGATGAGGGGAACCAGAGCCCACAGCTGAAGCCACCCAAACCGGTTCCAGAGACCAAACCCGAACCCGGAAAACAGAAGCGCCGCGACGACGCTCTGAAGGAGGTAGCCCGTCAACGCCATACGGCCGAGAACCTCGAGAGGTTTAGCCGCAAGGAGCGGCAGAAATCGCCACGCCAACAGAAATCCGCCGATCCACCCCAGGGACATGGCAAGCCGGCCTGCCTGAAAGAAAGCCTCGACAAGCGCCGGCGTATCGCCGGCGGAACTGAAGGTGAGGGCCGCGCCAGCGGCGCGCAATGGAATGCCCGCGCCAAAGCCAACCACGACCATCAGCCAGTGTCCGACCGCCGGGGCTGAAGGAAAGAAAGCTCCTGCCCGGTAGAGGAACATCCCGACGAGCATGAACCCCGCCGCATCAAGGACCCACCAGAGAAGCCCCGGGGCGAACGTCCATCGGATCGCCGTATCCCACATGAAAGCGAGATTAGCCCCATAGCCTCCCAGCCGGGCGGCCTGCTCCGCCGCCAGATCCGGTCTATCGGAGGAGACGCTGACCTCAAGCCCGGTGGCGCGCAGGTAGGACCACACTGAAAGCCCGATCAGAATGACAGCCGCCCCGACGGCGAGACGAAGCACAGAGGCCCGCAGGAACAGCAGAATGACCGGAGAGGCGAGCGCGTAAACCAGCAGAATGTCGCCAGGCCAGAGAAGCAGAGTGGAATTGACGATCCCAAAAACCAGCAGCCAGAAGCAACGACGGACGAAGGTGAGGGGTCCGTGTCGCGGCGAACTCAGAAACAGGAGAGCGGAAGCCCCGAACAAAATCGAGAAGATGCCCCGCATTGCTCCCGTGATGAATACCTCTCCGAACGCCCAGGCTGCCCATTCCGGGTTTTCGAGGGTCGGCGCTCCGTCGGGATGAAGGCGATCGATCGGCCCGCCCATAGCGATGATGTTCACGAAGAAAATGCCGACAAGCGCAAGACCGCGAAGGCCGTCCATCGCATCGATGCGCGATGTCGGGGCCTGAGCGCCCCGGGGAGCGGAGCGGCTCTCAGCTGGCATATCTGAAACCATATCGAGCGCCCTCTGACGTCCCCAAGCCATCGATTCGACCCGTAAGGGCCCGGTCATAAGCCTACCGTCGAGATCCCTCTCAGATCCATGGGTGAGCTGGTGTCGCCTCGTCGCCGGCTATCTCACGATTGCGGAGCCTCCCCCCGGTTACAATTGAAGCCAGCAGTGACGCCTGATGCGAAGCCCTGCGGTGCACGAGGGCGAGGAGGTCACGCGCATTTTGCGGTCTCGGGACGCATTCGACACTTCAGTCTCTGTGCACGCTCATAACCTGACAGGATCAGGATCGACCCGCCCGGCCTCCAGAGGCGGGCGATTCCTCTCGCAGAGCAGTCGAACCCCTTAGCCGCTTCAGGGCGCAACAGGTCGAGCGCCGCCGGGCGTTGCGTCTCAATCGCTTTGACACTCGCGAAGAAGGCGCGTTAGCCTCGGGCAAAACAAGTCATGACCAGTCATAAAGGTCAGACGAAAGCGCGTCGTCTCCGGCGACCGATAGGGGGAGAAAAGCGATGAAGGCCTTAAGGTCAGCGCTCCTGTGCGCGCTCTGCGTTGAGCTGGTCAGCCTGACCCCCGCGATGGCCCAGTCACCCGGCGACTGGCTTCAGTGGGGCCGGACCTATGACGGCGCCAATCACAGTCCCCTGACCTCCATCGATGCCGGAACCGTCACTGATCTGGCGCCGGCCTGGCGCATTCCGCTTGACCCGGGCCTGAGCATGCCGACGCCCGTTGTTCGAGACGGGGTAATGTACCTCCACACCATCCCGGACACCCTCCTCGCCCTCGACGCATCCACGGGCGTCGAGCTCTGGCGTCATGTTCACAAGCCGAACGGTGCGGCCTCCACAATGAAGATGGGTGTCGGCCTCGCCAGAGACAGGGTGTTTGTTCCCACATCAGACGTGCACGTTCTGGCGCTCGACACAAAGACAGGCGCGAAGGTCTGGGATCACGCAATCGAGATACGTCCGCCGGCCGAACCCGGTCCGACCCTCGGCTTAAGAAGCGCGCCGCTCATCGTGGGCGACAAGGTCATTCAGGGAGTGACGACGAGCTTTGTCGCTGGCGGCGGCTTCATAGTCGCCCTGGACATTGCAAGCGGCAGGGAGCTCTGGCGGTTCAACACCATCGCACGTCCGGGTGAGACCGGAGGGGAGACCTGGAACGGCCTGCCCCTGGAAAAGCGCAGCGGCGGGTCCGTCTGGCATCAGGGAACCTATGATCCGGAACTCAATCTCATCTATTACGGCGTGGCGCCCACCTACGACACAGGCCCGCTTCTTCATCCTTCAGACCAGCCGGGCGTGACCCGGGACGCTCTCTACACGAACAGCACTATCGCGCTGAACCCGGACACGGGGAAACTGGTCTGGAGCTATCAGCACATGGCCAATGACCAGTGGGACCTGGACTGGGTGTTCGAGCGTCAGCTCGCATCGCTTCGCATTAATGGCGAGAACAGACGCGTAGTGATGACGGTCGGCAAGATGGCGATCCTGGATGTGCTGGATGCACGGTCAGGAGAGTATCTGTTTTCCATCGACAGCGGGACCCAGAACATCATCACCGACATAAATCCGAAAACGGGCGCGAAGACCATCAATCTCGAAAAGCTGCCCGATCCGAACAGGCCGTCGGTTTACTGCCCATCTCCGTCCGGAGCGCGGTCCTGGCCGGCCACATCCGTGAGCGGGAAAACCGGGCTGATCTATGTCCCCATCACCGAATGGTGCATGCGCTTTGGACCCGACGGATACCGCCTTTTGTCGTCCGGAGCAGGACTGACGCCCGCGGATCATCCGGATGCCCTGAAGGACAGAATGATGGGACGCCTGCAGAGCCTCGACCTGTCAGGGCGGTCTCGGGGGTGGAGCGTGGATCTGGCCTCGCCAATCTCAAGCTCAACATTGAGCACCGCAGGAGGTCTCGTCTTCGCCGGCGACTTAGCGCCTTCGCTTAAAGCCTTCGACGACGCGACTGGTCGCACAATCTGGTCGGCTCCGCTCGGAGACTATCCAAGCTCAAGCGTGATCTCCTACGCTATCAACGGACAACAGTTCGTGGCGGTTGTCGTCGGAATGAAGAACAATCACATCAACGACATGTCACGTCGCTACGCAGAGTTCATGAAACGCCAGGGCGCCCCTGTGATCGCTCCGACCGGCGGCCCCGCCATCGAAGTGTTCGCCCTGCAGACAAAAGAGCAAACGCCGTAACGCCTGGGACCACAGATTGCTGGTCCGGAGACGGATACTGAACGGACGGTGCGATCCGATAGAGCCGGCGCGACACGAGCCTATCCTTCTGCCCCGGAGGACAAGTCCTTGAAGTAACGGGCGACAGGCCATCTCTCAAAACCGAACGCCTCATAGACCGCCCTTGAGGGAGCGTGTCCCGGATCGCCGCCTGTCTCGACCATAACGATATCCGCCCCTTCGGCCTTGAGGCGCCTGCAGGCCTCCGTCATCAGAGCCGTCGCGATCCCTCCTCGCTGAAAATCAGGATCGACCGCCAGGATGTGGATTTCTCCCATCCGGTCTTCCGGGTGAAACTTCAGACCGACGAAACCGACAAGACATCCATCCTCCAGCGCCGAGAGGACACGGACCTCTCCTCCCTGTATCAGGCGCCTCACATCCTGCGACTGCCGTCGCGCCCATCCGTCAGGATAAAAGGCGCGGAAAACATAAGAGGGAACCGCAGGCTCCATCTCTGAGAAGACCGGCGCCCAGGCCTTCAGCGACAGAGCGATAAGATCGTCCTCCATTCGCGCATCGAATTCCTCTATCGCCAAAGCCACCGTATCTCTCCCTCGGACACAAACGCGCCTCGCGACATGTTCGTCATCGCAGGCCGATTGCCAATAGACGCGCGGAGCCTCAAACCTTCCCAGGTCAATTCCCGAACAGATCAGAATGGATCAGACCAGACGATCGTGAAGCGACTGAACGCTTTGCGCAAAGACCTCGGGACCCATCCTGTCCGGATGAAGGTCAAGCAGGGCGGCAATGCGATCCTGAAGCTGGCGGTAGGTCTCTGAAAACGCCTCATCCTGCAGATCCTGGTCGGCCGCAGCCGGATCCGGCATCCCCCAGTGCGCGCAGACCGGACGACCCGGCCATACAGGGCAGATTTCCTCAGCGGCAGAATCACAGACCGTGACGACCAGATCGATCGGGGGCGCGTTGAGAGCTGCGAACTCATCCCACCCCTTCGACCGGAAACCCTCCAATGGATATTCAAGAGCCGACAGCAGTCTCAATGCCGTGGGATGAACCACGCCCCTCGGATGAGATCCGGCAGAGTAGCCGATCACCCGGCCGTCGCTGACTCGATTGATGATCGCCTCGGCAAGAATGGAGCGGGCGGAATTGGCCGTACAGAGGAAAAGAACAGACCAGACCCTCATAAGGATGCCCCCCTGTGGACCACCAGCGCCTCATGCCATCACCAGGTGACGCCACGATGACAGGACGCGGACCCGGGCCCAGACACCCTGAGCGGAACGCCGCCGTTCTGGACGATCCCGGCGGAGGGCCTAGAATGCTGCTCGATGCGCCCGCCCCAGGGCGCGAACGAGGCCCAGCGATGCCCCATTCTGATGCTTCCGTCGTCGACGCATCCGAAAACGACAAGGGCGCTCAGGCGCTTCTGGAGGCGCTTCTCGAAAAGCGACGCCCGGGCAGGACCTGGATCGCCGGACTGACCGGATCGGTCGCCGCGGGAAAATCCACCCTGTGCGCGACCTTATGTGATTTGCTGCGGCCGTCCTTAAGCGTCGAAACCGCCTCGACGGACGGATTTCTCTTTCCCAATGACCATCTCGCGCCTCGGGGCCTGCTGATGCGCAAGGGATATCCTGAAACCTACGATCAGGCGTCCTTTCAAAGTGCGCTGCGCCAGGCGCGAAGCGGCCCGGTCCGGCTGCCGGCATACTCCCATTTGACCTACGACATCGCCCCAGACCAGACCACGCTGATCGACCAGCCGGACATCCTTATCCTCGAAGGTCTCGGACTGAACCTCGTGCTGTCGACAGAGCGCTCTGAAGAGACCCTCGATACCCTTATCTATCTCGATGCTTCGGAAGAGGATCTTGAGACCTGGTATGTCGAACGGTTTCTGCGACTCTGGAACGAGGCTCGGTCCGACCCCGCCTCATTCTACGTCCGCTTTCTTCATATGACGCCGGAGGAGGTCGATCAGTTCGCGCGCCAGGTCTGGCGGGGCGTCAATCTGCCTAATCTCAGGGAGAACATCCTCCCATTGCGCGATGAGGCAGACATTGTCATCCGCAAGGACGGGGCGCACCGGCTGACCCTGGTTCGAGCCTGAAGGCGCCGTCAGATGATAGCGACGGGTCGGGCCGCCTTACTGCCCCGACAATAATGGTGGGCCCGGAGGGACTCGAACCCCCAACCAGACCGTTATGAGCGGCCGGCTCTAACCATTGAGCTACAGGCCCGCGCCGCAATCAGAGACTGGCGAGCGGGCTGGCACCATAAGCGTTTTTCCGCCAACGGGAACACCCGCGGCGGTCCGAAGCATGCCTTAAGGTCGAAAAAATCGATCAGCGGCCCCGGTCCGCCGCAATGTCCGGGTCGTGCAGGGCTGTATCGGGGAAGATGTCCGCCTATGCTGAGGCCTGACGGAAGGCCGGACGGCGGCGCGACCTGGGGAAAGACGTCATGACGCGACACTTTGAGAAGATACGATCTGGCGACATTGAGATCCGGGTCGCGGTCGAGGGAGAGGGACCGCTGGTCCTCATGGTCCATGGATGGCCTGAAAGCTGGTATTCCTGGCGCCACCAGATGACACCCATCGCGAGAGCCGGCTTCAGGGCCGCCGCAATGGACGTTCGCGGCTATGGCGGGTCGGATCGCCCCTGGCCGATCGAAGCCTACGACATGAAGTCGGTGGTTTCAGATGTGCAGGCCGTCGCCGATGCTCTGGGAGGAGGACGCGCCATCCTGATCGGGCATGACTGGGGTGCTCCGATTGTCTGGAACTCCGCCCTCGTCGACCCCGGCCGTTTCTCAGCGGTCGCCGGCCTCGCCATTCCCTATCTCGGACGGGGCAAGGCGCCGTTCATTGATAACGCCCGGGAAATATTCACCAAAAAGGGCCATTTCTTCTACCAGATCTACATTCAGGACGAAGGCGTCGCCGAGGCGGAGCTGGAAGCCGACGTCCGGACAGGCCTGCGGAAGATCTACTATGCTCTCTCCGGAAACATTCCGCCCGGAACCTGGCCAGCTGACAAGAAACACGGCGACAGCCTGCTTCACCGCCTGGTGGACCCGGACGTCTTTCCCGCCTGGATGAGCGCGGAGGATATGGACTATTTTGTGAGGGAGTTCGAGCAGTCGGGCTTCCGCGGAGCGTTCAACCGGTACAGAAACTTCCACCGGGATTTCGAGTGGCTCGGCGCCTGGGCGGAAACGCCGATATCCCAACCCTCGCTATTCATAACCGGCGAAGACGATTCCGCGATCAAGATGTTTGGTCGCGACGTCGAACCTCGAATGCGGGAATGGGTCACAGATCTCAGGGGATTTCATGTCCTGCCGGGGTGCGGTCACTGGACGCAGCAGGAGAAACCGGCCGAAGTGAACGCGCTCCTTCTCGATTGGCTCAGAGAGATTTCGTAAACAGGGCATTGACGGCGCCCCGGCCCTGCCCGCAGATGCGCGGTAACGGACGTAGCCGACGAGAGTCGCCTGGGTCCGGCCAATCGAACGACCCCCGCAGGAGAGAGCGAGGGATCGGCTCCAGTCTTAAGGGACCGGGCCGCCCCTCGCCGCCGAAGGCGCAACCGCCCCGGAAACGCTCAGGCAGAAGGACCGCGGGGTGACGTAAACGCTGGAAAGCGCGAAACGGGCCATGCCCTGATCGCCGCCGACGGAGTAAGCGATCGCTTCTGGATCCTCCGGATCCGGGACGGCGTGAATCTCTCAGGCTCATCCGACAGCGGGGCGGTATCGCGAAAGCGATCTGCGAAGCTGTCGGAGCCTGATCACTGTGGATGACACTCACCCTCCCCTGAAGCGGACCCCGCTCTTCGCGCTCCATGAGGCGTCCGGCGCGCGTTTCGCCCCGTTCGCAGGCTATGACATGCCGATCCAGTATCGCGACGGCATCATGGCCGAGCATCTCTGGACAAGGAGCCACGCGGGACTCTTCGACGTATCCCACATGGGGCCCTGCCGTCTCGTTCTGAACGCCCCACTTGAGGGGGATGCCGCACACCGGGCGGTATCAGCCCTGCTTGAACAGATCGTCTGCGCCGATGTCGCGGGTCTCGCCCGTGGGGAACAGAAACTCACCCTGATGCTGGCGGCGGACGGGGGCATACTCGACGATCTGATGGTGGCTCGACCGTTCGAAGACGCCTCGCAGGGGGAGCTCTACATCGTCGTCAACGCAGGTGTGAAAGAAGCCGACTTCGCGCGCATCGCTACAGCTGCTGGCGATAAAGCCAGGCTCATCCGGGAGGATCATCAGGCCCTGCTCGCTCTTCAGGGGCCTGAGGCGGGCGACTGTCTCGCGACGATCGCGCCGGACACCGCAGGCATGAGCTTCCTCGAAGCCCGACGGGTGTCGATCAACGGACATTCCTGCATGGTCTCCCGCTCAGGCTATACAGGCGAGGACGGCTTCGAGATCCTCTATCCTGCCGCGCAAGCAGGCGCTTTCGCCGAACAGCTACTGAGCGATACGCGCATCCGGCTGATCGGCCTGGGAGCGCGCGACAGCCTCAGGCTGGAAGCTGGCATGTGCCTGTACGGCCACGACATCGATCCATCGACATCGCCGGTGGAGGCAAGCCTCTCATGGACGATCTCCAGAGCCCGGCGCGAACGCGGTGATTTCCCGGGGGCGGAGCGGATCCTCAGAGAGCTGGCGTCCTCACCCTCCCGCAAACGTGTGGGAATTCGTCCCCTCGGCCGCGCTCCGGCGCGCGAAGGCGCCGAGATCCAGACGCCCGACGGCGAGATCATAGGCGTTGTGACCTCCGGCGGCTTCGGGCCGTCCGTGGGAGGACCTGTTGCAATGGGTTATGTCGCAGCATCACACGCGCGATCGGGAACGCCGGTTCATCTCATCGTCCGCGGCAAGGCACTCGAGGCCGAAGTCGCAAGCCTGCCCTTCACACCGCACAGATACAAACGTCAGGGGAAACCGTCATGACCGTCTACTACACGAAGGAACACGAATGGATCCGCGTTGAGGGGGCCTCCGGGGTCGTCGGCATCACCGCGTTCGCTGCAGAAAAGCTTGGAGATGTGGTCTTCGTCGACCTGCCCGAAGCGGGTCGCAAGGTAAAAAAGGACGGCGAGATGGCGGTCGTCGAAAGCGTCAAGGCGGCCTCGGATGTCTATGCGCCGGTGAGCGGTGTGATCCTCGAATCAAACGGCGCGCTCCAGGACGCTCCGGAAACCGTCAATGCCGATCCGGAAGGCGCAGGCTGGTTCTGCCGCATCGAGCTGTCAGACGCATCGGAGACTTCGGCCCTGATGGACGCCGCAGCCTATGCAGAGTTCTGCAAAGGCCTCTGACACCCCACACCTCGCCCCGCCATCGTCAAGGAGGCCTCGGCCGCACCATGAGATACCTGCCCCTCACCCCGTCTGACCGGGACGCGATGCTCCGTCAGATCGGCGCACGGTCGATCGATGATTTCTACGCGGATGTGCCGGCCTCGGCGCGCCTGAAAAAGCCGGTCGACGGCCTCCCGGGATTTCAGGGCGAGCTTCAGGTGGAGCGTCACCTGACACGCCTCTCACGGCGAAATACGACGGCCTCGGACGGGCCCTTCTTTGTCGGGTGCGGAGCCTACAAGCATCATATTCCGGCGAGCGTCGATCACATCATCCAGCGATCCGAGTTCCTGACCACCTATACGCCCTACCAGCCGGAAATCGCGCAGGGAACGCTCCAGACTCTCTTCGAATTCCAGACCCAGGTCGCTGCGCTCACGGCGATGGATGTGGCGAACGCCTCAATGTACGATGGATCGACAGCCTGTGCGGAAGCTGCGGTCATGGCGTGTCGCGTGACCCGACGCAATCGTGTCCTCCTCTCGGGCGGGCTCCATCCCCACTACGCAGAGACGACACGAACCGTTTGCGAAGCCGCCGGCATCGAAGTCGTGGTCCTCCCGCCGGCGATTGATGGCGAGCTCAAGCTCGTTGAGGCGCTGGGGGATACGGATGCATGCGTCATCGCTCAGTCGCCCAATGTGTTTGGAACCATCACGGATCTGAACCCTCTGGCGGACGCGGCCCACGCGCGCGGCGCACTCCTGGTGAGCGTGTTCACCGAGGCGGTCTCTCTTGGTCTGGTCACGCCGCCCGGCGAAATGGGAGCGGACATCGCGGTGGGCGAAGGCCAGTCGATCGGCGTTCCGCTCGGGTTCGGCGGTCCCTATGTGGGTCTCTTCGCATGCCGGTCAAAGTTCATGCGCCAGATGCCGGGACGCCTGGCCGGTGAAACGCTGGACGCCGACGGACGCCGCGGATTTGTGCTCACCCTGTCGACGCGCGAGCAGCACATACGGCGGGACAAGGCGACATCCAACATCTGCACAAACTCAGGCCTTTGTGCGCTCGCATTCACAGCGCACATGACCCTGCTGGGTGAAGCTGGCCTCACGCGTCTCGCCCGGCTTAATCACGAGACCGCCTGCGATCTCGCAGACGCTCTTGGAAAGGTGAAGGGCGTAAAGATCCTCACCCCGCGATACTTCAACGAATTCGCCTTCCGCACCCCGAAGCCCGCCGAACAGGTGATCGCCGGTCTTGAGGCGGAGGGCGTCCTTGGCGGCGTGCGGGCCTCGCGCCTGTTCCCGAAAGGCAAGTTTGACGACGTCATCATCGCCGCCGCCACCGAATGCGTGACCCACGCGGATATCGAAGCCTACTCCGCCGCCCTTTGGGAGGTCCTGAAATGACCATGAACTCGACCGGACGCCCCACCGCCCCCGCCTCGGGCGACCTGGACAGGTCTCTGACAGACACCGTTTCGGGATCGCGCGGGCTCCTGCAGGCGGAAGGCCTGCTCTTCGAGATCGGCTCGATCGACAAGTCAGGGGTCGACCTGCCAGAACCCAGAAACCGCCCCGATCGTCTGGGCGGGGTGCGTCGCGCTTCGGCGCTGGGTCTCCCCGGCCTCTCCGAGCCGGAAATGATGCGCCACTATGTGCGCCTTTCCCAACGGAACTACGCCATCGACCTCGGTCTCTTTCCGCTTGGGTCATGCACGATGAAGCATAACCCGCGCCTCAATGAACGAATGGCGCGCCTTCCCGGCTTCGCCGATATTCACCCGCTTCAGCCGCAATCCACCGTTCAGGGCGCCCTCGAGCTGATGTCGGAACTTGCCGACTGGCTGATGAAGCTCACAAACATGCCGGCTGTCGCCATGTCGCCAAAGGCAGGCGCGCATGGCGAACTGTGCGGCATGCTCGCGATCCGCGCAGCTCTCCTGGCTCGCGGAGAACCTCAGCGTCGTCGTGTTCTGGTGCCGGCGTCCGCGCACGGCACCAATCCGGCGACCGCCGTCCAGTGCGGGTTCATCGTTGACGAGATCCAGGCCGCGCCTGACGGCCGGGTCGATTTGGCCGACCTCGCCGCCAAACTCGTCGAAAGCTCCGACGTCGCCGGCATCATGCTGACCAACCCCAACACCTGTGGTCTGTTCGAGCGTGACATCGTGCGTATCGCCGAGATGATCCATGCGGCCGGCGGCTACTTTTATTGTGACGGGGCAAACTTCAACGCCATCGTCGGACGCGTGCGCCCCGGCGATCTGGGCGTCGACGCCATGCACATCAATCTCCACAAGACATTCTCGACCCCCCATGGCGGTGGAGGTCCGGGGTCCGGTCCGACTGTCCTCTCGGCCGCTCTCGCGCCCTTCGCGCCGGTTCCCTTTCTTGTGCGCACCGAAGACGGCCTGCGCCTTGTTGAACACGAAGGCGAAGGAGAGGCCGCAGAAAGCTTTGGACGCATGTGCGCATTCCACGGTCAGATGGGCATGTTCACGAGGGCCCTCTCCTACATCCTCAGTCACGGCGCAGACGGTCTTCGCCAGGTGGCGGAAGATGCGGTTCTCAACGCCAATTACATTCAGGCCAGCCTGCGTGGGGTGATGTCGCCCGCGTTCGAAGGGTACTGCATGCATGAAGCGCTGTTCTCTGACGCGTTCCTGAAGGAGACCGGCGTTGAAACCATCGATATCGCCAAGGGTCTGATCGATGAGGGGTATCACCCCATGACCACGTACTTCCCTCTGGTCGTTCATGGCGCGATGCTGGTGGAGCCCACCGAGACAGAATCGAAAGCCGAGCTCGACCGCTTCATTTCCGCTCTGGCGTCGGTCGCCCGGCGAGCCCTTCAGAAGGATCCGAGCCTCAAGTCGGCTCCCCATATGGCCCCGGTTCGTCGTCTGGATGAAACCCGTGCCGCGCGTTCGCCTCGCCTCAAGTGGACGCCAGAGGCGTCCGCATTGAAAGCTGCGGAATAAGGCCCTGCAAAGAGGCCGGGGGACAGCGTCCCCCGGCCTCTAGAGGCCGAAAGACACAGCGGTCCAGTAGGTGATAAGAGACGCCAGATAGGCGAGCGCGACCAGGTACGCGAACATGAAACCTGTCCAGCCCCAGGAGTTGGTTTCGCGGCGGACAGTGGCGAGCGTTGCGAAGCACTGCGGCGCGTAGACGTACCAGGCGATGAACGAGAGCGCCATCGGCAGCGTCCAGGCGCCGACCAGGGCGGTTTGAAGCGCCTGAGAAGTCTCATCGACCGGACCGAGAGCGTAGATCACCCCAAGCGAGGAAACGGCGGCCTCACGAGCCGCCATTCCTGGAATCAGCGCAACAACCATTTCAAGATTGAACCCGATCGGGGCGAAAACGGGCTGGATCGCCCGGCCGATGAAGCCCGCATAGCTTCCCTCAAGGCCGGCCCCGCCATTCGGGAAATAGGCCAGCACCCAGAGAGCGATGGTGCTTGCGAATATGATCGTCCCCGCCCGATAGAGGAACGCTCCCGCCTTCTGAATCAGACCGAGGACAAAATCCCTCAGGACCGGCAGCTTGTAGGTCGGAAGCTCCATGATCAGGGCCTGCGGGGCGCCGCGTGTCGCCGTTCGCTTGAGAACGAAAGCGACAGCGACCGCGCTGAACACGCCGACTGCGTAGAGACCCGCCAGCACAAGCCCCTGAAGGTTGAAAGGTCCCACCGCCTGCCGGGGGATAAAAACGCCGATGAGCAGGGTGTAGACCGGAAGGCGGGCTGAACAGGTCATAAGCGGCGCCACCATGATCGTCGTCAGACGATCACGCTCGTTCTCGATCGTTCGTGCGGCCATAATCCCGGGGATGGCGCAGGCGAAGGACGAGAGGAGCGGGATGAATGCGCGGCCGTTGAGACCGACCCGGAGCATGAGCTCATCCATCAGGAACGCCGCACGCGCCATGTAACCCGAGGCCTCAAGGGCCAGAATGAACGCAAACAGGATCAGGATCTGAGGAAGGAAGACCACGACTGATCCGACCCCGTTGATAACCCCATCGATGATAAAACTGCGCGCCATACCGTTCGAGATCATCGGCTCGACGAGACCCTGGAGAGACGCAAACGCCGCTTCGATCCCGTCCATCAGAGGCGCGGACCAGGCGAAGACAGACTGAAAGACGAGAAACAGGACGCCGGCGAGTACAATGGGACCGGACACAGGATGAAGAAGAATCGCATCCGCCTGACGCGTGACCGCGTTCATCGGCGGCTCGGTCACGGTTTCAGCCGCGATCTTTCGCGCCTCGCGCTGAAGCGCCTTGAGGTCGGTTTCGGGCGGATCAAGGCGAGGCGCCGGATCGCTCAGCCCGCCGACAAGGTCGTCGAGGGCCTGCAGAAGAGCCTCCCGACCCGCCTTGCGTGTGGCGCGGGTTGGAATGACCGGAACGCCCAGCGCTCGCGAGAGCGCCTCCGCATCAATCCTGACGCCGTCTCGTTCCGCCAGATCGATCATGTTGAGCGCAACAATCACCGGACGGCCGAGCGCCTTCATCTGCAGCAGGGTGTGCAGGTGAGTGCGCAGGCTCGCTGCATCCGCAACGACAATAAGAGCGTCCGGGGCCGCCTGCCCCTCGAGACGTCCGAGGATGGCGTCGCAGGCGATGCGCTCGTCCGTTGATCGCGCCTCAAGGCCGTAAATTCCCGGCAGGTCAACGAGATCGACCAGCACGCCTCCGGGCGTCTCAAGACGACCCATCCGGGTCTCGACGGTCACCCCGGCGTAATTCGCGGTCTTGGCGAGGCCTCCCGTGAGACCGTTAAAAAGCGTCGTCTTTCCACTGTTGGGAGCGCCGACGAGCGCAAGACGCACGACCCGGGACGTCACGCCTCGACGACCTTCACCAGGCCAGCCTCGGCCTTGCGAAGAGCGATCACAGTTCGATTGAGTCTGACCGACAGCGGAGCGCCTCCAAGCCAGCCGCGAGCCAGAAGCTCAACTTCGTCGCCTTCAGCGAAGCCGATTTCGCGAAGCTTGGCGACGAGATCCGGAGACCAGTCCTCGAAACCGACGACCCGTCCGATGCGGCCCCGATCGAGGGTGTCGAGATGAAGGGCTGAGAAACTGCTCATACCCAACAATAATGAGAGGCATTCTCATTTGCAACCGGATCGTGGAGTCTCAGACGCCTCTGGAGGGCCGCGAACGAACGGCTCCGATCAGGCGGTCGGTTTCTTGAGAAACTTGACGAACACCCTCTGCCCGACCAGCACCGGCGCGCTTTCTGCGTCGACGACAACCTCAACCACGCGCTCGTCCGTACGCTCGCTCGGATCGTCCGAACGAAGCTTTCGGGATCCCATGACCTCAGCCATCCTCACCACGACGCCCGGAAAGGAGGCATCCTGATCGGATTCAGGCACGATCTCGACAGCCTGGCCGGCGAACACTTCAGCGAGAGAGCGCTCCTCGACCTCCGCCCGAACGATTCGCTGAGTATCGGGCTGCAGCTGAAAAAGAGGCGTAACCTGAAGAGTGGAGGCTCCGGATCCGGGATTGGCGTAGCGTCGGACAATGCGTCCGTCGGCGGGCGCCCGGACCACATGCAGTTCGACCTGATAATCCGCCTCGGCCAGCTGAGCCTGGACAAGAGAAACCGCGGCGCGCTGAGCCTCGAGCTGCGCACTCGCCTGACGCTGCGCATCCAGCGCCTGATCCACAGCCTGACTTGAAACGGCGTTCTGAGCCAGAAGGCGCGACAGACGCGCCGCCTCACGGCTCGCCGCCTCGACCTGGATCTCGAGAATCGCGATCTGAGCTCTCGCCTGACGCAGCTGAGCAGCAACGCGATCGCGACCAAGGCGGGCGTCCTCATCGTCCTGTCTGGCGAGGATCTGATCCTGCTTCACCCGATCGCCTTCCTGCACCAGAACCTCATGAATGATCCCCGGAGCACGTGCGGCTACATCCACCAGTCCGCCCTCAATATCCACCTTCCCCGCTGCAATCGCGGCATAAGGCGTCTCGACCTCCTGAGCCGCTGCCGCATCGCTCTCAGCAGGCTTCCCGCCAGGCAGTTGCATCGAGCACGCGCTCGCACCGAGCAAGGCCGCGAGGCCTGCGCAAGACAGCGAGAGACGCCGAAGGGAGTGCGACATTGCAAAGATCCGTTGCGGTCTGGTCATAGGACAACTCAGTGATGAAACAACGAAGGATCGGCGTTGGTCGAAGTGATGCGTCCGTCCTCGATCGTGATGATCCGGTCAGCGTACTGCGCGAGGCGCAGATCGTGAGTCACGCACACGACGGTGGCCCCCTGCTCCCGCGCACAGGACCTCAGAAGCTCCATGACGATCTGCCCGTTCTCGCCATCGAGAGCCGACGTCGGCTCATCCGCGAAGATGAGCTTAGGCTTTTTGGCGAGAGCGCGCGCGATCGCGACCCTCTGCTTTTCTCCGCCGGAGAGCTTGTCAGGACGATTGTTGAGCCGGTGGCCCAGCCCGACCGAGATAAGGGCGTCGCGAGCCGCCGCCTGTCGCTCTTTCGGGGAGAGTCCGCAATAGCGGAGAACGGCCTCGATCTGCTGCATGGCTGTCAGCGCAGCAAACAGATTGAAACCCTGGAAGATGAACCCGCAATAGCGCAGACGAAAGCGATCGATCCGGCTCCGGGTCAGCGACCAGAGATCTTCTCCAAGGACGCACACGCGGCCTTCGTCGGGACGGGTGAGGCCCGAGACGGCGGCCAGCAAGGTCGACTTGCCCGAACCGGACGGCCCCATCACCAGCACGATTTCACCTTGCCGGACCTGAAGGTCGACGCCCTTGAGGACCTGGGTGCGCATCACCCCCTTGCCGAAGGAACGGGTCAGGCCGCGAGCGTCGATGGCGAGAGCGCCCGGGCTGTGCGCATCGACGCCGGGTCCAGCCTGCAGCGCTGGAGCAACTGAAAGAAGAGACAATCCGTCGCTCATCGCAGGAGATCCGCAGGCTCGCCCTTGTTGAGGGCGCCGAGGGTCAGAGCGCCTGACCCGACGGCGATCAGAAGCAGAAGAATTCCGGTCTGAATAAGCGATGGAAGCTGATAGGCCATTGGAACGCCGTTCGCCCCGGCGACGAACGTCAGAGCCGCCATCATCACGCCCGAGAGCGCAACCCCGGCCACGCCGACCCAGAAGGAAAGTTCGATCACCACCCAGCGCAGATCGCCCATCGAGACGCCGAGAGCTCTCAGGCTGGCGAACTCCTTGATGTTGGCGAGGATCGCCCCGCGAAGCGTCTGCCAGGTAATGGCGACCCCGATGATGAACCCGAGCGAGCTTGCAAAGCCGAGCATCGTCGCAATCAGGCCTTCCTGCATGACAGCTCTCAGCGTCTCTCGCGACAACTCAGTTTTGGTCCAGGCCCGGTACTGTCCGTCAGCCATCGTGTTGAGCTCATCGCGCACCCGCTCAGCCTCTGCAGGGTTGCGGACCCTTACCATCAGCTGACCGATCTGACTGTCATTGACCGCAGCCATAAGCCGGTGGGTCTGGCGCGACATCACGATGTTGGGCGCCTGCATGTTCGGATAATTTGTGAGAAGGGCCGCAACACGGACCGTCCGACCGTTGAGAGAGGCCTCGTCTCCGACCTCGACCCCAAGCTGACGCAGCGCGGATGTATCCACCGCGATGTTGAAAGGCACGCTCAATGAGGTCCGCAGAGATTCCGAGAAGTCGATCGGAAGGGTCACCGAATCGGGAGCGGTATCCACGATCATGATGTTGACCATCTTGGGTTCGGTCTCTCCGGGTCCAAGAAAGCGTCCGAAATCACCTGGCAGATCACGCACCTCGACCACGTCCGGGTGTCGATAGATCAGCGGAAGAACCCGAGCCGGCAGTCCCGATGACGGTCCCGCCATGGACGTCGCATCAGCCATCATGATGATGAGCTGGCCCCGCGATCGATCGATGACGGCGGTAAAGGAGGACAGCAGGCCCACGAACAGGCCCGACAAGGCCAGCATGAGCACGCCGGCGAGCGCGAGCGCCATGACGGCGGCCAGATACCGACGCCACTCATAGATCAGCGTGGACAGGGCGAGACTCATATTGGGAGGCCATTCCAAAAAACTGCGATCGCCCTCAGCGTCGGTCCGACCCATCGGGCAGATGGGGGGGCGGGCTGACCGGCGCAAGGTCCGGCGAAACCATAACCGCCCAAAGAGCGCTGCAGGGTGTCGCCGGACCAGTCCGGGGAGGAGATGGTGATTTAGTATACCAACACACCATAACGGTCAATCCGCAATCAGCATCATTTTTGCGATCGCCAATCCCGAAGCGACTGACGAAACTCGGAGCCTTGCCGGATCACCCGCCCTGCGAAAGGATCATGAGACTTATTCGAGTTGAGGAGGCGAACGGATGATAAGGATCAGACCGAGCGGTCAGTCCTGCGGCGCCGAGGTCACAGGTATCGACCTGTCGGGCCGACTTTCGCCGGACCTGATCCGCGATCTTCGCGACGCATGGCTTGAACATCACGTCCTCGTTTTTCCCGACCAGAAGCTCTCGGACGACGATCTGGAGGCCGTAACCTCCGCCTTCGGAGGCTTCGGGGAAGACCCCTTCATCGCGCCGATACCGGGTCGGCGTCATATCCTCGCCGTCAAAAGAGAAGCGGACGAAACCGCTCCGATTTTTGCGGAGGCCTTTCACAGCGACTGGAGTTTTCAGGAACGACCGCCAGCGGGCACATGCCTCTATTCCCTGGTCATTCCACCGACCGGGGGCGACACCCTGTTCGCCAATCAGCATCTCGCCCTGGACCGCATGCCGGACGCGCTGCGTCAGCGCATCGAAGGCCTGACAGCCATTCACTCCGCGCGCAGGGGCTACGCTCCGACGGGCCTTTACGGCGCTCAGGACGACCCTTCCAGATCCATGAGCATTCGTCCCTCCGACCAGGCGCTCGCCGTGCAGCGCCATCCCCTGATCTGCGTTCACCCCGAAACAAGCCGACAGGGACTATACGGATGTTTCGGCTACATCATCGGCCTCGAGGGCATGACGGATGAGGAGGCCTACCCCCTGCTCCTCGAACTCTATCGCTGGCAGACGCAGGAAGAGTTTCTCTATCGGCATCGCTGGTCAGTCGGGACGCTGGTGATGTGGGACAATCGATCGCTTCTTCATGCGGCCACAGGCGGATATCAGGGATATGCGCGCCTCCTGCACAGGACAACGATCGCTGCATGGTCCGCGCCCTGAAGGCGAACGCGACAGCCTCTCGCTTTTCGGTCAGGCTATCCTCTTGAACAGCGCAAGGTATGCCTGGACAGGGACAAGCGGTTGCAGCGCCGGCCTGTTTTTACAACCCGCACGCTGTCGGCGACGAGATCATTGAGGAGAGCAGATACCATGTTGGGCATGCGCTCAATCAGCTTCGCGACATGGCTGACATAGACCGTCGGGCGCGCTCAGAACTGGCGCACGAGCTCGTGACCGTTCTACCAACGCCGCGCTCTGAAGCGAATCGGCCCGTCACGTTTGATCAGCTCCTTAAGGGCAATGATGGTGCGGAACACTCGGCAGCGGAACGGGAAAAATCCTGCACATAAAACTGCGCCGGGCTCATCACACCCTTCGAAAACCTGTCCGCCAAACCTTGCGCGGGAGATTTCCGACACTCGTCTCCGGAAAAAGAAAAACCCCCGAATTCCTTTCGGAATTCAGGGGTTCTTTTTGGGTGCGGGGACAGGATTTGAACCTGTGACCTTCAGGTTATGAGCCTGACGAGCTACCGGGCTGCTCCACCCCGCGGCACCGAGAAGCGCGCTTGTATGCGCCGCTGTTCGCAAACGCAACCCTTTTTGCAATAGATTGATGTCATTCGGGATTCTTGCCTGTCGGCGGGCGCGATAGGAATGCGAACCGTAGCGGCTCCAGGCTTGAGCAATCGGAGCAGAACGCGCATTCGGCTGCGCAACACGACATGATCAGCCATTCAAAAACGGGAAGGCGACGGACGCAGAGGAGACACGAAATCGATGCACCGGGCGGGAGACTTCCGTCGGCGGCAGCGGATTTCAAACCGCGATCAGGGAGTAGCTGGTGCTGCGCCCGCCGCCAGCGTCCTTCGCGAGAACGTCGCGTAGCACGGAAAGGATAAAAAGCATGAAGGCGCATCGCACCGAACGCAGCGTGAAAGGGCTTCTGCCGAATTAAAAGAACATCATCGTCTAAGACGACGAGGTTGTCGGCTTCGGCGTCCGGATCACGAGCGGTGGCTCACGCGCATTCGTCCTGACCTATCGGATCGAGGCGCGGGAACGCCGCCTCACCATAGGCGCGTGGCCAGATTGGTCGGTCACCACCGCCCGGCAAGAGGCCAAGCGCATCAAGGCGTGCTCTTAGGGACACTCCTAAGCGCACAGCATCCTGTTCAGATCACCATCGCACAAGGCGGCCGCCACCGGAGCGATACGGAAAACGCCGCAGACGCCCGACTAGCGCACCATCGCGGCAAAAATGACAACGCCGCCCCGCGGGATGAACCAAGCGACGCGGCGACACGCTCCCGAAGGAACGAAATGAAGGAGGCCTCCCCGGAGGGACAAAAACGATCGACTTCGCAGACCTGGCAGCGACCTACTCTCCCATGTCTTAAGACATAGTACCATTGGCGCTGGGGGACTTAACGGCCGAGTTCGGAATGGGATCGGGTGGGGAACCCCCGCGACAACCACCAGGTCAGCGAAATCGATCGAAACAACAACTAAACCGCCGAAATTGCTAGCGGTAGAACTCTTGCGACATAGAGCCTGCAAGAGAATTGGCGGGCGACATGCTCGTCGCCACGCATGGGTTTGAGATAGATCAAGCCTATCGAGCAATTAGTACCGGTAAGCTTCACGCCTCGCAGCGCTTCCACACCCGGCCTATCGACGTGATAGTCTATCACGGCTCTCAGGGAAGCCTCGTTTTGAGGTGGGTTTCCCGCTTAGATGCTTTCAGCGGTTATCCCGACCGTACATAGCTACCCAGCTGCGCGGCTGGCGCCACGACTGGTCCACCAGAGGTACGTCCATCCCGGTCCTCTCGTACTAGGGACAGATCCTCTCAAGCTTCCTACACCCACGGCAGATAGGGACCAAACTGTCTCACGACGTTCTGAACCCAGCTCACGTACCACTTTAAATG
>CAIKWZ010000059.1 GCA_903831255.1 uncultured Alphaproteobacteria bacterium
CACCTCCACGTCGACCTCGCCAAAACGACTAACCCCTCCAACGCTGAAGAGCTTTGCTTTGATCTGAGTGCCGGTTGAGGCCTCGTCGATACTCTCGCCGAAGGTTTTTTCCTGAACGAGCGAACACCCTGCCCCCAGAGTGGCCGCCAGCGCCACTATCGCGATCCGAAAAGCCATGATCGGTCCTTCCGCCTCCAAACCCATACTGCAGCCGCCTCGGCCAAGAGACACCCTCCACGAGGTTCCCGAGATAGTCTAAGGGATCTTCGCAAGCGCGCCTAATCAGCCAGCTTCACTCGTCGTCTGTCTCCGAAGAACCAGCATCCTGTCGTAGACGGTCCGACGGGATAAACCTAGTCGCATGGCGATCTCCGAGGCAACCTCGCCGAGCTTTCGCTCAAAACCAGCCGAAAGAATGGCGGCGTCAAGTTCATCCTGTGAAGGCTCACCGGCCTGATCGGCGTTCGGGGGGGCCAATATGATCACCAGCTCTCCCCGGGGCGGACCTAAATGGGTATAATGTGCGGCGAGGTCGGAGAGTGAGCCTCGCCGGGTTTCCTCGAAAACCTTGCTGATTTCCCTCGCCACCGCCGCCTCACGATTTCCGAACACCTGGGCCATGTCCTCGAGGCATTCCGCCAATCGAGACGGTCCTTCAAAAAAAATGAGCGTGGATGAAAAAGGAGCGAGATCGAGAAAGAAGCGCCTGCGCGCCGCGGAACGCGCTGGGGGGAACCCGACGAACATGAACCTGTCGGTCGGCAGACCTGAGACGGCCAATCCGGCAAGAACCGCTGAGGCCCCTGGAATCGCCGTCACACGAATTCCGTCTCTGGCGGCTTCGCGGACCAGTTTGAAACCCGGATCAGACACCAAAGGGGTGCCGGCGTCGCTTATCAAGGCCACAGACGCGCCGCCTCTAAGCTCTGATAAGATATGAGGTCTCATCTGCGCGCCGTTATGGTCGTGGTAGGACTTAACGGGGGTCGAGATCCCGTAGGCGGCCAGCAGTCGGGCGGCCACTCGCGTATCTTCCGCGCAGATGAAACGAACCGATGAGAGGACATCAAGCGCTCTGAGCGTGATATCGCGCAGATTACCTATTGGAGTGGACACGACATAAAGTCCCGGATCGAGGTCGGGATCCTGGCGGATCACAGAATGGGATAAAGTCTGTACGGACCCTGGTTCCGCACCTGGGACTGGCGTTGCGCCTTGTGTCGACTCGAGCCGAGCCCTAGTCTCCGACCTGCTCCTCGGCGGTATCTGTGCCGAACCACGAGGGGTCATCGGGCGCGCCATAGGGTCCTCACTATCTCGAACGGGAAGCCGACATGATTCTCAGCCTCAGCTGGAAGCCTCTCATCCTGACCTGCCTAGTCACTCTGACAATGGCGTCAGGATGCGCAAGCGGAACTGTAAGGCCGACCACCCCCACCTATACAGGCAATGAGCGCCCCGAACCAAGCCGACCCATTCGTCCTGCAGCCCCGACGGAAACGGGAGCCGTTTCGGATCGATATGCAGACAGTCGCTCAGCATACATACCTCGCCACCTGCCCCGCGCAGACGTCGTGGGAATGCATCGCGTCGCCGTCCTACTTCCCTTCTCATCCAACGATCCGAACGTTCGTCGGCTTGCCCGAGGGCTCTTCAACGCCGTGCAGCTCGCGATGTTTGAAGTCGGGTCCGACAGGGTGGTGCTGATGCCGAAAGATACCGGAGGAGACGCCCAACTCGCGGGCAAGGCGGCCCGAGAGGCTATTCAGGATGGTGCGGTAGCTATCATTGGTCCGCTGTTCTCCCAGCAGATCGCGACAGTCGCTGCGGAGGCTCAAACGATCAATGCGCCGGTCCTGTCGTTTTCAACTGATATCGGCTCGCTCGGAAAGGGGGCCTATCTTGTTTCGCTGACACCCCGAACCGAGGTCGAAAGGATCGTCGATTACGCCGTTGAAGCAGGCATCACGCGGTTCGCGATGTTCGGCCCCAACTCCGCCTACGGGCGCACCGTGGAGACCGCCCTTCGAGAGGAAACCGCCAAGAAGGGCGCGCTGGTTGTCGCAGTGGAGTACTACAGTCCAGGCGAAAGCTCTCCGCAACAGGCCGCCAGACGACTCGCTGGCGTCGTGAAATCAGAAGACCGTTCCTCACCTGGAAAGGTGGCGGTGCTGATTCCGGAACGAGGCGTGCAGCTGAGGACCGTCGCGTCCCTTCTCCCCTATTTCGACGTCAACGTCCGTCAGGTGAAGTTCCTGGGAACCGGCGCATGGAACGATCCGGAAGTCTGGCGCGAACCATCACTTTTCGGGGGGCTGTTTCCGGCGCCCGACCCCGCGTCCGTAGCGGACTTTGACAAACGATATCAGGAGGTCTTCGGTGAAGCGCCTCCCTCTCTGTCATCGTACGGCTATGACGCCGGCGCTCTCGCAGCGACCCTAGCAGGCCTCGATCAGATAAGCAGCTCAATGATCGAACGGGACGAGGGCTGGCAGGGGATCACAGGCCTGTTCCGTTTCCGAAGCGACGGCGGCGCTGAACGCGGTCTCGCGGTGATGCAAGTCCAGACCCAGGGCGGGGTCCGGACCATTTCGCCCGCGATAGCGAGTTTCGGACCCGTTTCCTGATCTTCGATGCCAGCTCGATGACGAGGCCGCTCCGGGTCAGGGCGAGAGCAGCAGAGAAATGCGATCAGCCGCTAACCGGCCGGTGAGCGTCAATCTGATGCGATCCGTCACTCGATCTAGGAAGCCCAGCTCCTGAAGATCGGTGATCTCTCGTTCAGACGGCTGGAAGCCAAGGGCATTTAGGTCGTCCATCCTGAGCCCCTCTGTCATTCGTAACCCCATCGAAACCCGCTCCCGGATCTGGTCCAGACGGCTTAACGACTGAAGCACGGATCGACCATGTCCGCGTGACGCGACCTGTTTCTGGTAGGCGACAGGATTCTCTTCCGTTTCAATCGCAAGTCGTTCATCTCCCACCGTCAAGCGCCCGTGTGCGCCCGGGCCCACACCCACCCAGTCTCCGCTTTCCCAGTAAATCCGATTATGCCGCGAAACGTCCGATGGCTTCCGCGCGTGGTTGGATATCTCATAGGCTGGATAACCTGCGTCCTCGCACCGGCGCTGAGTTGCCTCATAGAGGTCGGCGGCAAGATCTTCGTCCGGAGGAGTCCAATCACCCCTCTTCACTGAACGGGCGAAAGCTGCGCCCTTTTCAATCGTGAGCTCGTACAGCGACAAATGACCGACGGGAAGCGACAGAGCGAGCGACAGTTCGGCCTCCCAGTCCCTGACTGTCCGACCAGGAAGGGCATAGATCAAATCGAGAGACACACTTGGAAAATGGCTGCAGGCGACATCCAGAGCGCGTAAGGCGTCCTTCGCCGAGTGGGTTCGCCCAAGAAAGGCGAGGTTTTCGTCATTGAGCGACTGAACTCCGAGAGAGAGCCTGCCGACCCCGGCCTCACCGACAGACTGAAATCGGCCGAAATCGTCAGGATTCGCCTCGAGTGTGATCTCAGCTCCGGCCTTCAGGCCCCAAAGATCACGAATACACTCGAGAACCCGCGTTATGTGCTCTCCGGACATAAGCGACGGCGTCCCTCCGCCGAAAAAAACTGTATCGACGAGCCTTGGGCCCGTCATATCTCTAGATGCGCGAAGATCTCCGCATAGAGCATCCAGAAGAGGATCTGGACGGCGAAGCTTCGCAGCGTAGACGTTAAAGTCACAATAGGGGCAGACCCGGGTGCAGTAAGGCCAATGGATGTAGACGCCAAAACCGCGGGCTGGTTCGAAGTCCGCCATAGTCAGACCTTCACCTGAATTCGAAAACAGACATCGTACTTCGCAAAGCAGGCGGCGGGATTATCCACCGTCTGCGTTCCTGACAGCGTCAACCATCTCTGGCTCGGAAAGTCTAACCAGCAGCTTCTCGAAGGCGCGCGCCCGATGACTTATGCGATGCTTGTAATCCGGGTCCATTTCACCAAAAGTCATCTCCTCGCCTTCCGGAACAAAGACAGGGTCATAACCAAATCCCCGCTCGCCTCTTGGAGGCCAGACAAGATGGCCGGCGATTTCCCCCTGGAAGGTCTCAACCTGACCGTTGGGCCAGGCAAGAGATAAAGCGCAGATAAATCGAGCTCGTCTGTCAAGGACACCTTCCTTCGCCTCTGCCTGAAGCGCCTCCTCAACTTTTCTCATTGCGGATTGAAAGTCCTTTTCCGGACCAGCCCAACGCGCCGAATAGATTCCCGGCGCTCCGCCCAATGCATCAACCGAGAGACCTGAGTCGTCCGCGAGGGACACACGGCCAGCCGAAAGGGCGGCTGCAAGAGCCTTCAACTCCGCGTTTCCTGCGAAGGTATCAGCCGTTTCCTCAGGCTCAGCCAGACCGAGATCGCCAGCTGAATCACAAGACAGGCCGAGTTCGCTGAGAAGAGCGCCAATCTCCCGGACTTTTCCCGAATTATGGCTTGCAATAAGTATTCGCCCGCCGGGCGTCAGCTGCTTCGTGTTCATCGTCCGCCCTTGCGCAAACCCCAGACCTACGCCCTCGGTTCCCATAGCACATGTCCGCTTATGAAGGCGCTCCGATAGCCTCGGAACCCAAAACGGCCCGATGCGCGAGGGTCGCTACCTCCGCGTGCACGTCGTCCCTCAGGGACGATGGAGCGGAACCTCCCGAGATAAAGCACACGATGATAATCGGTCTTCGCCGAGGGGGCCACACCACTGCAACGTCGTTATGAGCGCCGTTTGATCCCGTGCCGGTCTTGTCGCCAGCCCTCCACGATGACGGTAATCCCGCTCGAAGTCTCGAGAGACCGGTGGTGCTGGACTGAAGCCACTCCGCCAGAAGATTTTGGGATCTCGGGCTGAGAACCCCACCCGTCATCACTCTCGAGAGCGAAGCCGCCATTGCTTGAGGGGTGGTCGTATCACGAATGTCTCCCGACGCATTCTCGTTCAAAAACGGCTCTAATCGGTCCAGTCGCGTGGCGTTATCTCCCATTTTTCTCAGGAAACGCGTTACCCCGGCGGGCGGCAAAACCCGGGTCATGAGCAGGTTAGCCGCGCCGTTATCGCTTGTGATCACGATGGCGGCGCAAAGATCTGCAAGAGAAATGGTCGTCGAGGCGCCGTCACCGGCGCGCGACAAACGATCCCTGAGCACGGGGGAATAGGAGAGCAAGTCCGCCTCGACGAATCTTAGTGAATCGTCCAGCGACAACAATCCCCGATCGCTAAGCTCCAAAACAGCCGCTGCAAGGATCCACTTGAAGGTGGAAGACATCGCAAATCGCTCATGTGGTCGATAGGACTGAGTCCGCCCGGTCTGGGTGTCGATTATGAAGGCTCCGAGACGGCCCCCGCCTAACCGCGCCTCCAAGCCCTCGAAGCTGCCGCTTTCGACCTCCCCCGGGGTCGTCCAACAGGACGAAAGAGCCGCACACGAGCCTAGCGTAAGCAGCATCCGTCTTGACGGCGTCATCTCCCCAGAGCCGTCCTCTGCAAATCAAACAGCTGAGCGCATCCCTGCTCAGCCAGATCCATCAATTGACCAAATTCATCGCGGGAGAAGGCCCGCTGCTCTCCCGAGCCCTGAACCTCAACCAGGCGACCGTCTGACGACATAACGAAGTTGGCGTCCACTTCAGCCCGACTATCCTCGGAGTAATCAAGGTCAAGAATCGGCGCACTGGCGAAAAGGCCGCACGACACGGCAGCAACCTGCGCCACGATCGGGTCTGACTTTATGACCCCCTCCTCTCGCAGATATCGCATCGCCAACGCCATAGCCACATAGCCCCCTGTGATCGCCGCAGTTCGTGTGCCGCCGTCGGCCTGCAGGACGTCGCAGTCTATGGTGAGGGTGTTGTCACCTAGGGCCTTGAGATCTGTCACCGCGCGAAGCGAGCGACCGATGAGACGCTGGATCTCCTGTGTCCGACCCGACTGCCGTCCCTCCGCCGCCTCCCGACGACCGCGCGTGTGGGTTGCGCGAGGGAGCATGCCATACTCCGCTGTCACCCAACCCTCGCCGCTTCCCCTCTTCCATCTGGGTGTCTCGGCAGCCCAACTGGCTGTGCAGAGGACATGAGTGTCGCCGAACCGAGCGAGACACGAGCCTTCTGCGTAACGAGCCGCCCCCGGCTCGAAGCTCACTGCCCTGAGCTGGTGGGACTGTCGACCGGATGGACGCATGATACCTGACCTCAAAGCAAATATCGGGTCTTCAGGACAGATTGAAAATCGGCAGGATCGCCCTTAGCTTCCCCACGTCATGACCTCCGCCCCGACCCGAACCGCCCCCGGCATAACCTCCCCTACTCAGCCGTCAACCTTTGCGGCCATGGACCAGCGGTCCAGGGACATCTTCCGTGAAGTGGTGCAGTCCTATCTGGACACCGGCGAGCCCGTCGGTTCGCGAACCATTTCAAGGCGAGGGGTCTCTTTATCCCCTGCTTCGATAAGAAATGTGATGTCGGACCTGGCGGACCTCGGTTTGCTGGACGCGCCCCACATCTCATCGGGCAGAATCCCGACCCATGCGGGACTTCGGATGTTTGTGGACTCGCTCCTTCAGATCGGCGAACCCGCGGATGCCGATAAACAGGCTATTGAGGGGCGGCTCGCGGGCAGCCGCGGAAAACGACTGGAAGCCGTTCTTGCGGATGCATCCGAGCTGCTGTCGGGGCTCGTCGGCGGCGCAGGCCTGGTAACCACACCGACCCATGACGGCCCGGTACGGCACGTGGAGTTTGTTCGCATTTCCTCCGAACAGGCCCTTGCGGTCATTGTTGCGGAAACGGGCGATGTCGAAAACCGGTTGCTGGCCCTGCCGCCGGGCCTTCCGGCCTCAGCTTTGGTGGAGGCCGGAAACTACCTCAACGCCCGCATGAAGGGTCGAACTCTTTCAGAGGCTCGAGAAGCTGTCACACTCGAGATCCGGTCGCGGCGCGCCGCTCTCGACGAAGCAACCTCTCAACTCGTCGAGGATGGATTGGCCCAGTGGTCGGGAGAGGATCCGGGCCGTGGCCGATCGCTCATCGTGCGGGGGCGCGCCAATCTCCTCGATGAAACCGGTGAGCCCCAATCGCTTGACCGGGTTCGTGACCTCTTCGCCGAGCTCGAGCGGTCGGAAAACCTTCTAAATATTCTGGACACAGCCCGGCTCGCCGAGGGTGTCAGGCTTTTCATCGGATCGGAGAATCCCCTGTTTTCGCTATCTGGCTCGGCAATGATTGTCGCTCCCTATATCAATGCGGAACGAAAGATCGTAGGCGCTTTGGGCGTGATCGGACCGACCCGGTTGAATTACGCTAGGGTTATCCCGATGGTAGACTACACAGCACAAGTGGTCGGCCGTCTGGTCGGCGATCCCTCCCGAAAAGGTCCCGGTTCGACTATCAGAGAGTAGACATAATGACCGACGCAATCGATCCCTTGGATACGCCCGACACCCAAGACGCAGAAAACGCGGCCGCAGAGGCCGCTACGGATAATGGGCAGGATGCCTCACTGTCAGGCAAAGTTCAGTCGCTCGAAACTGAACGGGACTCTCTGAAGGAACAGCTTCTACGTGTCCTCGCGGAGACCGAAAACGTCCGTAAGCGCGCCAACAGGCAAATCGCCGATGAGCGGATCTATGCGGTCGAAAAGTTCGCGCGCGATGTGCTTACGGTGTCGGATAATCTGGCGCGCGCCCTCTCTGCGGTACCCTCAGATGTCCGCGGATTATTGCCGGAGGCGGCGCGAAACCTCATTGACGGCGTTGAGCTCACTCAAAAGGAGCTCCATTCGGTGCTCGCCCGCCATGGGGTCACGGTGATCAACGCGACGCCTGGAACTGAATTCGATCCGGCACTCCATCAGGCGGTGACTCAGATCCCTTCCGACCAGGCCTCAGGCCTGGTTGTCGAGACATTCCAAAGCGGGTGGAGGATCGGAGAAAGGACGCTTCGCGCCGCAATGGTGGCGGTCAGTTCGGGCCCCGGCTAACGTCTGACATCGGCGGGGGACCGCTATGCGCCCGTTAAGCGGTCAAGCCGCTCGCTCCCCCGTTCAGCTGGATCAGGTATCTCTGAGCGATCTTGTCGGCGAAAGCGGGTTCCTTAAGCTTGGAGGCGTCCATCCTTTGCCGGATGGCCAACTGCTGGGCTTCGAGGGATTGCACCGCCAACTGTTTGGGCAGGCCCAGAGCCGTCGTCACAACCTCACGCCCCAGGGCGTTTCCAAGTATCTTGATCGGAGTATCCAAAGTCGAAGCGACCCGCTTAAACAATACTGCCGACCCAAGACCAGGTAGTTGCTTATCGAGCATGTCGAGGCGTTTTTCCTCAACATAATTGGAGACTATTTCTTCTGTCCCTGCAGTCGTGATAAGCTTCGATATGCCAAATTGGGCGAAGTTATACTTCGACACCATGTCGAGCCAGCGCCCATTTACACCCTTGATCTTGTTAGCGACCGAATCTGCTTTAGTCGGATCGGACAGCAAGGCCTTCTTGACCAAACCGAGATACTCAGACTGATCGCCCAGCCCGTTCGCCCCGAGAAGCACCTTCCGGGCAATCGGATCTTTCAAGACGTCGTCCAGCGTCTTGGCGCGGCTGATGACCTTGCGGTAGCGGGCGATGTCGCGAGCGACATCCGGCGATTTTCTGGTCGTCTCGAGCTGCCGAGCTTCGTCACGTTCGGCCTGCTTCAGCGCAACCCCCACCGAGGCGGGCCCAAAGGAGCTTTGGGACCCCGACGCTGTCGAAAAAACAGCTGAATAGTCAAAGCCCTTCGACGACGACTGCAGCAGGCCCGCGGCGATATTCATCGAGGAAAGCGCTGAAACCATGTTTTACGGTCGCAATCGCCCCCTAATTTTGTCTTAACATTCCCAACGGAGGCCGGATGAGGATAGGCCTGACGGCCGTCAGACGCGGATAACGGATGCCCTGATGGCCCGTGACGAACCGGGGTGAAGAGTGATCCTTTTTTCAATTTTGAAGGTTGCATCTTCACAGATGAGCAGATTCGCCTATTGAGCCTGTGCATTAGCATCCCATATCAGCCCGGAAGCCACTGGCGGCCTCTCCAGGAGCCGTGGACCTAAACAAGACTGTTAACATCAGAGGGCCGTCTCGGCCGGGCGCCGCCCAGCGGGCCAGCAAACAGGCGAGGACGGTCGCCGCAAAAGAGGACTTTGGACATACCATGGCCAAGATTATCGGTATCGACCTCGGCACCACAAACTCTTGCGTCGCCGTTATGGATGGGGCGAACGCAAAGGTCCTTGAAAACTCCGAAGGGGCGAGAACCACCCCCTCGGTCGTCGCTTTCAGAGATGGCGGAGAGAAGCTCGTCGGGGTTTTGGCCCGCAGGCAGGCGGTCACCAATCCCAAGTTCACCTTCTCCGCGATCAAGCGACTCATTGGCCGAACCTTCGCCGACCCCACCGTGGCCAAGGACCGAGACCTTGTCGCCTATGAAATCGTGAGAGGCCCTAATGGAGACGCTTGGGTTAAGGGTCGAGATAAGGATTACTCGCCGCAGGAGGTGTCAGCGTTCATCCTTCAAAAAATGAAGGAAACGGCTGAGAATTTCCTCGGCGAGAAGGTTTCGCAGGCGGTGATCACGGTTCCTGCTTACTTCAACGACGCTCAGAGACAGGCGACGAAAGACGCTGGCCGTATCGCGGGTCTGGAAGTTCTCAGGATCATCAACGAACCCACTGCGGCGGCGCTCGCCTATGGCCTTGAGAAAAAAGATGGAAAGGTGATCGCCGTGTACGACCTCGGCGGCGGCACCTTCGACGTCTCTATACTTGAAATCGGGGAAGGCGTTTTTGAGGTTCTTTCAACGAACGGGGACACGTTCCTCGGCGGAGAGGATTTCGATAATCGACTGGTCGATTACATCTGTGATGAATTCAAGAAGGAAAACGGAATCGATCTGAGGAAGGATCCGATCGCCCTTCAGAGAGTTCGTCAGAAAGCCGAAGAGGCAAAAAAGGAACTTTCGGAATCGCAGCAGGTCGAACTCAACGAACCCTTTATCGCCATGAACATGGATACAAGGGCGCCGGTCCACCTCAATCTCCGCCTGACCAGAGCGAAGTTCGAAAGCCTTGTGGAGGATCTCGTCAAGAGAACCATCGAGCCCTGCAAGAAGGCCCTTTCGGACGCTGGCAAGTCTCTGGCCCAGATCGACGAAGTCGTTCTCGTCGGCGGGATGACGAGAATGCCTAAGGTGCAGGAAGCGGTGAAGTCCTTCTTCGGAAAAGAACCCCATAAGGGGGTGAACCCGGACGAGGTCGTCGCGATCGGCGCGGCCATTCAGGCGGGTGTGCTTCAGGGCGATGTCAAGGATGTCGTCCTTCTTGATGTTACCCCACTGTCGCTCGGCATTGAGACCCTGGGCGGGGTGTTCACACGACTGATCGATCGAAACACAACCATCCCCACCAAGAAGAGCCAGGTCTTCTCGACTGCTGACGACAATCAGGGCGCAGTGACCATTCGCGTCCTGCAGGGCGAACGAGAAATGGCGGCGGATAACAAGTTGCTTGGAAACTTCAACCTTGAAGGGATCCCCCCTGCTCCGCGGGGCATTCCCCAAATCGAAGTGACCTTCGACATTGATGCTAACGGCATCGTCAACGTTTCCGCGAAGGATAAGGCGACGTCAAAGGAGCAGAAAATCACCATCCAGGCTTCCGGAGGACTTACGGAAGAGGAAATTCGGCAGATGGTGAAGGATGCCGAAGCCAACGCCGCCGCTGACAAGGAAAGACGCGAGGCCGTTGAATCCAAGAACCAGGCTGAATCCCTTATTCACACCACCGAGAAGCAGCTCGCCGAGCATGGGGCGGCCATCGGTGCTGCCGTGAAAAGCGAAATCGAAGCCGCGATCGCCAACCTTAAGACAGCGCTCGAGGGCCAGGACACTGCCGATATCAAGGCCAAATCTCAGGCCTTGGCTCTCGCCGCTATGAAAATGGGTGAGGCCATCTACGCCAAGGAGGGCGATGCGAACGACAGCGGTGACCAGAAGGGTCGCGCTGCGAGCGGAGATGATGAGGTGGTTGACGCGGACTTCGAAGAAGTCGACGAGGGAAAGAAGAGCGCCTAGGCGGACTACGGGCCAGTCGGGGCGGGAAGGCCATCGGCGGCTGCCCCCCGCCCCCTCGCTCGGGTCTCTTACCCGACGACGGCTGGCCGGGCGGCTTGCGCCGCTCGGACGCACGAATCGGTTTAGGCGCATCTTCGATGTGATCGGGGTTCGACCAGAAACATGACTGAACGATCCTATTACGAAATCCTTGGCGTCCAGAAGGACGCGGATGAGAAGGCCCTCAAATCAGCCTTTCGCAAGAAGGCGATGGAGCATCATCCCGACAGAAATCCCGGCAACGCCGATGCTGAGGCGAAGTTCAAGGAAATCAGCGAGGCCCACGAAGTTCTGTCGGATCCGCAGAAGAGAGCTGTTTACGACCGTTTTGGAAAGGCGGGACTGAATGGCGGGGCGGGCGGCTCAGGAGCTGGGGGCGGTCGACCGGAGGATGTCTTCAGGGACGTGTTCGGAGATGTTTTCTCGGAGTTCTTCGGCGGCCAGAGACAGCAGCGAGGGGGCGCCAGCCGCGGTGCGGACCTCCGTTACGATTATGAAATCAGCCTCGAAGAAGCCTATTCAGGAAAGCACGCCGAGATCGTCGTTCCCTCGACGGAAAAGTGTGAGGCCTGTGCGGGCGTCGGGGCCGAAGCGGGGACTGTACCAGAGACGTGCTCGACCTGCGGCGGACATGGAAGGGTACGCGTCCAGCAAGGGTTCTTCACGATGGAAAGAACCTGTGGTCGGTGTCAGGGGTCGGGTCAGATTATCAAGTCCCCCTGCAAGGTCTGTACTGGTCGCGGTGCGGTAAGAAAGGACCGGACATTATCGGTCAACATTCCAGCTGGAATTGAAGACGGCCAGCGTATCCGCCTCGCAGGAGAGGGCGAACTCGGATCCAAAGGCGGCCCCAAGGGGGATCTCTATATTTTTGTATCTGTCCGGGAGCACGACATCTTTGAACGAGACGGCCAGACGCTTTACGCACGAGCGCCTGTGCCCATGTGCACGGCAGCCCTGGGCGGAGATATCGAACTTCCAACCATCGACGGAGGACGGACCCGTATCTCTATTCCCGAGGGGGCCCAGACAGGGAAGAAAATGAGGCTCAAAGGCAAGGGCATGCCCTCGCTGAGAGGGGGACCTACCGGAGATCTGTTTGTCGAACTTTTTGTGGAAACCCCTCGTGACCTGAGCTCTCGTCAGAAAGAACTGCTTCGACAGTTTTCGGCTGAGTGCAAAGACAGCTCTCATCCGGAGAGCCACGGCTTCTTCAATCGGGTGAAGCGTTTCTTTGATCAAGAAGACACACGAGCCTGATGATCTGAGAACGACTCAAATCATTGATCGGTCGCGACCAAACTGGCGCCATCTAGTCGAGACTGATCAGCGCATTTCATGGCGACGTCATCCTTCATATAATCGGTTCCGGAAGGACTGACCGCTTAAACAGTGGGCCGGTCATCTGGCCAAACCTAACAGTCCACCCCAACGGGCTGCTCCCTCCCCGATCCCACTTATCGGGCCGCGACCGCGCTCACGGCTCTAAAAGTCCAACTCCTGAATGCTATGAGCAGAGTCGCTGCGTACAAAACGGCCCCAAGGACAGCCTTCATGACAAAGGACATCCATACGGCGAGCCCGTCGAACAGGGACTGGGATAAAATCAGACCGAGAGCCATTACGCCAACAGCAACGTAGGCCGGACTTACCGCCCTCATCAGATCAACCAGCCTGACATTCATGTGTCGCAGAACAATCGGCGCCGCTATCAGAGCAGACGCGACAGCGGGCGCTCCAGTGGCCCAGAGCGTGGCGTCAGGCCCAAATCGAACCACCGAAAACATGGCGAGCAGCAGCACAGCTAAATCCATCGCGGAAAAAGTCAGCAGCAGACCTGTCTGGTTGAGCGCTGTCAAAATGGCGTTCCGGGAATTGACGAGAGGGGTTAGGATTCCAATGCTGCAAAGTATCGCAAGAAAAGACGCCACCAGGGCATATTCGGGCCTCAGTGCGAGTTCTGTGATTTCACCAGCTACGAACGCAAGGCCGACATAACCGGGCAAACACAAGAGAGCTACCAGCCGGGAGAGCTGAATGAAGACAGCGCTTCTCGCTTCACGGGAGCTTCCTGCCTTCGAAATCAGAACGACCCACATCTGATTAATCGGATTGACGAGAACTGAGACCGCCATCTCGGACAACCGAAACGCGACGCGAAGGCAACCAAGCACGGCGGGGCCGAACGAGATCCCGAATACGAGATCTGTAAGCCGCGGACCCGACGCCCCGACACCGTGACTGAGAAAAATCCGACCCGCCACCGACAAGAGAGCGCGGGCTCGCAGGGGATCAAACTCCCAAGTCGGAAAGACGCGTGCATGAAGACTCATAAGAGCCGCGGCGAGTGCAAGGGTCAGGCAGCGCTGCACAACGAGCGCCCACTCAGCCCATGCTGTGAATGCAATCGTCAGTGCGACGAGCCCGCCCAGGAATGATGCGAGCATTCCTCTCAGGGCAATTCCCTTAAAATCCAGATTCTGCCGCATTCGCGCGTAAGGCGCGATTGAAAATGGCAAGGGAAGCAGGCTCAGCGACAACGCGGCGAAAATGGGCGCGACATGAGGCTCGTTGACCGCCCCAGCGAAAAGGCTCCCCGCTGCAGCCACCAGCAGACAGACCGGCGCCGTCACGGCGGCCACCGCCCAGAACGCTGTGGACAGGGTCCGTCGATCGAACTCCTGACGTTGAACGACTGCGTCAATGGCGGCAGTGGTCGCCAGCACATAAAAAAGGTCGGTTACAGCCGCCGCCATGGCGAACAACCCGAAGGCTTCGGGCTCCAGGCGCTGAGTCAGCAGGATAAAAATGCCCCCCTGAGCCAGCTGACTCACCGCCATGCTGACAAGGTTCCAGACCATCGCCGAACGAACCGCCATTCCGACGACCGCTTGGCCGCCCCTATCCGGAGATGCGTGATCCGACATGCTTCTGCTGAACTCAGAACCCGACCTGACTGCCTAAAGTGGGACAGCCCGACCCAACTGGTCGTGAGTAACACAATGAACGGGGACAAGCCGACAGGATTCTCCTCCAAACGTCGTTGCCGCCCTCCCCTGAATGACGTCTATAGTCCACGTGATGTGGGGTCGGCTCCCCCCAAGATCGGTACGGACGGTGGGTATGAAGATTGCGATTGCCGGGATCGGCGGAAAAATGGGGCAAGCCATCGCTCGCGCCTCAGAACCAGAATTCACCGTGGTTGGGGCTACCGAGCGGGCCGGCTCGCCTATAGCAGATACAGAGATAAGCCTTGAGACGGGCGCAGGGCTGCTCAGTATTCGTGTTTTCACTGATCCGGCCGCCGCTGCCCGCCATGCAAGGGCCTGGATCGATTTCACGACGCCTGATGCGACGCTGAACGCTCTCGACCGTTTGCTGGAGACACCAGTTCGTTCCGCTGTCGTCGGAACGACGGGCTTCTCGCCAGAACAGGAGGAGAGGCTGGCGGGGTTCAGCTCAGAGTTCACCATAGTCAGATCAGGAAACTTCTCTATTGGGGTCAATCTCATGCTCAAGCTGGTCGAGGACTCGGCCGCAGCCCT
Source organism: uncultured Alphaproteobacteria bacterium (assembly GCA_903831255.1). Classification (GTDB taxonomy): domain Bacteria; phylum Pseudomonadota; class Alphaproteobacteria; order Caulobacterales; family Hyphomonadaceae; genus UBA7672. Next base: position 14,720 of record CAIKWZ010000059.1, read on the forward strand.
TGGCGTCGACTGGGATATCGAAATCTCTGAAGCGCATCATCGTTTCAAAACTGACGCCCCGTCAGGCACGGCGCTGATGATCGGCGAAGCCGCTGCGAAGGGTCGAGGAGCGCGACTCTCCGAGCTGGCCACGACCCACCATGCGGATCGCAAGGAGCCCCGCCGCCCCGGCTCAATCGGCATGTCGTCTCGTCGGGCCGGCGGCATCATTGGCGACCATGACGCGTCTTTCGCGTCTGATGCTGAAATGCTGACCATAAGCCACCGGGCTTTTGACAGGTCCATATTCGCCCGTGGAGCGCTCCGAGCCGCGCGTTGGGCGCTTAATGCGAAGCCGGGACTGTATTCGATGCAGGATGTCCTGTCCGAGACGTAACCAGGGTCAGCATTTCCTATTCTGGTTTTCTCCACCTATGGCCGACCTGCCCTTTCCTTTTCCATCTGCGCAATTGCTGGCGAGTGATATTCGCACTGGCGCTCTTACAAGCGTCGAGGCGCTGGAGATGCATCTCAAATGCTTCGAGAGCCGAAACGGCCGCTTAAACGCGATTGTTCGAACGGACATCGCAGCAGCGCGCACGCGCGCGCGGGAGCTGGATCGAATGCAGAAGGACGGTCGCCTCGCCGGCCCCCTTCATGGCGTGCCGTTAACTCTCAAAGATACCTTTGACGTCGACGGTATGCCGGCCGTCGCTGGCGCGCCCGAGCTTGTTTCGCGCCCTAACCGAACCGCGGATTCCGCGATCGCGGCGCAACTCAAGGCGGCCGGGGCGATAATCTGGGGAAAATCCAACACGCCCTACCTCGCCGGAGACAGCCAGACCTACAACGCTGTCTACGGTTTGACCCGTAATCCATGGGACCTGAATCTCACGCCGGGGGGGTCATCTGGGGGGGCCGCTGTCGCACTGGCGGCGGGCATGACCCCTTTGGAGGTTGGATCCGATATTGGAGGATCGCTTAGGATTCCCGCACATTTTTGCGGTGTTGCGGCCCTGAAGACGACCTTTGGCCGATTGTCTCTTACCGGGCATGTACCACCCCAACCCGGCGTCTTGGCGACCCGGGATCTGAATGTAGCCGGTCCCATGGCGCGGACGGTGGATGATCTGATGCTGCTGCTCTCAGTTCTCGCTCCCGCAAGCGATTTCGAAGACACCCGTCGAGACTTAGATTCCCTGCCGGTCGGCTTGTGGTCCGAATCGACCTTCTTTCCTTTGAGCGGAGCCTGCAGGCAGGCGGTCGAGATAGCAGCCGACAGCCTGAGAGATCTCGGTTACGGAGTGGTAAGAGCGCGGCCGGACATAACGGACGAGGAGTTGCTCGACCTTTATCTGAGACTCTTGTTACCCATCCTCGCGCTCGACATGCCCAGACCACTTGCGCGGCTCATCGAAGCGTCGCGTCCCCTCGCATCGTTACTCGGACGGACGAAGACCTTCTCTCGGTCACGCTGGCTCAGATACAGCGGCTGCAGCCATAGAGAGTGGCTCCTCGCCCACGATCGCCGTTTGCGTCTTAAAGTCCGCATGCAAGAGCTTTTCTCCAAGCGGAGCGTGCTGATAGCACCCGTATTTCCAACGACCGCTTTCCCGCACGACCCATCTGGGGATTCCCTTTCGCGCACCCTGAATGTGGATGGACGACCGTACTTCCACTACCTATCCCACGGCTGGATCGCTCTTTCGAGCCTTTGTCATCTTCCATCCGTGGTTATCCCGACCCCAAGATCTCCTGGCAGCCCACCTTGCGGAATTCAGATCATAGGACCCGAAGGTGGGGATCTGACAGTCCTGCGGATCGCCAAATTGCTGGAGGCTCACTGGGGACGCCCCCCCTCCCCCCCACCTTTGGCCGATTGGCCAACCTTCAAATCCCTGGGCACATCATGATGACGCGCGGGAACAGGCGACCCAGGCCGAACGTCGACTGTCGTCACCACTCGCCAATATTGGGGGCGCTCTTCCACGGTTCGACGAGAGGTTTGGGCGCCCCTTTCTGGAGAAGCTCAACTGAAATCCCATCCGGCGATCGGACAAACGCCATTCGCCCATCGCGCGGCGGTCGGTTGATGACAACCCCCATGGACGCCAGCTTCTCAACAGCCGCGTAGATATCCGATACCTGATAGGCAAGGTGGCCAAAGTTTCGGCCGCCTGAGTACTCGGTTTCATCCCAATTGTGCGTGAGCTCGATCATGGGCAAACCGGGAGCGAGCGAGGATGTTAGAGGCGTCTCCATCCCGTAACGCTCCAGGTCCGTCGGTGATGCAAGAAAGATCAGAGTGAATCGTCCTGCCGAATGGTCCGATCGGCGCACCTCTTTTAATCCAAGGCCATCGCAGAAAAAGGCCAAGGCGGCATCGAGGTCGCCAATTCTCAACATCGTATGCAGATACTCGATTGTCATCCGGGACGTTCCTTCAATACGAAACCTGACGGGTCGCTTCCCTGAGCGCGAGCCGCAACCGCCTGGCGAGATCACGTCGTTCGCTGTCGGTCAGACAATCGCCTATTGCAACTTCATCGTTCGGCCCCCGGATGCGCAACACTCCAGCCCGACCGGCGTCTATGATCTCCACACTCCTTAATGGCGCCGGAATTCTCTTCGAACGGACCCGCTCCGCGTCGTCGACATAATCGATTTCCACGGCCCGCGAGGTCACGCGCACATGCGTCCGGACACTTCTACTCCGAATGACACGCTTGAAACAAATAAAGAGAAGCAGGATCTCCCCGCCCAGAAATCCCGCCACCGGGTACGCCCCGACGACTAAGAACACACTGGCGAGAGCGAGACTCCAGGCGCCGATAAGCGTCATCATCCATCGAAAACCCGTCGGGCTCAGCGACCGGGAGTGCCATAGAACGGCATCCATATAGACAAAGCTCGATGACATGACGACCAACGGCCTTTGAACGGATCAACGATCCCCCATAGACTGTCGCACGACAACATGACTTGAACCGGGACCCAACCCCCTTGCGCAAAAAAACTCCCTTAGCACCCGGCGCCGAGCGCGCCCGTCCCAGGCCACGGACCAGGCAGCTCCTGACCCTCGTGGAGACAGCCGAGGTGTTTGAGCGCCTCGCAGCCGACCGTCCAGACCCACGGACAGAACTCGTCTTCTCAAGCCCGTATACGCTTCTTGTAGCCGTGGTTCTCTCAGCGCAGGCGACAGATGTCGCCGTCAATCGAGCAACAGCCGGCCTCTTCCGCGCCGCGGACACACCCCAGAAGATGGTGGAGCTGGGCGAAGACAAAGTGGCGGACCATATCCGAACCATAGGCCTGTGGAGGATGAAAGCTCGAAACGTGGTCGCCCTTTCTCGGATCCTGATAGACGAGCATGGGGGGATCGTGCCGAAGGATCGCACATGTCTGGAAAAGCTGCCCGGAGTGGGCCGCAAGACGGCCAGCGTTGTTCTCTCAGAAGCCTTCGGAGAGGCGACAATCGCTGTCGACACCCATGTATTTCGGGTCGCTAACCGAACTGGCCTGGTCAAGGAAACTTCGCCAGACAAGGTCGAGGCGCGTCTTATGAAACGTACCCCTGAAGCGTATCGCCAAGGCGCCCATCACTGGCTCATTCTCCATGGGCGATACACCTGTATTGCCCGACGACCCCGCTGCGGAGACTGCGTCATTTCAGATCTCTGCGTGTACCCCGAGAAGACCGACACAAACTGATCCCCCTTCGATGGTCCAAGGGCGCCACGGGCAGTCGGCGATCTGAGCGTTCGGTTCAGATTGAGCCTGTCAGCCTGCTGAAAGACGATCGCTTAAGGCCCGCGCGAACATCTTCCCGAACTGATCTCCAAGGTGCGCGAAGAGAAAAGGCTCAAAAACCTCAAGTTCCATCAGGCGTAAAACGCCGTGACTATCACGAACCATGTCGACCCGAGCATAGAGCGGACGTTCCGGCGCCGCGCCTAGAACCTGACGCGCCTGTTCAAGGTCTTTTTCTGTCGGAGTGTAAAGTGTGGACGTTCCACCAAACCTCGTCTGAATCCGATAATCATCTGGCGCCGGCCTTTTAACCACAGCATGGCTGAACCGACCTTCGACGAAGATAAAGGCATACTCTCCCTCATCGCGGATGGAGGACATGAATGGCTGGATCATTCCAGGACGATCAAGAACCCGCCCTTCAGATGGCGGGGATGATCGAGACAAAAGAACCTGACCACGCGCGCCTGCGCCAACTTGCCGTTTGACGACCACGGTCTCTGTTTCAAATGCCGCAAACGCGGCCATTACCTCGTTTGCAGTGGGTTCCTCAGACCATATGGTCGGCACCACTGGCACCCCGGCGGCCTCAAGCTCCTGCAGATATGTCTTTCGACTATTCCAGCGGATAAGGGACAGGGGGTTGAAAACCGGAACGCCTGCGTCAGTCAGGGATTGCAATAAATCCATGACCGCTTCCGGCTGTTCCTGATAATCCCATACAGTAAGAGGGAGCACCGCCTCCCCTTCAAATGAGGAAGGGTCCAAATCTGACCAGACCGCCGATTGAACCCGAATTCCGTAAGGGCGACTCGCGATGTCGAGAAGCTCCGCCTGCCGGTCAACGAGATCTGCGTCAGAGCGACGATCGGACGCCCCTGGTCTAAGATTGCCCGCCGTGAGGATAAAAGCCGTCTTCATTTAGGAAAACCCGAACATCTTGCATTAGGAAATCGATCAGTCCTAAAGACCACCGTGACGATGTTTCAGGTTGATCGTCCTGATTCAAGGAGAAAACCGATGGGCGCAGCATACGACGTCGTGGCTCTAGGAAACGCTATCCTGGACGTTATCGCCCCGGTGGACGATTCGTTTCTGGTGAAACATGAGATTCCCAAGGCGAGAATGAACATGATCGATGAGGCGCGCTGCGCCTATCTCTACGGTGTGCTTCCCGACAACAGAACCGAAACATCCGGGGGTTCAGCGGGCAATACGATCGCCGGTCTTTGCAGCCTTGGGGCAAGAGCAGCGTTTCTCGGCAAGGTCGCAGACGATCAGACCGGAGCGATCTATATCTCAGACATGAGGCGCGTCGGAGCTGACTTCTTTGGCGACCCGCTGATCGGTGGTCCCGCGACGGCCAGATCGATGATTGCAGTGACGCCCGACGGCGAGCGGTCGATGAACACCTTTCTTGGGGCTTCGACGGAGTTTGCAGCGGCCGATGTCCGCACGGATGTTATCGCGGGGGGAGAATGGCTTTATCTTGAGGGATATCTGTTCGACAAACCGTCGGCACAGCGAGCCTTCGTTCATGCCTGCGAAATAGCCAAAGCATCTGGGCGTAAAGTTGCGCTGACTTTGTCAGACGTGTTCTGCGTGACGCGTCACCGAAGCAGCTTCATACACCTGGTGAAATCACATGTTGATCTTGTTTTCGCCAATGAAAGCGAACTACTCGCGCTTTACGAGACCGAGAGTTTTGACGAAGCGGTCTCCGCCGTGCGCCGGGATAGCCGGCTGGCGGCAGTCACCCGTTCAGAGCTCGGTTCGGTCGTCATCGCGGAATCCGAAACCTGGACGGCTCCAGCCAATCGAGTGGATAAAGTCGTCGACGCCACAGGGGCCGGGGATCAGTACGCAGCCGGATTTCTGTTCGGACTGACTCACGGCCTGTCTCTCCCGGACTCAGCCAGATTGGGAAACCTTGCAGCGCACGAGGTGATCACTCATATCGGGCCGCGTCCCGCAACATCTCTTCACGCGCTGGGCAAGGCGTCAGGCCTCGTCACCTAGGACAAACATCTCCCCAGGGTCCCAAACACCGTTTAAAGAATGTATTTGGACGCCTCGGGATCGTCGACAAGCGACGAGAGGCGCTCGAACACATAGGTGGCTGAGATCACAATATTCTGTCCTTCAGACTGAGGGGCATGAAAGCTGACCTCCTCGAGGAGGCGCTCCATGACCGTCTGAAGACGACGTCCGCCAATATTCTCAAGTCGATCGTTGGCGGCAACGGCAATCTCGGCGATCGCGTCGATGGCTTCCGGCTCGAAGGAGAGGCTGACATTTTCTGTAGCGAGAAGCTGCGTGTATTGAAGCGTAAGGTTCGCTTCCGGCTCGGTCAGGATCCGCCGGAAATCGTCCTTTCCCAGGGGATGAAGCTCGACACGTATCGGCAGTCGCCCCTGCAGTTCTGGCAGAAGGTCGGACGGTTTGGACACGTGAAACGCACCCGAGGCGATAAAGAGGATGAAATCGGTCCGTACCTGCCCATACTTGGTTGAGACCGTTGTGCCTTCAATGAGGGGCAGCAGATCTCTCTGGACCCCCTCCCGCGAGATGTCGGTTCCACCCCTCTCGGCTCTGACCGCTATTTTGTCGATCTCATCCAGAAAGACGATTCCCTCCTCTTCGGTGAGCTGGATGGCCTCTTTCGCCACGGCATCAGGATCGAGGAGCTTGTCGCCCTCTTCGACCAGAAGCGGTTTGAACGCCTCTCGCACCTTAAGGCGCACGCGACGGGTTCGCGTTCCGAATCCTTTGGTCAGAAGCTCGCCAAGATTCATCATGCCTACATTGGATCCCGGCTGGCCAGGGATCTCAAACCCTCCAAGCGCGGGAGAGGCTTCCGCCAGATCTACGTCGATATCCTTGTCGTCAAGTTCGCCTCGCCTAAGCTTCTGGCGAAAGGCCTCCCTAGTCGACGGCTGCGCTCCGGCTCCAACGAGACTTGTCAAAACTCGTTCCTCCGCTGCTTCATGCGCTCGGGTCTGCAGCTGACGGCGATGACTGTCTCTAACCATCGTCACCGCCGCTTCGATAAGATCGCGGACTATCTGCTCGACATCCCGACCAACATATCCGACCTCGGTGAACTTAGTTGCCTCAACCTTCAGAAATGGGGCGCGGACCAGCTTGGCCAAACGTCTGGCGATTTCCGTTTTCCCGACGCCTGTCGGCCCAATAAGGAGTATATTCTTGGGCGTCACCTCTGAACGAAGGCTTTCAGGAAGCCGCTTTCGCCGCCATCTGCTTCGCAGCGCCAGGGCGACAGACCGTTTGGCCTCCGCCTGACCGACGATATGTCTATCGAGTTCTGCGACTATCTCTTTTGGTGTCAGATCCGACATGAAGCCTATTCCGGAAACAAGATTACTAAACAGGGACACCGCACTTACAGGGCAAGGCCGCCGGCGATCCTATGGTGACCGTTCAAAGGTGAAGTCTCCTGCGATCGTCACTCGCAGCTGAACGAATGGAGCTGGGGTAAACGGCGATGATCATTCTGCCGACCGGGCGCCGATCGTTTCGAGCACTAGATTATTGTTCGTATAAACGCATATCTCCGAGGCGATCTGCATCGCTTGCCTCGCAATCTTTTCAGGGTCGGGTTCATACTCGTACAATGCCCTCGCTGCGGCGAGGGCGTAGTTTCCTCCAGATCCGATTGCGGCGACTGGGTGCTCCGGCTCAAGAACATCTCCGCGGCCAGTCAGGATGAGGAGGTTGGCGGCGTCGCCGACTATAATCAGAGCGTCCAGATTCCTAAGGTAACGATCCGTTCTCCAATCTTTCGCCAGCTCCACGCTGGCTTTGAGGAGATTGGCAGGGAATCGTTCCAGCTTCTGCTCCAATCGTTCAAACAGAGCGAATGCATCCGCCGTGGCGCCAGCGAAGCCCGTAATGATTTCTCCGCGTTCGCCCAATCGGCGAACCTTTTTCGCGTTCCCCTTCATGACGGCATCTCCCATGGAGACCTGACCATCACCCACGATAACCAACTTCCCAGACTTTCTGACCGCCAGGATGGTGGTTGAGTGCCATTCAGCCGATTTGGTCATAGGTTCGTTTCCGTCGTTTCCGTCAGCTCGACAGCTAGGGCCTGATCGCGACGTGCGCAACGGAATTGCGATAGGCGGCTGCGATGGTCGCCATCTCCCAAAACGGCCCTTCCCGGCTGGCGCACCAGCTTGCGAAGGATTAAGCAATAGCAGCTAGAGAGACGGGTCAACTCTCAGAATATCGCGCGCCAGGAGCGGTTGAACTGAGGGGCCGACAGGCCACTTTTGGACCATAGGGATACGCAGGGCGACATGAGCCAGTTTGTAAGATCAGCTGCAGCAAACCGGGCGACGCGCGAAACACGCATCTCCCTGAGTGTGAATATCGACGGGCATGGCGTTTCCGAGATCAGCACGGGTGTCGGATTTTTTGACCACATGCTCGAGAGTTTCTCAAAGCATTCTGCAATAGACCTGAGCCTGAAAGCGGAGGGGGACCTCCATGTCGACGCCCATCACACCGTTGAGGATGTCGGGATCGTCCTTGGGCAGACCATAAGAGAGGCCGCCGGGTCCTACTCTGGGATCACGCGTTTTGGTCACAGCTACGTTCCGATGGATGAAACGCTGGTGCGGGCGTCCGTCGACTTGTGCAATCGTCCTTACCTGATCTGGCGGGTGGCGTTTGGTCGCGACAAGGTGGGAGACCTTGATACGGAATTGTTCAAGGAGTTCTTCCAGGCCCTCGCCATGAACTCCGGGGCCTGCCTTCACCTGGAGCTTCTTTACGGCGAAAACTCTCACCACATCGCTGAGGCGTCATTCAAGGCCGCAGCCCGGGCCTTTAGGTCTGCGCTCGTCATCGATGATAGGTTGAACGGATCGGTTGCCTCAACCAAGGGTTCACTCTAGGGGGAAACGCGAAGCCAGCAGCTTTTGTACGTTCAAGAAAATCCATGACGCGAATTGCAATAGTGGACTACGGATCCGGAAATGTGCGGTCCGTACGAAAGGCTCTCGAGCGAGCCGCCTTGTCGGGCACCGGAAACGTGTCCACGATCGTAACGGACGATCCTGACGAACTGAGGTCTGTCGACGGGATCGTGCTTCCGGGCGTCGGGCACTATGCGGACTGTGCGACAGCTTTGCGCAACCGGTCAGGGCTTATCGAAGCCATTCACGAAGCGGTGTTCACCCATGGCAGACCGTTCATGGGGATTTGTGTCGGGATGCAGCTCCTGGCGACCTTCGGCGAGGAAGACCAGATCACACCCGGACTCGACTGGATCTCAGGATCCGTAGGACGACTTCGTCCCACCCCCTCTCATCTTCCCGTCCCCCACATGGGCTGGAACACGCTGATCACGGTGAACGACCATCCTGTTCTTGCCGGTTTGGGAGACGGCCCCCACGTTTATTTCACCCACTCGTACGCGATGACTCCTTTGGAGGAGCAAGACATTGCCGCCCGAACCGATTATGGCGGTTCCATCACTGCTGCGATTGCTCGGGGGCCTTTGTTCGGAACGCAGTTTCATCCGGAAAAAAGTCAAGCAATCGGCCAGAGGATTCTTGCGAATTTCCTGAACTGGCGGCCCGGATGAGCAATACAACGGCCCTCACCTCTGACGGAAACTCAACATCATGATCCTGTTCCCCGCCATTGATCTGAAAGACGGTCAATGCGTTCGATTGCTTCATGGCCGGATGGATCAGGCCACAACCTTTAATGACAATCCATCGGAGCAGGCCGCGGCCTTTTTCAGGTTGGGTTTTGATCATCTACATGTTGTCGATCTCAATGGCGCGTTCGCAGGCCATCCTGTGAACGAGGATGCGGTAGCGGGCATTCTGTCCTCGACAGGCGCACGGGTGCAGTTAGGTGGGGGCATCCGGGATCTCGCCATGATCGAACGGTGGTTAACCGCGGGCGTCTACAGGGTCGTGCTCGGGACTGCCGCGGTCAGAGATCCTGACCTGGTGAAATCTGCAGCCAGAATGTTTCCGGATCGCATTGCTGTTGGCGTCGACTGTCGGAACGGTCAGGTTGCGGTAGCGGGCTGGGGTGAGGACACGACTGTCTCGGCCGTTGAGCTAGCCAAGGTCTTTGAGGGTTGCGGGGTGTCCGCCATCATCGTTACAGACATCGGACGAGACGGAGCAAAAACCGGCGTAAACATCACCCTTACAGGATCGATTGCTGATGCGGTGACAATTCCAGTCGTAGCGTCAGGGGGCGTCAGAGATGTTCAGGATCTGATTGATCTGAAAAGGCGCACGGGTCGACCTATTGGCGGGGCCATTTTGGGTCGGGCGCTTTATGACGGCGATATCCAACCTGCCCTCGCTCTTGAGTCGGTGCGCTAGCGGAGGGATGACCGAGGTCGTTCCATGAGGCCAGAGAGACTGACATGCTAAAAGTTAGAGTCATTCCATGCCTGGACGTTAAGGACGGACGCACCGTGAAAGGAGTGCAGTTCGTTGATCTGAAAGATGCTGGAGATCCTGTATCCCTCGCCCGCGCCTATGACTCCCAAGGAGCGGATGAACTCTGCTTTCTCGACATCACAGCGTCTGTAGAAGGACGCGGCGCCATGCTCGAGGTTATTGAGAGAACAGCGGATGAGTGTTTCATGCCCCTGACCGTCGGGGGCGGAGTGCGTACCCCTGACGACATGGTCACGATGCTACGAGCGGGGGCGGATAAGGTCGCGATCAATACCGCCGCCGTCATCGAACCCGAGATCGTATCCGCATGCGCGCGAAAAGTGGGAAGACAGGCGGTGGTTGTTGCGGTCGATGTCCGACGAAGCCCCGAGAGTGGAGATCCAAAGTGGGGCGTCTATACCCATGGAGGCCGGCGGTCTGCCGGGATCGACGCGATTGAGTTCATCCGAAATGTCGTGTCGCTGGGAGCGGGAGAAATACTCCTCACCTCTATGGATCGTGACGGCACCAAGGAGGGATATGATCTTCAGCTGCTGCAGGCCGCTCGAAGGGTGTCGTCAGTCCCCATTATTGCGTCCGGTGGGGCTGGAAACGCCGAGCATATGGCCCAAGCCATCGTCGTAGGCGGGGCAGACGCCGTTTTGGCGGCCTCAATATTTCATTTCGGCGAGGTGAGCGTATCGGAAGCCAAAAAGGCGATCGCACGAGCTGGCGCACCGGTTCGATTGCCCAGAAAGGAAACCTCATGACAATCCCCACCCCGCCGCTTGGATCCGGGGATCGGCTGGCGGCCGCCATTGGAGATCTTGCCAAGACGATTGACGATCGCGCTAGCGCTCCAAACAATCGGTCCTACACCTCTCAACTTCTTGGCTTGGGACCCTCCGCGTGCGCAAAAAAACTCGGTGAGGAAGCCGTTGAAACCGCCCTTGCTATCGCCGGTCAGGATGCCGGATCAGTCGCCGCGGAGGCTGCAGACCTTCTCTATCATCTTCTGGTCGGCCTCCGGTCGCGGGGGGCAAGTCTTGACGCCGTGGCGGACATTCTGATCAGTCGATCGTCCCGATCCGGGCTTGAGGAAAAAGCGGCCCGCACCCTTACTTCGCCGACCTGAAGAACAGATAATAAGCGCCCTCACCACCGTGCCGATGACCTGCGATCGAGTAGCCAGATACCGCAGGCCTTATGTCGGGGACAGATAACCAGTCCACGAAGCGTCGTTTGAGAAGTCCCGCCCCCTGGCGTCCCTTCCCTGTGATGACAAGCCCGCAACGACACCCAACGGCCTGCTGACGAATGACAAAGCTCGTCAACTCACGAATAGCTTCATCCTCAGTCAATCCATGAAGGTCCAGGCGCGCCGTCACCTCGACGCGACTTCTGCGAACCCGCTTCAGCCCGGACATGTTCGCCGGCGGAGACTGTGGTTTTCCACCGATGGAGTTTAGCCGTCCGGGTCGCGTGACCGGCAGGCTTTTAACGACGACGGGCGTCTTCCTTCGGGCGCTAAGAGGCCCATTGCCTGGGGGTGGCGTCTCATCTGTCGTCAGAAGAGCACCGAATTCCGTTTCAAGCTCACTTACGGACGACACCCGGACTGGCTCGCGCTCCTCCAATGGGCGAACGGTCCTCGCGACCCGCCGCCACAATCCAAGCTCCTGATCGCCCAGACGTCGGACCATGAACTCCTACACCCAAACCCTTGCACCCTCGTCCTTCAATGATCGGCGAGGAAGGCCTTCAGGCCATGGCGGACACTTCATCCAGAAGCCAGTTGGGATCCTTGCTCGAGAGGTTACGTTTAAAGGTCCAAATTTCGCGAGCCTCTCTTGTCGTTTCACCATCGCTCAGCTCTGCCTCAAAGGATACCGAGACCAAACCCGTACGGCCTCCCGCGAGTTCGGCCTCCGCTATTGAGGCCTTCCTTATCCGGAGCAGACGCATCGGCTCGGACGGCGTTTCTTCTCGCGCGGATATAGCGTCGCTGTAGGCCTCGAATACATCCTGATCGACCAGTGTCTTCAGAGCTTCACGATCGCCATCAGCGAACGCCGACACGATCAACTCATAAGCCCGGCGCGCCCCTCGGATGAATTCATCCGGCGAGAATGTCGGATCAATCGACGCGATGGCTTCAAGGCCTGCAGCCGCTTCGCCCGTGAACGCGGGCCTGAGCCTGACCGGCGACGCCGTCTCTGCCCCATCCTCTGACGGCTCCGGCGCCCGTCGTACTGACTCTCGGCGCGTGCGCGCCGGCGGCTCCGCTCCCGTCTTCTGTCCAAGAACAGAATAAAGGCGGGATATCACAAACACCGCGACGGCGGTAAGGATAATGATCTCGATGTTCAAGGTGCGCCTTCTTGTGTCTCTAGCCGTCCCGCTTCCAGTTCGGGATGTGTACGCAATATAAGCACAAATGGCCTTGAGTCAGCCTTTGGTTGCTCGTATCGCCTGCACATGATAGCCGCCTCGTTCGTCTTTCCCGATAAACTCCCCTGGAATCTTCATGACCGACGCCACTCCAGACATCGATCAACAGACGTCTCAACCGGGCTCTGAGCTAAAAACGCCGATGATCCGCGTGCTGGCGCAGTTTGCAAAAGACCTTTCGTTTGAAAATCCTGGTATTTTGGCTTCTCAACAGGGCGCTCAATCACCGGAGATTGAGTTGGGGATCGATGTTCGGGTTGATCCCGGTTCTCCTCAGGAGGGAATATTCAGCGTCGATCTGAGGCTCTCGGCCAAGGCCAAGCGCCAGGAATCGGTCGTTTTCATCATTGAGCTGATCTATACGGGCATATTCCAGCTACAGGATGCCCGTCAGCAGGATATTGAGCCAATGCTCCTCGTAGAGTGCCCGAGGCTTCTTTTCCCCTTTGCGCGCAGAGTGATCGCCGAAATCACGCGTGAAGGAGGTCATCCGCCTCTGCTCATAGATCCGATCGACTTCGTCGGCCTCTATCGCCAACAGCTGTCCGCTCAAAGACCTTCATCTGGCGCCGAGCAGCCTACCTCTGCGTAATTGGAATCATCGGTCGACCGCGTAGTCGGAAAGCCAGATGGCGTCAGGTATCATGCCTTCTATGAACCTCTGGTGAGCTTTGGCTTCGTCAGAGGTCAGTCTTGACCGGTTCTTGCTATGACGCTGTGCGCGTCGTTCCGATGGAGCGCGTTCCTGATCCGGTCTGACGTGGTATGAGAATTCAAAGGCGTGCTCGCGCCCGCCCGTCAGTTCCAGATAAACCATGGAGAGAAGACGGGCGTCTTTCAAAGCTCCATGCAACTCCCGTCCCTCGATGGAAACGCCAAAGCGTTTGCATACCGCATCCAGCGATGCGGGTGATCCAGGCCGGTGCTGGCGAGCAAGAACAAGGGTGTCAATAAAGCGATCTTTGGGCACTTCAGAGCGCCCCAGCAGGCAAAGCTCTGAATTCAAAAACATCCTGTCAAACTCTGCATTATGAGCGACGATCGGATCGGTTCCCAGAAAGTCCATTAGTCTGTCGACGACGTCAGGATGGGAGAACGGAGGCCTATTTCGGAGAATTTCATTGGTGATCCCGGTGATCCTCACCGTCGCCTCGCTGACGGGACGACCAGGATTCACGTAGATCTGGAACTCTCGCCCCGTCGGCATGCGATTGATCATTTCCACGCAGCCGAGCTCTACAATTCGATCTCCCGACTTAGGGTCGAGACCGGTCGTCTCCGTATCGAACGCGACCTCTCTCATCACCGTATCACCCCTTGCGATCCTCACTCCAAACGCCTGCAGTCGCCACATCGCTCCTGAGCGTACGCAGAACTGCGTCGACCTGAGCCTCTGCGTATTCAAGGCCGAGACTGGTGTCGATCACGAAATCTGCCCGCTGACGTTTCTCTTTATCTGGAAGCTGACGCGTCAAAATCTCACCCAGCTGCGCGGGGGTTAACTGACCTCGAGCCAGGACACGTTCACGCTGAACATCCTCTGGGGCCGTGACGACAACCACATAATCGACACGCTTATCGCCACCGGTCTCGTAAAGCAGAGGCACGTCCAGAACGATGATTTCAGCACCCTGCGACACCGCCTTTTCGAGAAACGATACCTGAAGACCCGAAACTATCGGATGAATGATTTGTTCCAGACGCTTCATCGCTTCAGAATCGCCAACTACCCGCTCACGCAGTTTCGAGCGGTCAATACCGCCCTGAGCGTCGAGGACATCTGGAAACGCCTCACTCACCGCCTTAACAGCCGCTCCTCCAGGGGCGTAGACTTGATGAACCGCCGCATCAGCGTCGTAAACCGGCACGCCTCGAGCTGAAAACATCGACGCAGTTGTCGACTTGCCCATCCCTATGGAGCCGGTGAGACCCAGCTTGATCATTCAAGCTCCTAATGACACCGCCGACCGACAGCGGACCAGTGCGTCTTCAACATCGGGCTCACAGTTAAACCACAGTCGGAAGGACGCTGCCGCCTGATACACTAACATCGGTAAGCCATCATGGGCTCGCCAGCCCGCGTTTGAAGCTATTTGTAGGCCGTTCTGAGCCGCCGGGCCGTACGACATGTCGAAAAACAGTCTCCCCTCGCCTGGCGATAGCTGGAGTTCAATGGAACCGGAATGTCCGAAACTTGCGCTGTTCACGATAAGCGCTGCGTCCTCTGAAAACGCCTGCAAATCAGATAATCCCCCGATCTCCGGTGATATTCCGAGATCTCCCGCCATTTCTTCTGCGCGCTCTGGGGTGCGATTTATCAGTCGAATAATTGCCCCTAAACGTTCAAGCGTCACGCTGGCAGCCCTCGCTGCGCCGCCAGCTCCGATCACGACAATGGGCTTTTTGTTCACTGCCTTTATATTGAGGTGTCCAAGCGCCCGATCCAACCCTTCCACATCCGTATTATGCGCAATCCAGTCTCCGTTATCCCTTCCCACAAGCGTATTCGCAGCTCCGATACGTTCGACAAGGTCCGTTCGTTCGGAGGCCGCTTGTGCTGCATCGAGTTTGTGGGGGAGGGTCACATTCAGACCCATAAATCCCGATCTTCTCAATGCCTGGAGATCGTCTGAGGCTTTCGGTGAGCTCAGCCTCAGTGGGACATAAACCGCATCAATGGCCTGCTCTTGCAGCCATCGGTTGTGGATCAGCGGTGAGAGAGAATGAGATACCGGATCTCCGACAACTCCATAAAGCTGCGTGCGTCCCGAGATCTTCATGTGCGTACCGCACCGATTTCCCGAAGCCAGGCTAGCAGGGGCAATAGCGGCAGGCCTAAGATTGAGAAGTAATCTCCCTCTATACGTTCGAACAGATGAATTCCGGTCTTTTCGATCTGATAAGCTCCGACGCTGGCTAGTATGTCGTCGCCTTCAGCCTCCACAAAATCGTCTATAAACTGAGGTGCCAGCCGTCTCATTGTTAAGCGTGGCCGGACCAGGTGTTTCCAGACCACCCGTCCCTCGATGCACCCAACGACCGCCGTTTGAAGATAATGCGATCTGCCAGATAACTCCAAGAGACGCTCCTTGGCTTCATGGCGGGTCGATGGTTTGTCGAAACCTTTGCCATCAAGATCGAGGATTTGGTCTGCGCCAATCACAATTCCTTGCATTGTCTGACTTACCCGAAGGGCTTTCATCTCAGCGAGAATGACAGCCTGATCCGATAGACTTACGCCATCGCTTCGCATCGCGTCTTTCGCGGCGACTTCATCAACGTGAGATGTCATCGTTTCGAAATCAATCCCGGCGTTCGACAGCAGTTCACGTCTGATTTTGCTCTGGGAAGCAAGGATCAGACGCCTGTGCGAGGTTGCGTCTTGGGTCATCGCCTGCTCTCCTGAATGATGTTCAGGATTGCTGCGGCTGTTTCCTCAACTGATCGCCGGCTGACATCAATTGTCGGCCATTTCATTCGCACAAACAGCCTGTTGGCGTGAACGAGTTCATTCTTCACCGCATCTTCGTCAGCATAAACCGTTTCATGCTGTTCTTGCAGCGACAAAAGACGATGCTTTCTGATCTGAACGAGACGATCAGGGGTTATCTTCAGGCCGACAACCAATGGAGCGTTATCCGACAGAATTTCCTCGGGAAGCTCAACTCCCGGCACGATTGGAATGTTGGCGGCCTTCACTCCGCGATTTCCAAGGTAAACACAGGTCGGCGTCTTGGACGTGCGGCTAACGCCCACCAGCACCACATCAGCGTTTCTCAAGGTCAAAGTGTTTTGACCATCATCGTGCTGGAGGGCGAAGTTGATCGATTCCATCCGTGCAAAGTACTCCGCATCAAGGTGATGCTGACCAGCGACTTTGTGAGCGGATTTGAGGCCCAAGTATCGGCTTAGAACATCAACAGCTGAATCAATGACGGGTAACGTCGGACACGATATGGCTCTGCAGTAGTTCTCGAGATAGGTTCTAAGTTCCTCATTCGTGATGGTGTAGAAGACCACCCCAGGTGCGCTTTCTATCTCCTTCAGGACTCGCTCGAGCTGCCGTTTCGAACGGATCAGGTAGTAGTTATGTTCGAGAGGTGCGACGTGATCGAACTGAGCGCAAGCAGCCCTCATCACAGCATTCAAAGTCTCCCCGGTGGAGTCAGAAACGAGGTGAACGTTGAAATACGTTTCTAGCGACATGCGCCGGTCCTGACTGAATTACTCAATGGACTGGTTAGCCTTCTGAGGAGCTTCTGTTAACAACTTTCGATGGAGTCGGCTCACCACTTTTCGTTCACAGCGTTCTCGACATGTGAGCTCCATGACGAGTGGTCGTTCGTCTGTTAATCACTTTTTAACCAGTCGCCAAAAGGCGTTCTTAAGACGCTGTTAACTATGTTTTTTCGTGACAGCGCTTATGGGGTGTCGACCCCGCACCACAATCATTGATGTGAATGAGGCTGTGGGTAACCAGCCGCCTGTCAGCGATGATCAAGTTATCGACCGACTAGAAGACACTAGAATCTCTCTTTAAGAGTCTTATTCCTTAATCAGACAAGTGAAGCCGAAATGCGCGACAAAAAACTTTTGAGAGCGCTGCGTGGCGTGAAGGACGAAACGCCTCCGGTCTGGCTCATGAGGCAAGCAGGACGACATCTCCCGGAGTATCGCGAACTCAGAGCAAGAGCTCGTGACTTTCTGGACTTTTGCTACTCCCCTTCCCTTGCTGCCGAAGCGACACTTCAGCCTGTCAGACGCTATGACATGGATGGCGCTATCCTGTTCGCCGATATTCTGCTGGTTCTTGACGCTCTGGGACGGGGTGTACGATTTCTCGAAGGTGAAGGCCCCCGAGTTGATCCGGTCGAGCGCGGTCGAGATCTAGAGGCCGTTAGTCTTTCAACAGCTATGAATCGATTGGCTCCTATTGGAGAGACTGTGTCTCGCGTTCGCGCTGAACTTTCTAACGATGCGACGCTTATAGGTTTTGCAGGAGCTCCCTGGACCGTCGCCGTTTATGCGATTGAGGGAAGAGGCGGCACTGATAAAACCCTGGCTCGTCAGTTCGGTTATCGAAATCCATCTGAATTGGAGCGGATCCTCGATCGCCTTGTAGATGTGTCCGCTCATTATCTTCACATGCAGGTGGAAGCAGGCGCCGATGTCGTCATGTTGTTTGACAGCTGGGCAGAGGGCCTACCTGAAGATGTTTTTGACGCTTGGGTGATTGAGCCGACGAGAAAACTGATCAGTCGATTACGTGACCTTGGGGTGAAGGCGCCCATTATTGGTTTTCCCCGTGGTTCCGGCGGTATGATGCCTGAGTATGCAGAACGTACGGGTGCTGATGCGATAGGTTTGG
>CAIKWZ010000060.1 GCA_903831255.1 uncultured Alphaproteobacteria bacterium
TATATTATTAAAATTAGATAAATTTAGAGAATCGTCTTTAGAGAAAGAATCGGAGGGGGACAGATAATAATACAGGGCTTTTTCATAATTCCTTGCATCGTCGTAAACTTGCCCAATCCTAAGAAGTCCGACATATGCACTACGCGCTTCACCGGAACGGACGTAAATCTTATAGGCCGCTTGGAGGCGGCTCAGCGCGCCCGCATAGTCACCCATCGCCCGCGCAGAGGAGGCTCGAGCAGATTGAAGATCTGCGTATACTATTGATTGAGCGTCGTCTGGAAAAAGAGAAAGACCATGATCTAAACTCGCGATTGCCTCTTGGGGGCGGTTCAAACGATTAAGGGCCTCACCCTTTATACGCATGACAGACGCATAAGTCTCAGCCTCTTGCGTACCAAGACGCGGACTTCCCAACACGTCCTCTAAGCCAAGCGCGACATTTAAAGCTCCACGCGGATCGACCATAAACATAGACTTAGCAGCGTCTAATTGCTCCTTGATGGAGCCCCTTCCCTCTTGAGGGTTGACCTCGGCGCGAACCTCAATCGAGAAAACAGTCGCAACGACCAATAGTGCGATGCAGATGATGAAACGCATACTGCAGACCCCGCAAGAACACAGATTGAAGGTACCGCAAGAGTCCTACCAGTCGGATAAAGCCTGATCCCAACTATGTGTTTTTCTATCACATGATTTCTCGGAGATACTGGGGTCAGGTCAGTCGGAGGTGACTATGTCGCTCAAGAATGGAAGATGACCAAAGTGGCTCGCCCCATCCGTATCATTTGAGCGACAAGCGTGCGGATAAGATCCTTCCCCAAGAAGCCCCACCATGAGATCAGAGTGGTCTTAGGAGGAATGAATCGAAATAGGCTTGGGAGCTATTTGTCGCCATGGGGCATACACAAACAGCCTGTACTGTCTGGTGTAAATCCAAAGAGGGCTCAAAGACAAAGCGAAACCACGCTTTTTTCAATACAAAAAAGACCGCCCCCATCTGAGGATGGGGGCGGCTTGGAATTAGAAAGTTCCTAAGTTTCAGAACCCGAACTTGAAGCTTGCCCCCAGCATTTGATCCGCTTCCCGGCGGAAGCCTTCCTTGCCAGCCGTTTCGGTCCTTACAAACGCCGCCACCTGGCCGCGACCTTCAAGAACAGGAGTGGCATAAGAAGCCTCAAGCGCCAGTTCTCGAGCCTGACCATCGATCGCGAATGTCCTATCAACAGTATCCCTACGACCGGTCATTCGATCGACAACCTCGTAGCTGTTCATCGCGAGAGCGCCGCTCTCAACATGCATCGGCTGAACAATCGCGAGCCTCATTCGATCGTTGGACCGCAGAACACCTTCAGCATCGAGGCCGATTTCAAAGGCGGACGAAAGAATGCCATCACGTGACACCGCCAGAAGAGAGCCGGCCGTATCCTGCGGACGGGTCCTTGAGAGAGTAGCCGACCCAGAGACCTGGATGCCCTCGCCAACTTTCCAAGCCGCACCGAGGCTAGCCGCATCTGTCTCGGCTCCCTGAGACAGCATGGTAGGCTCGAGAGAACGAACGCCGAGCACACCCTCAGCTTCCTTGAGGAAGGTATACCCTGCTGAGACGGTCACCCCATCGCGAACGGGAGCTGACAGGCTGACATGGCTCGCGAGCGCACGATACGGATCGAGGCCCGCATACATTGGCCGTTCTTCAGGGGTGCCCGGATTGGGAGCGATAGGATCAAACGTCCGCTCGGTCACGCCGAAGCCCATTCGCACGCCTCCCGAAAGAGGGGCATCTACGCTGGCGAAGGCCCCGCCTGAAGCGAAACCAAGAACCGGATTAACACCACCCGTCGTCTGACTAAACGCAGCCTGGGTGAGATCCCGACGTCCCGTCAGCGCTCGCGCGCCGCCTCCAGATCCAAAATTCAGGGTCAGGGACGACGGCGACACAATCGCCATCTCGGTCTGGTAAGGCAACTGTCCTTCCCGCAACTGGTAGCCGAAGGGAAGCGGCGAAACGCTTGCCTTCATCGTGAGGCCGGACGAGTTCGGCAGATCGACCATTGCCAGATTCCCGGTGGACCAGGAGGAGAACTGGTCAGCAAGATAAGACTGCAACTGCCAGTTTCCACCACCATAAGACCTGTAGGTGCCCGTCACTTTTTGACTGAGTGGTATCAGGAAGTCGCGATAGGTACTCCTCACGCCAGATAGATTTGTGACATCTTCATAGGCGACGAAATACCCGCCCGAGAGACCCCAGACGTTCTCAGTTTTAAAGCTTTGAGTTGTGGTGTTCCATTGATTCACAAGCGGTGAAGGTACCAAATTCCCCTTTCTATCCGGCACAAAGACATTGAGCCTTGAGAAATCAAGCGGGGACAACGCCGCTTCGATGTTGAGCAAACCCTGTCCGTAGACGTTATCCACACCGGGTTCGCCAAGATCTCTCGCCGTCTTGAAAAGAATATTCAGGGTCGCGCTGGGATTGTCTCGAAGCCAACCCCACCGCGTATGCAACAAAGCAATCGTTCCCGTCACCATCGGCGCCGCGAATGACGTTCCAGAATAGCGGGTCACTCCGCCCGCGCCATCACTGGTGAGGATCCATTCGCCGGGAGCAACCATGAAGCGGTTCTTGAGAGGCGTAGCACAAGAAGGACTATTGTTTTTATTGTTGAAACAGGCATCCCCTGGTCTGTTCGAAAACTGAGAAATAGCGCCTGATGGCGAAGCAGACCCGACGACTACAAAGTAGGAGTTGATGTTATCCCAGTTTATGATTCCACTTTGAGACACGCCGTCATTGCCAGCGCCGTGCACAAAGATTGTCGAACCGAGTTTATCCGAGATCCCTGCGGTCTTGTAGACATTGAGCCAGTCTTTGCTGAACGTCACTCCAGGCTCACCCAGCGAAAGGTTGACCACACTGGCCCGGATACTTTTGTTATCGGCAGCATAGAAGACACTCGCGTTGACCGCTTCTTTGACGGAATTGGTCACGTCCGCCCAACTCGCCGTTCCCGTTTTGTCGAAAGGGTTAGACAACGCGACCTGAGCGCCAGGAGCTATGCCCATAACCCCTTGACCATCATGCGCCGCAACAAGCAAACTTGCGACCGCTCCTCCGTGCCCACCTGCGACATTGTTATAGCCTCCGACAAAGAGAAGATTGTCGAGAAGGTCCTTGTCAGCGCCGAGCGTAAAGTCGACGACCCCGATGACCGTTTTGGATCCGCCTGACAAAGTGGATGTCAGAGCGGGCGACCAGTTGGCGGTAAGCATCCAGTGATCCGGATGATCAACGCCCGCAAACGTCATCAGACCGTCGTACCAGTCGAAGAAAAAGCGCTGCCGCTTCACCGCATCAAAGCCGAGGAGCGTTGTGGGGTTACTCAAATCAATGCCATATTTCGCAAGAACGGCGGAGGCGAAACCGTCTGAAAACGACAACCCGGTCTTGGCCGTGACCTTAGCCCCCCACGCCGTCTCAGACGCAGCATACAGGTCGTTGAAAAGACCTTTCAGTTGACCCAATTCGGCAGGTGCGGGCCCGCCGCTCGAGAGACTGCTCTGCCAGATAGGATCAATCGAACCCCAAATCGGATCAATCGAACCCCAAATCGGATCAATCGAACCCCAAATCGGATCAATCGAACCCCAAATCGGATCAATCGAACCCCAAATCGGATCAATCGACCCCCAAATCGGATCAATCGAACCCCAAATCGGATCGATCGAACCCCAAATCGGGTCGATAGAGCCCCAGAAAGCCGAGACAGGCGACGACGTGCTGGTCGTCGGTTTCACCGACGTGTCAATCGTCTGCTTGTTCGCCTGACCGGGAGGCACCGCCGGGGAGGCCCCCTGAGCCAGTGACGACGGTCCGAAGACAGACAGAAAAACAGCCGTTCCAACGACAGTGGATAGCAAGCGCGTTCGAAACATCTGGGAACCCCAACAAACACAACTGGGATCATCAGATACTGATAACGTCTTGCCCAAAAGTTGGACGAGACACGAGAATTTAACTCAAATTAACAGGATCCAAACCTGTATGAACACTGCCCGCAGCCTGGCAGCTCCATCTCGTCACCGTCTAAACGAACACATACAGTTCTGCCGGACGGATGCATCCCTTCAGGCGAAAGAGCGGCCTTAACGCCAATCAGTCTAGGAGACGGTACAAAAAACCAGATCACAGAGAAGACGTTTCGCACTGCCTCTCCGCGGCAGCCCCTCAAAGGAGGGGGCCTGGTCCGCTCTTCGTAAGCAAGCACAGACCGCAGGCGACAGAGATCAGAAACCGACCGAAAACGCTGCGCCAACCAATGACCGCGGATACGTATCGCTCTGAGCGCTCGGAGAGAGCTCGTTGCGCATGAACGCAGATACCTGCCCGGCGCCATCAAGAATTGTCGCTGAATAGGCAGCCTCAAGAACCAAACGGCGATCTCGCGAGTCCAGCGCGAAAGTCCGCGAGGCGAGACCCAACTCTCCCGTATCTCGATCGAGGACCTCAACACCTGTGGACCGCAGCCACCCGCTCTCAACATGCAACGGCTGAAGAACCGCCAGTCGGGCGCGATCGCCATCCCGCCAGATACGATCGGCTTCGAGAGAAACCTCAAAAGAGGATGACACGATTCCTTCCGCGCCCACTCCGATCGCAGCACCCGAGAGACTTTGTTCACGCGACCTTGCGCCAGTCGCGGCTCCCGTCAGTTTAACTCGGCTCGAAAGCGACCAACTTCCCTGAAGTGAGATGGCGTCGGTTGTAGATCGATCATCGAGAACACTCGGATCCAACGACCGAACACCCATGACACCCTGAACTTCGTCCAGTCGCGTGTA
Organism: uncultured Alphaproteobacteria bacterium; assembly: GCA_903831255.1. Classification (GTDB taxonomy): domain Bacteria; phylum Pseudomonadota; class Alphaproteobacteria; order Caulobacterales; family Hyphomonadaceae; genus UBA7672. The sequence continues at coordinate 4,846 of CAIKWZ010000060.1, forward strand.
GGCCGCTTCCATTGACAAGGTTGGCGTCAAAGTGGTCGCGATCCCGATATGCGAAGCTGTGGCGCGATACGGCTCAATTCCGTCAAACAGATGGATCTCCTGCGGGGACACAGGAGTGACGACGATAGGATCGTGGGTTCTCTGTGCGACCCCGTAGGACACTCGGACACGATCGGACACCTGCGCTCCGACAGAGGCGTAAGCCCCTCCCGACGCCAACCCGAGAATTGGGTTTAAACCGCCATGTCTGGGGTCGAAACGCGTCACAGAGGTCAGAGGCGCACCGCTGAGGGCCGCAGCGCCATTTCCTGATCCAAGGTGAACCGACAGTCCGTCAGAAGTCGTGACATCAATTCCTGTTCGATAGGGCAACTCTCCATCTCGAACCTGATATCCAACCGGATGGGGAGCAACGCGCGCCCGCACATCAATGCCCAAACCCTCTGAGACGAGACTGACGCTACGCGGGGTCATGAGGCCGATGGATGCATCAGCCATGTAGGACAATAAGCCTATATCCGGCGCATCGAAGACGCGGGTCGTGTCTGCAAGCTTAGCAGCCAAAGGCACACGAAAATCTCTGAAGGCCCCGCCCGAAGACACGACATCTCCACCTGGATCGAGGGACTCGTAGGCGACAAAGTATGCGTCGCCAGAACTCCAAAGCCCCCCCGCCGCCCGACCATTCCAACGGACATTCAGAAAACGCTCCGCGCCTGACCGAACAGGATCAATCGTTTTAAGAGAGGCGACATCCAAAGGAGCCATGGCGGCGGCGATATTCAACAGCCCCTGCCCGTAGACCTCGTCCACGCCTGCCTCACCCAGATCGGTGGCAGACTTGAACAGAATATCGAGGGTGGATCGTGGATGATCCTTCAACCATCCCCAGTTTGAGTGAAGGAGGGAGACCGCACCCGTGACCATAGGAGCGGCGAACGAGGTCCCCGAATGACGCGCCAACCCTCCCGAGCCATCTGATGTGAGGATCCACTCACCCGGCGCAACGAGGAACCTGCTCTTAAGGTAGACGCCGCAGGCATCGCTATTGAGCGCGGACGTCAAACACGCATTTCCCGGACGATTGGAAAATGAAGATATCTGTCCTGTCGGCCCCACGGATCCAACAACAACGAACGAAGGGGAGAGATCCCCCGACCAGGAGATTTTTCCAGACTGAGAGACCCCATCGTTTCCAGCGCCATGAACAAACACGGTATTGGTGAGGTTAGCCCTTGAGCCCGACAATCCCGCCAGAGACGAATAAACTCCCAGCCAGTCTTGATGGAAAGTCGATCCCTTCACCCCGATCGAAAGGTTTACGACGCTAGTTCTATAGCCAGAAGCTGACTGAGCTATTGCCCCCCCGGCGTTAAGAACCGCCTTCAGGGACTGGGTCACGTCCTCCCAGCTCGCCGTCAGAGTGTCATCAAACGGATTACCAAGAGCAAGACGGGCGCCCGGCGCTATGCCCATGACGCCTCGTCCGTCATGAGCAGCCACGAGCAGGCTTGAAACTGCCGCGCCATGTCCGCCGCCAAAAATCGAGTACCCCGAGGTTTCAGCCACTCGGAGCGAAACGTCTCGGTCATCGCCGAGAGAAAAATCCACCAACCCGACCAAAGTCCCCGAACCGGCGCCGGCAGATCGGGAAAGGGCGGGCGACCAACCAGCCGTCAGCATCCAGTGGTCAGCAAGATCGCGACCACCAAACGATCTGAGGCCGTCATACCAATCAAAAAGGAAACGCTGCCTCGTCAGCGCATCCAAGCCGATCAAAGTCTCAGGCCGCCCCTGATCGATCCCATACTTCGCCAGCAGCTCCGCCGAAAAACCGTCTGCGAACGAAAGACCGGTCTTGGCAGTGACGGCTGATCCCCATGCCGCTTCCGAAGCCGAGTAAAATCTGCTGAACAGATCGTTCAATCGACTAAGCTGTATTGAAGCAGGAATGCTTCTCGAGAGGTCGTCCTGCCAGATCGGATCGATCGAACCCCAGATCGGATCGATCGAACCCCAGATCGGATCGATCGAACCCCAGATCGGATCGATCGAACCCCAGATCGGA